>CALMJT010000119.1 GCA_937864365.1 uncultured Alteromonadales bacterium | reverse complement strand
TCTGATTAACCTAGAGTTTTTCGCGACACAAGGATGTGTCGCCAATTTCAAGAACAGTAAGTGATTGAAATTGTACCAACATTAAAAATCACGTTTTCAATGCGTTCACCCAGATTAAATCATGGTAGAGCTAATCTTAGATTTTTAGAGTCTTCCATAACTCAATAAAAAATGTCTTTTACGTTAACCACAAATGCTCTAGTTTGTATAACATTGGAGCTACGCCGAAAAATTCCGATCTGTCGTTTTGTTTATGATACTTAAACCTAAGATACTTAAACCTAAGATACATAGATCTAAGATACCTAAATAAAAAACTCCTAGAGCCCGCCTACAGAACAAAGCTGTTATCCTAAGCTTCACCACTGAAGTAATAGACCAATTTTTTATTTACAACAAAAACGAATAAAAAATTTTCTGGCACACTTATCAAAAACTTTAGAAGCAGAACCTAAATTATGCAACGTATTATAAACTTGCACGATTAATTTGCTTTTAACAAAACATACGCTACGCACACCGGTCTACCAGAAACTGTGCAATTTTATTCAGCGGTAAAACATAATCGACAGCATCATTTTCAACAGCAACTCTAGGCATACCCCATACAACAGAGCTTGCCTCATCTTGCGCTATCGTCATCACACCTTTTTTCTTGAGACGCAACATACCCATAGCGCCATCGGCGCCCATTCCTGTCAAAATCACACCAATAACTTGATCATTGCACCAACTGGCAACCGAATCGAACAGAACATCCACCGACGGTTTATGGCGATTTACCGGTTCAGTATCAACCGCTGAGCCTTTTAATCGACCAGCAATATTTTTCACCGTAAAGTGCTGATTACCGCGTGCGATATAAATGTGGTCTGGCTCCAAATCGCATCCGTCTTCACTAAATTCTTCTACAGAAAGCTCACAACAATTATCTAGCCTTTGCGCAAACGACGCCGTAAATCCTTCGGGCATATGTTGAACAACGGCAATAGGCGGCATACCTTTCGGCAGTGCGGTAAATACCTGTTTTAGCGCTAAGGTACCACCGGTAGAAGCGCCTATTACAATGAGTTTGATATGACCCGATTTATTTGAACTACCTTTTATCACGGCTCTTTTAACCGGTTCTGCATCAATATAGTTTTCAAAGATTGCCGAATTAACGCGCGCAGCTTGTTTTATTTTCAGACAGATGGTTGCCGCCATAGCACCAAGGCGCTCACCAGGCATAGATTTGGGCTTGGGAATAAAATCTACAGCGCCAATTTCGAGTGCTTCTAAAGTAATACCGGCACCCGATTGAGTGAGTGTAGAAATCATGACAACCGGCAATGGACGTAAACGCATGATATTTTTCAAAAACGTAATGCCGTCCATTTTAGGCATTTCGACATCAAGTGTGATCACATCCGGGTTTAGCTGCCGGATTTTTTCCCGCGCTTCATAAGGGTCGTAAGCAACTCCCACCACATCAATATTAGGATCTTGAGAGAGAATCTCCGAGAGTATACGGGTAATTAATTGTGAGTCATCAACAATAATAACTTTAATTTTTTTCATTATTAAAATAACTCGATATTGCCTTCAATAGGTGTATGCTCGATGTCGTAGCGATAACTTTGTTCACGCGCAACAATATTATCGTTATCGAGAGTACGAATTTTCTTCATTCGTGCCCGACCTGTTAAAGGATCAAAAAGCACTTTTCGTGGATATATATCCCCAAGATCTTCACTTAATAAGGTTATATTTTCTTGATGCAAATAGAGCCGTACAAATTCGGCATTGCGCGCGCCAACATCGTTACTCTGATTAAGCACGCAACCGCCACCAAATACCTTAGCGCGCAGATTACGGCGAATACCGCCATTTTTTAAAATTTCGTTGATAAGATGCTCCATAGCGTAGTTACCGTAGCGAGTTGCATCGCTTGCAACATTACCCCAAGTCACTTTACTGGCTTCAACATCTGAAACCGGCAGCATAAAATGATTCATACCACCAACGCCGTTATTCTCATCCCAAATACAGGCCGACACGCAAGAACCCAATGTTGTAGCAATCAATTCGTTGTCGTATTTCGAGACATAAAATTCACCCGGTAAAATTTTGGCAATAAATCGCTTTTCACTTTTATCCAAGTAACGACGAATAGACTCAAATCCGTCTAACGCTGGGTACAGCTCTAATGCAGGTTCGTAATGTTTATTTTGCATAGTCGTACTAATTCTTCTCTGCATAAATTTCTGATGAATGCACAATTGCCGATCTAGATAGCTGCGCTTACCTTATTTTTTAACGACGCCTTACATATATGGTTTTCCCACGACACTCAAGCTCATCGTAACCTTTGGCGATGCTCTCACTGTGCCCCAACATTAGTACACCATTTACACGTAATAAACCCATAAACTTACCCAACAACTTCGCTTGCGTTGGCTTATCAAAATAAATAAGAACATTGCGGCACATAATAACGTCGAACGGGCCTCTCATTGGCCAATCGTGCATCAAATTCAATTGCTTAAAGGTAATTAAATCTTGAAGATCTTGTGAAACCTTAACATATTCACTGTTATCACCACTGCCACGTAAAAACCATTTTTTCTGAATTTTTTCGGGAATATTTTCAACACGTTCGAATTTGTAGATACCGTTGATGGCTGTTTCTAGCACTGTGGTATCAAGATCCGTCGCCAATATTTTGCAATCCCAATTATTTATACGTGAGCCAAAATATTCTCGTAAGGTAATAGCAAGGCTATAAGGTTCTTCACCTGTAGATGAGGCAGTTGACCAGATTCGCAGACGCTTGTCTTGTCCGTAGTCGCGTTCATGCTCCGGTAAAAAATCCGTTTTTAAATAATCAAAATGGTGATTTTCTCGAAAGAAACTAGTGAGATTTGTTGTAATTGCATTTAAAAAATTAGGTAATTCTTCGCTATTCGGATCAGAAATTAACCGAAAATATTCCGAAAAACTACCAATTCCAATGGCTCTTACTCTACGCATTATTCGTCGATACACCATTTCGCGTTTACTCTCGACAAGAACAATACCGGTATAGTCGTATACCATTGAACAAAGGTCTTCGAACTCCCGTTTATTTAAGCTATGTTGATCGGCTCTTGCGGTTTCCACACAATACCCTCAAAAAAGGCGTTACCGATTTTTTTTAGTAACAGCGGTATCGATCTGAGCCTGGGTGTAACGGATAAATCGATTCCGTTATTTGTTGCTCTAATTGTGTATTAATGAGCGGTGCTCAATTAAATCTGTGAATAAATCACGCACCCAAGCCGGTTATTTTATTCAGTCTTCGCTGATGTAGTCTTAACGACCTCGATATTTCTGATCACACATTAATGCATTAACAGAAATACCGAGCGCTCTTTACATGCTTCTAAAACTCTTCCCACTCATCCGTTGAGCGATTTTTTTGGGCTTTAACCGGTACGGATTTAGGTCGCGCGTTGGAGCGACTCGGTCCAGAACTGGCTCCATAGCTGGCATTTGCAACCTGGCCGGTATCACCACCGGAAATTTGGAAGTAACTGACCTGTTTTAGCAGTGTTTGCGCCTGCTCTTCCATAGAGCGACTGGACGCCGAAGCTTCTTCAACAAGTGCCGCATTTTGCTGTGTCATTTCATCCATTTGCGAGACGGCTTTGCTGACCTCGGTAATCCCAGCTGATTGTTCGCGACTGGCATTATCGATACTTGAAACCATGGCAACAACTTCTTTAACTGCGCCGACTAATTCGCCAAATGTATGGCCGGTATCATCCACTAATTTCGCGCCTTTAGTCACCGCATCAACACTGTCGTTAATTAAACCTTTAATTTCTTTAGCTGCCGAAGCACTGCGCTGCGCAAGATTACGGACTTCTGCGGCGACAACGGCGAAGCCGCGTCCTTGTTCACCGGCGCGGGCCGCTTCAACAGCAGCATTGAGGGCCAATAAGTTAGTTTGGAAGGCAATCTCGTCAATCACACCAATAATGTCGGCGATTTTTTTACTGGATTTATTAATGTCTTCCATGGCTGTCACGGCGCTTTGCACAACTTCGCCACCATTGGTTGCTTTTACCATTGCTTCGCCGGCTTTGTTTCGAGCCTCGGTAGCAGAATTCGCATTTTGTTGTACCGTTGCCGTTAACTCTTCCATTGCAGAGGCGGTTTCTTCCAAGTTTGACGCCTGGGACTCGGTGCGTTGACTGAGATCGTCATTACCTTGAGCAATTTCTCGCGCGGCCGAAAATACATTACTTGAGGCAGTGCGAATTTCAGTGACCAAATTATTTAAACGATCAATAACATCATTGAGCGAATCTGCCAGCAAGTTAAATTCACCTTCAAGCTTTTCGTCAACGTAATTGTTTAAATTTCCTTCCGATAGGGTATTCAATACCGATCTAATTTTCGCAACAGCACGTTTTTTACCGGTAATATCGGTTGCGTATTTAACAACTTTAAAAGGCCGTCCGTTTAGATCGAGAATTGGGTTATAAGAGGCAGAAATCCAAACATCATGACCGTGTTTATCAATGCGTTTGTATTCCCCAGCGTCGTACTTTCCTGAATTAAGTTTATCCCAAAATTCACGATATTCGGCAGAACTTGCATAGCTTGGCTCTACAAATATACGATGATGCCGACCTTGAATTTCATTTAATTCATAGCCCAATGTTTTTAGAAAGTTTTCATTGGCAGTAATAATTGTCCCATCTAACCCAAATTCAATCACGGCCTGAGACAAGCCAATGGCTTCTATTTGACCGCTAAAGTCTGCGTTTAATAATTTCTGCTCGGTGATATCTGCGGCGTATTTGACCACTTTAAAAGGCTCACCATTAGAATCAAGAATTGGATTATAAGAAGCCTGAATCCAAACCTCTTTACCATTTTTGCCAATACGTTTGTATTCGCCAGAGTCGTATTTACCACGACCTAATTTATCCCAAAACTGAGTGTATTCAGCACTATTGGCATAATTCGGATCAACAAGAATACGATGGTGCTTACCAACTATTTCCTCTGCACGATAGCCCAAGGTCGTTAAAAAATTTTCGTTAGCGCGAATTATTGTACCGTCGAGCTCAAACTCAATGACAGCATAAGACTTACCAATGGCTTCTACTTGGCCGCCATAATCAGCATTTTTCTGCTTTTGTTGAGTAATATCAGATGCGTATTTTACAACTTTATACGGTTTACCGTTTAGATCGAGAATAGGGTTGTATGAGGCTTGAATCCAGACCTCTTCGCCGGATTTTTTCAATCGTTTAAATTCAGTGGAAAAAAACTCCCCTGACCTTAATCGTTTCCAAAAATCATTGTATTCAGAAGATATGGCATAGTCTTTATCGACAAATAAGCGATGATGTTTCCCTTGGATTTCCGGCAAAGAATACCCCATTGTCGTTAAAAAATTGGGGTTGGCCGTAAGAATATTACCGTCTAAATCAAACTCGATAACCGCCAACGAGCGATTTATCGCGTTTAATTGCCCCGATAGATCTGCAAGTTTGACCTGCTCTTCAGTAATGTCGATAGCGTATTTGACTACTTTATAAGGCACACCGTTGGCGTCGAAAATAGGGTTATAAGAGGCTTGAATCCATATATCATCTCCCGATTTATTGTGGCGTAAAAACCGTCCAGATTTAAATTCACCCTTGGCCAGTTGTTTCCAAAACGTTTTGTATTCATTACTCTCGGCGTAATCTTCGGAAACAAAAATACGATGATGTTTACCCTTAATTTCATCGATTTTATAATCCATTGTCGTTAAAAAATTATCGTTGGCCGATAAAATATTACCTTCCAAGTCGAATTCGATGGTTGCGAATGATCGAGAAGCAGCGTTAACAATGCTTTGACTATCGTTATCCGCAAATCTAAGGTCGGTAACATCCAACCATTCCATGGAGACCTGATCAGAGTCTGGTAGCTTACATACAGAGACCGAAAATATTCGATTTCCGAAATTGACATCTGCGACTACAGATTCTTCATTAGCTGAGGAAAACAGTTGCCCGAGATTTTTTTCATGATCAATAATTTTCTTGAGATTTTGACCTTGCAGGGCAGTACCATCGAAATTTTCATCTAATGACTGAAATAATTTTTTGTTTTTAAAAAATAATTTCTCTGCGCTTCGATTAGCATAGTCAACGGTTCCATTTGCATCCGTCACTATGACACCGGAACGCAAGTTATTGGCAATTTCAGAAAGTTGATCTTGTTTATCGATAACTTCTTGTGTAGTCATGGCGAAAACTCAAAATAAAATTTAGAAAATTGAACATCATGAAAAAATATCGACTTCCGTTTAAACCGTTCAGATTAATCAATGGTCGATACTGTACATAGTAAAAAATACTTAAGGAACCTCTGATTAACTCATCCATGATTTAATCAGAGGACAGAAATTGAAAATGTGATTTCCAATTTCTTCACAATTTCAATCACTTACCGTTCTTGAAATTGGCGACACATCCTTGTGTCGCGAGAAACTCTAGGTTAATCAGAGTTTCCTTAAATCTAACGTGTTTATTCTGAAAATAACTCTTCGTTTTACGACAATTCGAAGCTAAATGCATATACAAACGTCGTAATTAAAACTCTTCCCATTCATCAGAGCTTCTTACCGGACGAGCTGTTGCACGTTTTGCCGGTGCCGGTGAACCTTGGCGAGGTCTCCTTGTCATTGTGGGCATATCACTGTTGCCAGCTAATTTAAAGAAGCTCATCTGTTTTAATAACTCTTCGGCTTGCTCTTCCATTGATTTGCTGGATGCCGAGGCCTCTTCAACTAATGCGGCATTTTGCTGGGTCATTTCATCCATTTGTGAGACAGCTTTACTGACTTCAGTAATGCCAGCGGATTGTTCGCGACCTGCGGTATCAATATTCGATACCATAACCACTACTTCTTGCACCACGTTAATCAAATCATTGAAGGTTACACCGGTATCATCAACCAATTTTGCTCCGCGAGTTACCGCTTCAACGCTATCGTTAATTAAACCTTTAATTTCTTTAGCAGCAGTCGCACTGCGTTGGGCCAGATTTCTAACCTCAGCGGCCACTACCGCAAAACCACGCCCTTGCTCTCCAGCCCGCGCAGCTTCTACCGCCGCGTTTAAAGCCAACAAATTAGTTTGGAAGGCAATCTCGTCGATGACACCAATAATATCGGCGATTTTTTTGCTGGATTTATTAATCTCATCCATCGACGCTACAGCGTTACCCACGACCTCCCCACCGCTTCTGGCACGGGCCATGGCGCTGTTGGCCTTCTCAGTTGCCTCGGTGGCTGATTTTGCGTTCTGCTGCACAGTTGACGTTAATTCTTCCATCGCCGACGCAGTTTGTTCTAAGCTCGACGCTTGACTTTCTGTGCGTTGGCTTAAGTCATTATTACCTTGTGCAATTTCACGAGCTGCATTAAATACGTTGCCTGATGCCGAGCGAATGGCCTCAACCATTGACGCCAAATTGGTTAACGAATCGTTTATCGCTTCAGACAATTCAGAAAATTGTCCACGATATTCACCATTCATTTTTTCTTCCAAATTACCTTCTGCCAGGCCTTTGATAACCGATATGGCTTCATCGAATGGTTTTACAATCTCGTTCATTAGAGTGTTTATACCTTCACCCAGATTGCGAATAAACCCTTGATAACCACTGACATCGATTCGGTGTGACAAATCGCCATTGATTGCCGAATTTATTAATTTTTCGATTTGACGTTGTGCAGTTCTCTCGTCGCTGACATCGATCCATTGCACGGCTATTCCCAAACTTTTACCCTCTTTATTCTTTAGAGCCACCGCGGTGAGATTAAACCGCAAATCACCTACCGATATTTCGGTATTTAAAGGGAATTTACTGGTATCAGCGAGCAGGTTACGCTGATGAGATGGATTTTTATGGAAGATATCTATATTTGCGCCAACAATGGTGCGTGTATCAAACGCAGGAAGTATTTTTTTAATTTCGGCTTCACGCCGTTCTAACATAGCTCTTACGGAAGGATTTAAATAAACAATAATTCCGTGTTCGTCTGCCATCATTAAATTGGTCGTCATGCCTTCAACAGCGGAATTTAAGCGACCTACTTCTATTTCTCGATTGCGTATCTCGGTAACATCCTGCCACTCTAGTGCGTTGCCAATATATTCGCCCCTTGAGTCATTGATAGCGGTAACGTTGAGCTCGAAGGCTAAGTGCTCTATTTTAATATCGGTTTTATAGGGTAGATTATTTTTGTTGGCTAAAAATTGGCGTTGATGCTGCGGATTTTTATGAAACATATCCACACAGGTGCCAATTAATTTCTCGGGATCGGCCCGAAAGCTTGGCCATTTTCTCTGAAATGTAGATTCATGCTTTTTTAATAATTCGAAGGTCGCCTTGTTAGCATGAGTAATCATAAAATCGCGATCAATCATAATGGAAGCAGTTAATGACTGCTCAATAGCCCCGGCCATTTGCACTGCGCTATTTTTGAAACTTCTGTTTTCGGTAACATCATACCATTCAAGCGTATTACCAACGTAGTTATTATTAGCGTCTACAATTGCCGAGACATTAAGCTCAATCGTTAAGTCAGCTATTTTTATATCGGTTCGCAATGGCAACTTGGATGGGTCACTTAGCATTTTGCGTTGATAACTGGGATCTTTGTGGAAACCGTCAATGCATTTTCCCATCAGATAATCTTCGGACGCAGAAAAATCCGACCAGACCGTTTTTAATTTATCTTCTATACCACCGAGCAAATTGAGTGTTGCTTTATTAATGTACGTTACATTAAAATCTCTATCCACCATCATGATAGCGGTAATCATGTTATCCAGCGCATTAACGCAGCGTTCTTTTAATTGATCTAACACTTCTGGGCTTTGCTCTGTTTGCATAAATATGGCTCCTGAGTTTTAAACTCAAGCTCAGTGAAATTATTATAAAATATTTTTCTTAGAAAACCCTGAACACTCTAGAGCTTTCAACACTACAACGATGCGCTACCAGTTTTTGTAAAAAACTATCGGAATTGATAAGAATCGAAAATCAGACGTTGACTTATGATCTCAAACTTCAAGAAACAACCAAAACTTTAAAACCCGATTTACAACCGTTTTTTACAACAACTTTTACAGACCCTTGCCTTAATTATGTCGATCATTTACTAATTAACTTTAATAAATGAGCGCTGCTTGGCAATAACTTTTTATAGAAACATTAAATTAGTTATAAAGACATTAAATTAGCTCGCGATAGGCTCACCAATTTTGGGACGAACATGAGAAACTACACTGTATAAATCATTCACATTTAGCAGTTTCTTTGCATCAAGCAAAATAATAATTTTGTCGTCCACAGTTGCCATTCCAAAAATAAAGCGACTGTCTATTTGATTACCAAAATCCGGTGCTTTTTTGATATTAACGGGATCCACTTTGTAGACTTCCGATACCGCATCTACCACGATACCAACAACTACACCAGAATCGCTTTCGCTGGTTCGCAACACAATAACAACGGTAGTATCGGTATATTCTACCGGAGCGCGGTTGAATCTCTGACGCATATCAACAATAGGGACTATGACGCCGCGCAAATTAATCACACCTCGCAAATATTCAGGTGTTCCGGGAATCGCTGTTACCGGTGCCCAAACCATAATTTCTTGGACACGTAAAATATCGACTCCGAACTCTTCGCCATCCAGCAAGAATGTTAAATATTCTTGAGATTGATTACTCATAATGCAAACCTTCATCATCTAACTTTAATAGCTGCTCGACATTTAGCAGTGTCACTACATCTGCTCCGACATTCACCAAACCCTGAATGTATTGAGGAGCAACTAAGCCACCAAAGCTTGGGGCAGATTTAATATCTTGCGAATTAGCATTGAGCACATCGGAAACGGCATCTACCACAAAACCCATTGTGCATTTCATGCGATCATTTTTTACCGCTAAAACAATAACAACGGTTGTGGGTGTATAACTGGCCTCACCAATTTGAAATCGAATACGAAGATCTAAAATTGGCACGATAACGCCGCGTAAATTAATCACACCTTTAACATAGTTCGGAGAATTGGGAATCAGTGTAGGTTCATCCCACCCTCTGATTTCGGTCACCGATAAAATATCCACACCGTAGTGTTCTTCGCACAAACGAAATGTTAGGTATTGATTACCGCCGGAGATAAAATCGATTCCTTCTAATGAGATATCGTTTTTATCGAGTCGATTAATCTCTGCAACTTCTATTATGGCATCCATTTAACTCACCGTTTATGCTGCACGCGGACTTACATTTCTTCGACGCGAACGCGAGGCGTTGGTAATTATACCGGGAATATCAAGAATCAATGCCACCGAGCCATCACCAAGAATCGTCGCGCCAGATATACCGTCAACACGTTTATAATTTGTTTCTAAGCTTTTAATAACGACTTGTTGCTGAGCCAGTAAATCATCAACCAGTAAACCAATTTTACATCCCTCACCTTCAACAACCACGAGCAAAGCATTATCTAAAGCAGTATTATCGGCTTGAATATTAAATTCTTTGTGAATGGGAATAATCGGTACGTTATCTTCTCGCAGGCGATATAAAACCATGTTACCGGAGACGCGATTAACTAATTCGGATTTAATTTGCAACGATTCAACGATTGCAACCAAGGGAATTATGTAGACTTCTCGTCCGACTCGAACTAACTGCCCATCCAAAATGGCTAAGGTTAATGGTAAATGTACATAAATTTTGGTTCCACGCCCTACTTCAGAGTCAATTTCTATACGACCACCAAGTGCTTTAATATTGCGTCGCACCACATCCATGCCCACACCACGCCCAGATAAATCGCTGACTTCGGCGGCTGTAGAAAAGCCTGGCTCAAAAATTAAGTCGTAAATTTCTGCTACAGAAAGCTCCGCTTCTGCGTCGATGACACCCTTCTCAACCGCTTTTGCACGAATTTTTTCGGGGTCCATACCGCGGCCATCGTCAGAAATTTTTATAACGATGTTTCCACCTTTATGCTCGGCATTTAAATGAATTTTACCGGTTTCATTTTTTCCTGCGGCACGTCGTTCTTCGGGCATTTCTAAACCGTGATCTATGGCATTACGAACAAGGTGCACCAAAGGATCGCCAATTTGTTCCATAACGGTTTTATCAAGTTCGGTCTGCTCACCTGACATGATTAAATCGACTTTTTTACCGGTTTTATTGGACAAATCGCGAATCATGCGCGGAAATCGATTAAATGCGAAACTGATGGGTAGCATGCGAATTCGCATTACATTTTCTTGCAATTCGCGCGTATTTTGTTTGAGCTGTTCTAGTCCGTGTGAAAGCCGCTCTAATTTTTCTAAATCAAAATTATTGCCCAATTCAGAAAGCATCGATTGCGTAATGACCAGCTCGCCGACTAAATTGATGAGATTATCAACCTTGTCGATTCCCACGCGAATGGAAGTGGTGCTACTTTGTGCAGATTCGGGCGCGGTTACTTTTTTGTCAGCAATTGCTTTGCTTTCAGAGATTGCTTTTGCAGATGTAGATTTGGCAGCACTGGGCTCTGGTTTTTTAGCGGTAGTTTTTTCGGGGATAACCTTGGCTGCGACAACACTTGCCGATGCACGAACAAACTCTAGATCATCACTTGCAGATTCGCCGTAGTCGTCTTCGGCGGTAATTTCATCACCGCGGTTATCGAGGTTAATGTGATCCTGCTGTAGACGAGTCTCAGTATTAACATTGTCATCGGTATCGACCGTATCATCGTCACCGCTTTCTGAAAGTGTGATGTCTAAATCACACTCATCAAGAACCCAATCAAACGCTGATTTGATCTCGTCTTGATCAACATTACTGGTTAAAAATAACGTCCAATGAATAAAGCATTCGTCGAGAGTGATCTGATCAAAATTTGGAACTTGATCGGTGTGCGCATGAACCTCGAGATCGCCCATGCTTTCTAATTCGCGAAAAATTCTAAGTGGTTCGTTCCCAGTTAATAATATTTGCGGTTCCGGTTTAAATACGATTTTCCAGCGTTTTTCGCCATGATCATCATTCTGCTCACCGTCATCACCCGAGAAAAATGTTTGGGTAATAGCATCTTGTGCAGAGCTGATCACTGTTGCGTCGGAATCATCGAGATTTTTTTGAACCTCTTTCTGCTGCGGTTCGGAAACGGCACTTTGACCACTATCGTTTAACATCGCCTCGAAGGCGTCTAGCAGCGGTTTACTGTCGTTGACATCGATCGGCGTCTCTTGCTCTAGGCAATGCACCATGGCTCGAAGTGCGTCGCACGACTGCAATAACAAATCAATGGATTCGGCTGTCAACTTTCTTTGACCTTCACGCACCTCGTCTAACAGAGTTTCGAGTACGTGAGTAAAACTGGCGATTTCACCAAAACCTAAAGTTGCACTGCCACCTTTTATGGAGTGTGCGGCTCGAAAAATTGTATTAATTAATTCCGGATCGGTTTCGTCTTCATCACTGAGTGCAAGCAGTGATTGCTCCATTGAGTCTAAGCCTTCGTAGCTTTCGTCAAAAAAGGCTTGATGGAATTGCTTTAGGTCGATGCTCATTATTTTCCGCCAATGTCTATCCTAAAACTTTTTTAATCGTTTCTAATAATTTCTCTGGATTAAAAGGCTTAACTAACCAACCCGTAGCACCAGCAGTTTTTCCGAGGCTTTTCTTATCCATAGAAGATTCTGTGGTTAACAGGAGGATTGGTGTGTATTTGTAATTAGGAATCGCTCGAAGCTGTTTTGTGAGATCAATACCATTCATCACGGGCATGTTGAGATCGGTAACTACAGCATCGAAGCGATCAGCTTTAGCAACAGCTAATGCTTGCTGGCCATCTGCCGCGTCTTTAATTTGGTGACCGGCCGATTGCAGCGTAGCGGCAACCATGTTGCGCATAGATGCCGAATCATCAACGATTAAAATGCGAGCCATTAAATACTCCTTGAAGCAATTCGGTGTTGAAAATGTAAAATTTATCGGATGGTAAATTAATTAATGTCTAAAACTTTTGATAAACCAAGTAATTTTACTGCGTTGATGAGTGCATCACTCGGTGATCGCCATATAATTTTCCCGCCGGTACCAGAGATTTCTTTTTGCAAGCTAACAAATAATTGCAGTCCGGCTGTATCAGCTTTAACAACCTTGTCTGCTTTTAACTCAATAACAGAAGCCTTCGCTATCGCCTTTGATAACCTAGCGTGCAAAGATGCGACTTGTGTAATGTCTAAATGCTCACCACAAGAAAAGGAGGTTTTCTCGCTCATCGTAATTCCGAAAATTTGAAATCTACTAAAAATGCCTTAATATCAGCACAATTTCTGCTGGACCCTGACGTTTTGAGTTACAGCTATCGACGCATAAAAGAAAAGCTTTAGATTATGGCGGTTTTCCACAGTCCTCTAAGACAAGGTCTATCCTACCGAGAAACAAGAGGTAAACCCGCTGTTTTCTCGTAGACTAATGTTAGTCTCAACTAAGCTATTTTGCCTAAAAAGGATGAAACTAAATCTTAGAAAATTTGACTTACGATAATGCTTATAACTAAGTGTTAGAGTAAAAAAGATAATTATTTACATCAGTATATTCTGCTATAAATTAACTGCGCATCAACTCGGATCAGCCGTGGGAATCTAAGCAGTCTTGCTGACTTACAAACCATTTGTGACTAAAACGTTATTAAATTGCAAATCGTATCTTTAACTTTCTGTGCTTAGATTAAAACAGAAATATGTCTATGAATAATTTCTTGCGGTTAGACTCTCAATTCATACTTACATAAGTTTTTTTGGTTTAATCGATATATTTACAACAGCTAATACAACGCAGTGCAAACCCATACCGATATAAGTCAATAATTTTTCTATTCAGAAATTAACTGAAAAAATAATACATTTTTTGCAAATATCGGAACCGGCCATATTTAAAGTAATTATTATTGACAGCCCATAGGCACGCGTCTAAATCTTAACTAGGCAATAAAAAAATATACGCGCCGAGATCGGTTGAACATTTTGATAAGCTGATAGATCCAAATCGCATTTTTGGCAAATATTTTAGGCACAACTTTCTGATTCTTTAAAATAACTATTTATATAAAGGAAACGTTGGCAACAACTATTATTGGCACATGAGTTTATTACCAGGGCTTTCTATTTTTTTAGCCGCTGATAAAGAGCATTCTCAAGTTCTAAGAAACATGCTTGTATCGGTGGAAAAGCAGTGCGATAGCAACTCGCTCATTAAAATAGAAGAAACTCATTCACTATTTGAATTAAAACCACTTCATACACATCATTTTGATTTAGTTTTGGCGTATTTCGGCGAAAACAATTGGAGTGAAGACGCGTTATCTCACCTTGTCAAACATTCTCACAACAGTTTTGTTATTTTAATAGTTGCTGACAGTTTAGAGCTAGAAGTTAAGTCTTTTCTTAAAATTGGTATTTGTGATTACTTAATAGAATCGGAACTAAACGAACGAGCATTCCAAAGATGCATTCGTTTTGCGTTTGACCGACGCGAATACCAAAATCAATTTTTGCAAATATCCAATATTGATCCGGTTACTGGATTACCCAACCGCCGTGGTTTTCACAGGTATTTAGAGCGAAAATTGGATGAAGCCAAACGTTTGGATTTATACATTGGTTTGCTCTACATTAATGTGGACAAGTTTAAGCTTATTAACGATACCTGTGGCCAAAAAAAAGGTGACGATTATTTGTCACGCCTTGCGGTATTAATACGCTTAAACATGCGCAGCAGCGATTTTTTGGCGCGACTTGGTGGCGATGAATTCGCAGTTGTGCTCACCGCTAATTCTACCAAACTATCGACGTTTTCATCGATTGCCGAAAAAATTCTCCGATCTCTACATCGCGGCGTTACCTTATCAAGTGGTGAGATACTGGAAGGTAAATGCAGCATTGGAATTACTCAATATTTTGGAAATCATCGCCACATCAATACCGATCATCTGTTATCTCAAGCACAAGCAGCAATGCTTTCTATGAAAAAACGCGGCGGTGATGGTTTTACATTTTTCGACGAAACTCTAGCCGTAAAAGCAATCCGCAGAATTCAGCTGCTAAAATGCATTCGCATTGCCTTTAAAAAAGGCGAGTTTTATTTAAATTATCAACCCATTATGGAGGCATCAACCGATCGAGTACGCGGTTACGAAACACTTCTACGCTGGCAGCGAGAAAACGGTGAAATTGTACGTCCCGATGAGTTTGTACCTATTTTAGAAGAAACCGGTATGATTCACGTATTGGGTGCGTGGGTTTTACAAAAGGCGTGTGAAGATTTTTCTCAATGGTTAAGCAATGGCGATGTCGATGAACGCTCGTGGATCAGCGTGAATCTTTCGCCGGTGCAATTGTTGGATATCTCGTTAATTGACCGGATTAAAGAAGTTATCGCCCACAATGGACTAGACGCTCATCAATTGCATATTGAAATCACCGAATCTTCATTAATGGAGTACAACGAGTACACCTTTGATTTATTGGCCAAAATAAAGAGATTGGGTTGTAAATTAGCATTGGATGATTTTGGCGTTGGTTATTCGTCTATGAATCATCTCAAACAGCTACCCATTGATACACTTAAAATCGATCAGTCGTTTATTCGTCACTACCGTAACGATCCCTCTGATCAAGCAATTATTCGAGCCATGGTGTCTTTGGCTCAGAACTTAGGGAAAACCGTTGTCGCTGAAGGTGTAGAAACGCAAGCCAGCGCGAATTTTTTAAAACAGCGTCGCTGTGATTATCTGCAAGGTTTTTTATACGCAAAACCCATGTCTTACGAAGCAGTAATACAATTTACTCGAATGCAAAATCGTAAAATTTCTAATCACTAGCGGTTTATCATGGCTGCGCTCTTTCAATTTTTTTCAAGTCGCTTTTCTTGCTGTGATTCTTCTTACCGTGGTTTTACTTGGAGAAACTCGTATTCACCGGCGAGTGGTGCCACACAGAAAGTGATTTTAATTTCGATGAATAATTGAAATGGGTGAGAAACCATCTTGAAATTACAAATTGTAATTTCAAGATGGTCCACCGATTAAGTCAACAAGGATTAATCGGTGGATTGCAGAATTGCAGAGATGTAATCTAGCCTTTTTCGATGGTTTGATGAATTTCTTGATGATTATCGGCAACATCTGGATGCGGCGGAGTCATTTTAGAAACAACCACAATTGCTAATGATGAAAGCACAAAGCCCGGTACGATTTCGTACAAATCAAAAATTCCACCACTGACCTGTTTCCAGAGAACAACGACCACACCGCCTACAACAATACCAGCCAGCGCGCCGTATTTACTCATTTCTTTCCAGTACAGGCTAATTAATAAAGCCGGGCCAAACGCCGCACCAAACCCCGCCCAGGCATAGGAAACCAAGCCAAGTACAGAGCTACCCGGAACTAAAGCAAGAGACGTTGCAATCACCGAAATAGCCAGTACCGAAATACGACTGACCCAAAGTACTTCGGTAGGGCTTGCAGATCGACGCCAGAGTGCTTTGTAAAGATCGTTAGCAAACGCCGAAGATGAAACTAGCAGTTGTGAATCAGCGGTACTCATAATTGCAGCTAAAATGGCCGCCAGTAAAATACCAGCGACAACCGGATGAAAAACCGCAGAGACTAAAACCATAAAAATAGTTTCGCTGTCTTCTAATGAAGTGCCTTGTTCGGTGGTGAAAACAAGACCCACTAAGCCCACCGATAGCGCGCACAACAAGGCGATAAAAGTCCAGCCAATTGCAATTCTACGTGCGGGTTTTATATCGGCTGCGGTTCTTACCGCCGCAAATCGCGTTAATATATGTGGTTGTCCAAAATAGCCTAAACCCCAAGCAAGTAGTGATGCAATTGCAATAAACGTCAGAGGTGTTCCCTTATTATCGGTAAAGGGATTGAGCAGTTCGGGATTAATGGCATGTACGTGGTCGGAAATATTTCCTGCGGGTAAATCGGTCCATACAATAATGGGAACTACTGCTAAGGCCGCTGCCATTAATAATCCTTGGACAAGATCGGTCCAGGCGACGGCAAGAAATCCGCCAAATAATGTGTAACCAACAATGCACAAACAACCGATTATCACCGCCCATTCATAACTAAAACCAAAAACCGTGGAAAATAATTTGCCACCGGCGACTAAGCCCGAACTGGTATAAAATAAGAAAAATAATAAAATAAAGATTGCCGAAACCCACTGTAACAAACGACTGGTATCGTGAAAGCGGTTACTAAAATATTCTGGCAGCGTAATCGCATCGCCCAGACGCTCTGAATAAACTCTTAAACGTTTTGCAAGAATTCGCCAGTTCAACCACGAACCAACGATAAGGCCAATGGCGATCCAAGATGCTTCTAAACCCGAGAGATAGGCGTAGCCGGGTAGGCCTAAAAGCAACCAACCGCTCATATCGGATGCACCGGCACTCAGTGCCGCAGGCCAAGGTGATAGCGATCGACCTCCTAAAAAATAATCGGCAGAGCTGTCGGTTTTTGTCCAAGCCCAGTAGCCAATTAACAGCATACCTACTAGGTAGACAATAAACGTAATAATTAAACTGATTTGATCTGAGGTATTGAGCGTATTTGTAATCACGGTTTCGATGTTTCCATTGGCAAATCTGTCTCTGGTAAGACACACGTTAATTGGGCATTTAAAACGACGTTGATTCTCTCGAAGCTTTTATCAATTATTTTATTTTTTGTATTTAGAACAATGCTGTATTTTTATGATGGAAACTCTGATTAAATTAAAAAATGGGGTACTCAAAAGTACCCAAACATTTTGAACAACTTTCTACAAACGGATATTTAATTACGCTTAAATACCGGCTTCAGAATATTATGCAGTTGTCACTGATGAAATTTTGAATTATTCAAAGCTTCCTTTAAGTAACAGATGCTTTACAGGATCGATTACTTCATTCGTTAAATACGATGCTCAGTTTACCGTATTATGACGGACAAAATTGGATGTTTACGAAACAAATTATTTCACAGCGCCGGTGATTACGCTTTTTTCAAGGAGAAATCTGTGATTCCAGATTCACTTAAGGATTTTTATCTTTCACATGTAAACGCACAAGTGGCTATGGCAGAGTCTGCTTTAAGTTCTGGTGAGTTTGATAATTTGGTGATTTACGGTGGCGGCTTGAGTTATCGGTTCAGAGACGATACCAGTTATCCTTTTCGTATCAATCCTTACCTAGCGCGTTTTGCTCCGTTGCAAGCATTCACCGATTGCTGGTTAATTCTTGCCGATGGCCGCCCAAAGTTACTGGTTCGCCAATCTCGCGACTTCTGGCATAAACAGGCAGAATTCAATGATTCGGTACTGAAAGATGCTTTCGATATTGAAGTGTACGACGAAGCTCAAAAGGTCATTCAATCGCTGAATGGTTTAACCGGAAAAACCGCGGTAATTTCTGAAAAAACACCCGACGTCTTTGAACAGCTAAATCAACTTGAGCTATTTTCATTAAACCCAAGTACGGTTTTAAACTACATTGATTTTCATTGTGCGATTAAAACCGAATACGAAATTGCCTGTATAAAAGAAGCAAGCGATCTGGGTGCTGTTGCGCATACTCAAGCGTTGCGTTCATTTGAGCAAGGTAAGAGCGAGTTTCAAATTCATCTCGATTATCTGCAATCAATTGCTGTTGAAGCCCACGAGCTTCCTTACGATAACATCATCGCGCTCAACGAAAATGCTGCGATTTTACACTACACTCATCGGTCTAGAACCGCTCCGCAAAAGCCGCTGTCGATGCTGATTGATGCTGGCGCCTGTTATTTGGGCTACAACAGCGACATCAGCCGAACCTACCTATATCCTTCTGTGCAAAGTTCTGCGGCTCGCGATTGTTTTCGGGGAATGTTGTCGAGTTTAGATCAAGCGCAAAAAACACTCATTGATGACATAAAACCCGGTGTTAACTATCGTGATTTGCATCTGCGTGCGCATCAAAAAATCGCGCAAATTTTAGTGGACGTAGGCTTGGTAAACGCTTCTGTTGATGCAGCTTGGGCGACCAATATTACTTCTACGTTTTTTCCGCACGGCCTCGGCCACTTTTTGGGCTTACAGGTTCACGACAAAGGCGGCTGGCTAGCCAACGATCAGGGTGAAACCAATCCACCACCACAAGAGCACCCTTTTTTACGGTTAACTCGACCCATTGCGGCCGGTCAGGTTTTTACCATAGAACCCGGAATCTATTTTATTCCTATGCTGCTTGAGCAAGTGAAAGCAACCTCAAACGCCAAACTTGTAAATTGGTCGCTACTGGATGAGCTGCTGCCCTACGGTGGTATTCGCATTGAGGACAATATTGCCGTCACCGAGACTGGTTCACAGAACCTGACTCGCGCAGCGTTTGCAAACATTTGATGTGAATTAGATTGGAGCCCAAGCAACTCAGGCATTCAAAGGGTAGAGCAACGTCTGTACTCTGAAGTGGTGATAATCGGTTGGTGAAGAGTTTGTTTAATCAATTTCAGGAAGGGTAAGTCATTGAAATTGTGAAGAAATTGGAAATCGTATTGTCATGCTTTTCTCTGATTAAATCATGGATGAGTTAATCAGGGGTTCCAATAGATCTTTATCGCGAAGACTCTTCTACGGATTCGAGATTGTAACCGTATTCCACTCGGTTACGGCCGTTGTATTTAGCGCGATACATGGCGCGGTCTGCCTCGTTCAACAGCTGCTCAATGGTTCTGCGACGAATTGAAATAGCAACGCCAACACTTACCGTCATAGATAACTGAATACCATTAGCATTAATGGGGGTTTCTTCGACGGAGCGACGAATACGCTCGGCCGTGCGCAAAGCGCCAGCACGATCGGTATCGGGAAGTAAAAATCCAAATTCTTCACCACCAAGGCGACCCACCATATCGGTACCTTGACGTACTAATTCTTCAAATTGAATGGCTAGCGCTTTTAAAACTTCATCCCCAATTAAATGACCGTGCTCGTCGTTAACGCGCTTAAAGTGATCGATATCTACCAATAAAATCGCTAAAGATTGGCCACTGCGTTCGCTGCGTTGTAACTCTTTATTAACTTGCTGGGTGAAACAACGGCGGTTGGGTAAATCGGTGAGGTAATCCGATAGAGCTTGGTGCTCTAACTTTGCCGCCAATGCTTCGGTGGCTTCGACTTGCTTTTGCAGCTCTTCGGTTCGTCGCGCTACAGCAAACTCTAAGTGCTGTTTTTGCATATCCAAGTCGGCGATGGCTTGGTCACGACTCAACCGCATGGAGTGCAATACCATGCACGAGCCCATAATTATCGCTGCGTAAATTTGCAAAGCAACAAAAACACCGTCGTTAAAATCCACCACCAGCAATGTCGTCATGGCTAGGCATCCGGTCAGAACGATTACCAGACAAATGGTTGCCAAAGCGGTATTACGGCGCATTCCTAACCAAAGACAAATCGGTAAAGACAGCAGAATTGCTGGGTATTGGCCTAAAGACTGAAATAATTCAGAGCGAATTAAAAACCACATAAATACTAGCGTAATAATCGCGACGATTACTGGCAGTACTCGCTCTTTAGTGGCGGTGTAATCCGCAATTTTAGATTGCGACACCGCCAATAATAGCGGGCAGAACAAGACGTTGCCGGTGATATCGGAAAATAACCAGCGACCAAAGATCACTTGCAACTCAGATAAATCTAAAGAGCGAACAGTGGCCAAAGCCACACAACCAACCAGCGCTGAAAATAGGCTCTGAACGGGTGTTGCAACCAAGGTTAAGCTCAATATTGATCGCAAACTGCTGACGTTGTGGTAACGGCCACCAAGATAGAAATAGGCTAACGCCCCCAGCCATGCAGCGGCGGTATTATTGAGGGTCATCCAGGTGAAAAGAGGTTCGTAGGGCAAACCGGCAATGATGTGATAAAGCTCTTGCCCAAGAATAACCGGAAAAACCGCTAAGCGGCCATAGCGGATAAACAACCACATTGAGAAGGCGCCGGCGGGCCAGATGACGGTAATTTCGTAGGTATCGTGTTCGAGGGCGTGCGAGCTGGCAACGGCCAAAATGACCAGGGCGGTAGAATACAGTAGCCAAAATAAATTAGCACTGATTCCAACTTTTCGAACAACGTACGAATCCATCTTGAGAGGCGAAACCTGAAGAACTACCTAAGACAATTAGAAACTATGAACATGCAACAAAAGATGAACGTAATAATAAATGTTCAATCAACTTCATCAGGCTTAACGATGAAGTATTTAAACCCCGCACTGATTACTAATGCGTGATTGAACTTTAATTAAAGCCCATGCGGCACAAAAATGTTAGTACTTTCAGTATTTTTGTATAATCTAATGCCAATAGTATTACAGACGTACTTATAACAAGCTTGTGTAGTAGATACAAAATGTTTCTTATAGAACCTGATATCACTTGGTAGTTGTTATAAAAAAATTGAGTAATGCCAGAAAACAAACAAACTTATATCGATTATTAAAATAACGCGCCTCCATAAAAGAAGCGCGAAAGATAGGGCTATTAAGACGGGTAATTAGCTCGAAAACGCTTGAGCAACCAATGCCTGAGCGTCTTTTTCTAACTCAGTAAGATGTTCTTCACTGACAAAGCTCTCAAGATAGATTTTGTAGATGTCTTCGGTTCCAGAAGGTCTGGCTGCAAACCAACCATTTTCGGTTTCGACCTTCAAGCCACCGATGTCTGCATTGTTACCCGGAGCTTTAGTCAGTACTCGCGTAATGGTATCTCCGGCTAAACGATTGGACTTTACGTCGTTTTCCGAGAGCGAACTGAGCCGCTGCTTTTGCTCTTTAGTGGCAGGTACGTCAATGCGGCGGTAGATAGGCTGACCAAATTTTTCGGTCAGTGCTTGGTAATGCTGAGCGGGATCTTTACCGGTAACAGCTAGTATCTCAGCGGCTAATAACGCCAAAATAATTCCGTCTTTATCGGTACTCCAAACCTTTCCGTCTTTTCTTAAGAAAGATGCGCCCGCGCTTTCTTCGCCACCAAAAGCCAATTGACCGTTAAATAAACCGTCTACGTACCATTTAAAGCCAACTGGAACTTCACAAAGTTGACGCTGCTGACCGTTCACCACTCGATCGATAATGGCGCTAGATACTAGGGTTTTGCCAAAACCCAGCTCAGGCGACCAATTGGGGCGATGATTCATTAAATATTCGATGGCAACGGCTAAATAGGCGTTGGGGTTCATTAATCCAAAACCCTTACACACAATGCCATGACGGTCATAATCTGGATCGTTACCAACGGCGATATCAAAATCGTCTTGCAACGCCAATAGATTCGCCATAGCACGCGGAGATGAGCAATCCATACGGATTTTGCCGTCTTTGTCGAGCGGCATAAAGCTGAAACATGGATCAACTTTGGTATTGACCAAGGTGATGTTTAATCCGTAACGTTCGGCCATTGGCTGCCAGAAAGCAATGCCAGAGCCACCCATTGGATCAACACCAATTTTTATGTTGGCATCAGCAATGGCCTTCATGTCGATCACTTGATCAAGCTGACTAACATAGTGCTCAATGTAGTCGAACTCTTCAACAAGCCCCTGTCCTTGAGCCTCCGCAACCGTTATACGCTCCACGCCCGCCAAATTGGCTTTGAGCAACTCGTTAGCGCGCTTGGCGACCCAATTGGTGATGTCGGTATCCGCAGGGCCACCCATCGGTGGGTTGTATTTGATGCCACCGTCTTCGGGCGGATTGTGAGAAGGCGTGATAACAATGCCATCGGCTTTGCTGGTGTGAGTATCGTTGTGCGTCAAAATCGCGTGGGAAATCACAGGCGTTGGCGTGTAGCCACCGCCGGATTGAACTCGTGCGGTAATACCGTTGGCACATAGAACTTCAATAACCGATATAAATGCCGGCTCGGACAAGGCGTGCGTGTCTTTACCCACGTAGATTGGACCATCAATACCTTGCGCTTTACGATATTCAGCAATAGCTTGGGTAATAGCGATAATGTGATGTTCGTTAAATGTGGTTTTAAGAGCACTGCCGCGATGACCAGAAGTACCGAAACTCACCGCCTGAGCGGGATTATTTTCGATATCGGGCTGGCTGCGGTAATAACAAGAAACTAAATGAGGGATATTACAAAGAGAGTCACTGGGTGCGGGTTTGCCCGCTAGAGGATGTAATGCCATGGTATCCTTCCGCGAAGTGTTAATCCTAGATTGGGACTAAGCCAAATTGGGCCTAAGCCAAAATTTTAGCCAGCCTATCATAATTACCTCTTTTATAGTGACGAACTGGAGATATTTATTGCAACAAATTGTTCGAGTAAAACAAACAAAACAGCTCAAAATACAACCAAAAAGCACGCTACTTTTAGATCTATAACCATCTTTCTTTTCCAAATACGTACAGAAAATAAACGGTCATGGTTTAGTTTGCTTTACTGTATCTATATAATCCGCCCCCTCATTTTTTAGGTCGTAAATTTTGGCCTCACTATTACAGACGACATCGAGTATCTATTTAATTAATTGGTAATAGGCTAATTAGTAATAGGCCGAGAGTCGGAAGTTAACGTCAATCTACTTTGTCGAGGAATACCCATGGAAAAGGTCGCAATTGTAATGGGCTCAAGCAGTGACTGGCCAACGATGCAAGCTGCCAGCGAAATACTGACCGAACTTGGCGTAGGTCATCATGTGGAAGTGGTTTCTGCACACAGAACTCCCGATAAGATGTTCCAATTTGCAGAATCTGCCGCCGACAAAGGAATTGAAGTAATTATCGCGGGCGCCGGTGGTGCTGCGCATCTCCCGGGTATGATTGCCGCAAAAACTCGCTTGCCAGTATTGGGTGTTCCCGTGCAAAGCAAAGCGTTAAGTGGCCAAGACAGTTTGTTATCGATCGTACAAATGCCAAAAGGTATTGCCGTGGGCACTCTCGCCATTGGTACTGCTGGAGCGTTCAATGCCGGACTTTTCGCAGCGCAAATTCTCGCCAACCACGATCCTGCACTTGCCAAAGCCATTGAAGATTTCCGAGCCAAACAAACTCAACAAATCCTCGATAACCCAGACCCTCGTTCCTGAGTAATTTAGAGCAATTAACGCCATGACGAATGACGTAAAACCACAAAAAATATGGGTCTTAGGCGATGGTCAGCTTGGCGCCATGTTAAAACATGCCGCTATGCCGTTAAATTTAACGGTCGAACCCATCGACATTAACGCTACCGAGCTACCAAACCTTCAGCCTCTAGATCGAGTTACCGCCGAGCGGGAACAATGGCCGGACACTCCAGTTACTCAGGCACTCAGCGAGCATCCGCATTTTTTAAATAAGAATACCTTCTCAACCTTGGCCGATCGCGCCTCCCAAAAAAGCCTGCTCGACGAATTAAAAATCAGCACAGCACCTTGGCAAAAAGTGGAAGTCTCGACGATCGAAGCAACACTGCATGAGCAACTTGGCCCGCGCGTTTTGCTGAAAAGACGCACCGGCGGATACGACGGACGCGGACAACATTGGTTGAAACAAGCAGAAGCTTCGAAAATTCCCGCAGACTGGCACGAGCAAGCCATCGCCGAAGCCGCGATCGATTTTGACGAAGAAGTATCGATCATCGGTGTTCGTGGTAAAAACGGTGACTGTTTTTTCTATCCGCTCACGCTAAATCTAAATACCGATGGTATTTTGATGGCCACTGTGTCGCCTACTGAACGCCTGTCACACCTACAAGCCGCAGCCGAAACCATGCTAAAAACGCTACTTGATCATCTCGATTACGTCGGGGTTTTGGCAATCGAGTTGTTCCGTCTTGGCGATACTTTAATGGTCAACGAGCTAGCGCCACGCGTTCACAACACCGGACACTGGACCCAAGCGGGCGCCAGTATTTCTCAGTTTGAGTATCATGTTCGAGCAGTTGCCGATCTACCATTAACGGCAGCGATCATAAAAGCGCCTAGCGTAATGGTGAATTTGATTGGAACCGAATGGGATAAGCGCTGGTTAGGTGTTAAAGGAGCTGAAGTTTATTGGTATGGCAAATCTCATCGCCCCGGCAGAAAGCTCGGCCACATCAATATTTGCAGCGGCGACAAGAGTCTACTGCGCGCCAGTTTAGAAGAGCTGCGTGGCTTACTTCCTGAGAATTATGCGCCTTGTCTGGACTGGGTGCTCAAGAATATCTGATGACAAGATAAGTCGATCAAGTAAGCTCGAATGAACTCTTGATCGACGCTACCCCAATTTTTATCAGCGCTAGAAAAAGCGATTAAAGCACCATTGATTCTGAGCTAACACCCTATAAATCAATCTAACTAATAAGTGTAAACACTCACTAGCGAAGTTTTATATAGTGTGTTTCCCGGCTTTCTTGACGCGCTTTTTCTTCGGCACACAAGTCTGCCGTCGGTCGCAACAGCAAGCGGCGTAAACCGATGGGTTCACCGCTGATTTTGCAGTATCCGTACTCGCCCTCTTCGATCTTTTTCAAGGTTTTAACAACCTTGTGCATCAACTTAGTTTGCCGATCCGCCATGCGCAGGCGCTGCCGGTTTTCTTCTTCGGTTAATGCACGATCCAACTCGTCGGCTTCGCGCTCTTGCCCAATAATCTGAGTGCGTATGCCATCCAGTTGCTCTTCTATTTCAGCTTTGTTTTGAAGCAGCAAATTCCTAAAGAATGCTAACTGCTCCTCGTTCATGTACTCTTCTTCTGGCATAGCCAGTAACTGCCGCTCGGAAATCATCAAATTCTCCCGTCAACAAAAGCAATCACAACGATCAATATCGGCGGCAAGCATATAGCGAAGTTTTGGCAGTTCTATGACAATAAGCCGCAAAATATCGGCAATTTTGCTGATTTAAATGCCATTTTTGATAAGATTCGCCTTTTTAGCGTTTACGTATTGAGATTAAATCATGACCCAGTTTCGCCCTTGCATCGATCTCCACCAAGGACAAGTAAAACAAATCGTTGGTGGCACTTTGAACGATGAAGGCGCGACCACGAATTTTGTCAGTGAACACGACGCTGCCTATTACGCCAATCTTTATAAAGATCACAACCTATTAGGTGGGCACGTTATTGGCCTTGGGCCAGGCAACGAAGAACAAGCGAAGCTTGCCTTATCGACCTGGCAAAAAGGTTTGCAATACGGCGGCGGCATCAATCTTCAAAACGCCGAAGATTACCTCAGCGCTGGTGCCAGCAAGGTTATCGTTACTTCTTATTTGTTTGAGAATGACCAACTCAGTTGGGAACGCGTAGAAAAACTCAATACGTTGGTCGGCGCCGAACAGTTGGTATTGGATTTAAGTTGCCGGCGTGTTTCTGAAGGCTGGGCCATTGCCACCGATCGCTGGCAAACCGTCACCAGTACATTAATTACCGCAGATAGCCTAAAAACGTTATCGCAGTATTGCAGTGAGTTCTTGATACACGCCGCGGATGTGGAAGGCCTACAACAAGGCATTGACCAAGAATTAGTAGCCTTTTTAGGTGAACACTGCCCTATCCCGGTAACCTATGCCGGAGGCGCACGCAGTATCGAAGATCTGGAACAGGTCTCTACTCTGTCTCAAGGTCGAGTCGATCTTACCATTGGCAGCGCGCTGGATATTTTTGGCGGCAGCGGTGCGAAATTTTTAGATTGCGTGGCTTGGAATCTACAACATCAATAGCGTTGTGTATTACCAAACGGTGATACACCAACAGACCTAGATTAATTCGTCTGTGATTTAATCAGAGAACATAAGCCAGCAATGCGATTTACAAGCTCTTCACGATTGCGGTCACTTACCTTTCTCGCACTTACCATTTTTGAAATCGCGACACATTCTTTTATTGCCGGAAGCTCTGGGTTTAGCTGGAGTTTCCGACAATATTCTTACATCCGAAATCTCGTTACCTACGTACTGGCTACCGAGTAACATAAGAAATCATGCCTGCCGTAAAAACTCAATGACTTTAGAGCATGCATGAACAGCCTAATAAAGAACCGCGTCAAGCAGTTCTTGCTGAAAAGGCTCATCAATTATTGAATAGATCGCAGACTCCCGCTTTTTTAGCATCGAGCAACTCTGCGGTTTAAATTATGTTTGTCGGTGGAGATATTTGTTGTGAGACGATTTTCAATCCGTGATTTAGCCACAAAAAGCGTCGATAAAATTATTGTTCACAGTCATGGAAACTTTCTTTATACGATTGAAGTACTGGTGGGTGAAGAGTTCTTCTCACTGTCCGATAACAACGGTCGAACCGCCCGATTTTACAACACGGAATCAGCCCGACAATTGTTTAAACAATACCAACAAAATCTCGATAACGCTTTTTTGGTACAGACCGCAACCTACGGTGAAATGATTGGTTTAGAAGAAGTCGCCGTAGAACCTATGCAAATTTCTCTACACTGGAACAAAGCGCATTACGACGAGCTACAAGAGTGGTAACAGTGCAGCACAACACAACGACTCACCGGCCGTTATTCACAACGCTAAAATCACCCATTCTGGTTAACCCAGAGTTGCCAGCCACACAAGGATTTTCCGCCGGTCTCTAGAACGGTAAGTCATTGAAATTGTGAAGAAATCGAAAATCGCCTTTCCGATTTTCGCCGCTGCTTAAATTGCAGATAAATAACAAGGTTTTTTCTGTAAACCAGACCGAAAACTTACCGACCTCCAATTAAGGTTTTGCTTAACAGCAACTCATTCATTGTCTATTGATGTCTTTCCATCAATGTCTTTCTGTTGTCTTTCGGCAATTTATCCAAATAACGATTTAAATTATTCGGTTAATGATTTTAGCGCCTTTATTTTTATTTGTTTGCACAAGCTGTAGGTAAATCTGTTTTTCTCGATAAAATACGAAAGAAGATTCAAGATCCGACTTTAGTGCGTAAAACCAACTCAAATTTCGATTAGCAAGCCAATTCTTGATCTTGTTTATAGCTATTTCTACTAGGCGACACTACAAATTTTTTGTTGTAGTTTTTAAACCTCGATTTATTAGCGTTAAATTTAGAAATCCATGATAAAAACTTATAAAAACGTGACTATCTGATCGCCAGTTTTGGCGTGAATGATATTAAAGCGTAACAATTAAAAATCTTATATTGGCAGCTAATAAATAGGTTTTGCGTTTTTTAAATCAGGCAAAACTAATACAGACAAGTCTAGAGTAATCATTTTTCGTACAAAATATTTACCTAATGAAGTGTATTAAAGCGCCTACCAGCCGAAGCATAGATACACTGTTTTGATTACGCACAAACCGCCGAAATAAATGGAAGTCATCCTCTGTAAAAGGTTAACACTGGGCTGTTAATATATAGACGTAATAACATCCCAAAGTCTCTGAGCAGCATTAAGCTACTGACAGACGACTTAAAGATCTCTCGACCGAGAGATACATAAGGTTAGTAAAGCCAGCAAAGTGGCGTCTAACCGCAAAACCAAGGAAATAGCAGGTATCGAGGAATTATAGACAGGGCTCGTCTTCACTAGGCAAAATCATGAAACATCAAAGATATACCCATATTTTTTGTAATGTTTCTGAGAGCTCGATCTTATATCTAAGTAGAAAATATGGATAAGTGGCTTTTTTTATAACTAAAGGTCGCTAAATCAAATTTTTTATTATTTAATAACCATCCTCGATCGCTAAATGGATATAATCGCTGCGCAAGTGATGCGCTAACCTGCAGAATCGAAGCCCGTGACCGACTCAATCAGCCCAGCCAAGAGCTTTCTAAGCTTAAAATGGCAAGCCGTTATTAGCGTGAGCCTAGTACTCATCTTCAGTTTTGGCCTGCTCACAATTAATGGCCGTTCCAACCTCGAACAAACGTTCGAAAGCGAACGCGAAAGGGTTTTCTTCGACCGTCAAAAAGCGGTCTCAGCATCACTCGATACCATCAAGCTGCAATTGCAGCGCCTGGCCGGCCATATGCAAGGCCAAGCCATCCTTATTAAAGACACCACTCGCTCCCAAGCCTTAATTCAAACCATCGCCACCCACTGGGACCAGCTCAATTTCGACTGGGGCGTTGACTCTATTACCATTTTAAGTCCAAGCAATAATGTGAGTGGCCATTGGGGCCAAGAAATTGGCCTAGAAACCTTTCCGGTAGATTGGTTAGAAACGGCTCGTTCAACAGAGGCAACCGTCAGCCAAGTATGGTGCCCAACCATTTGCACTCAAGTTGCCATTGTTCCGGTGATTTTAGAACGCGGCTCTATTGGTTTGATGATTTTATCGAGCTCACTTGCCGACGCGGTGTTGTACTTCCAAACCATTACCGACGCAGACATTGGCATTTTAGTTGACCATCAACGTCAAACAGAAAGTGCCGATCATCAGCTAATCAGCTGGCGATACGATCTTGCCGCCTTAACCGGTGCGCCAACGACCTACGAAGTGTTAAAAGAACTCTCTAAAGAACGAAAATTCGCCGAGGTTAAAGATCAGCGCAATATTCGTCAGTGGAATTGGCAATTTTACGAAGTGAGTTTTATTCCGTTAACGGCATCACTCGATGAAAATATTGCCCAGCTGGTAGTGATTGACAATGTCACTACCGAAATGAATCGACTAGATACGACACTACGGTATTTAGTTATCGCTTCGGCCATCGCCCTGATTTTAACCGAGGCCGTACTGCTGGCAATGCTTTGGTTGCCGATGCTACGCCTGCAAAAAGTTTCCCAAGTGTTGCCTTTATTGGCCAACAATACCCACCGTAAAATCAACAAGCTGCTAACGCCTAGCATTGGCAAGGCTGTGATTCGTAACGAAATTCACGAACTGTACGACTCCACAATCTCTCTTTCTCACACTCTTGAAGAACTCGACAAGATGGTTGAGTCGAGAACGTCCCGACTGAAAAATCGCAGCCAAGAATTACTGCAAGAAAAGAACTTTGTTACCAGCCTTCTGAACAACGTTCATATTGTCATCTTGACCCAAGACTACAACAGCAACATCAAGCTATTAAACTCCGAAGGCAAACGCATTATCGATTTCGACGAAGAGAGTGAAAAAGACTTTAAATTCGTCAATCAATTGGAAGACGAAGATAAGGTTAAATTCTTTGATGGCTTAGAAAAGCTTAATAACGGCACCCTAACCGAATTCCGACATGAGCTAGATTTTGTTGATATGCACGGTAATCCGTTGCATATGGAGTGGTTCCACAGCGTGTTACCTAAATCACTTTCAGAAGGCGATTTAATTCTCTCGGTTGGTTTGGATTTAACTGCTCGAAAAATTGCAGAGAAAAACCTCGCTTGGCTCGCCGACCACGACCCTCTTACCGAACTGTTCAACCGCAGACGTTTCCAAAAAGAATTCGAACGTGTGCTTAAATACGCCAATCGCAACAACAAAGCAGGCGCATTAATATTTTTCGATATCGATCAATTTAAAGCCGTAAACGATACCAGCGGTCACCCAATGGGTGATCAGTTATTACGCGAAATCGCCAAAAAACTCAAAAGCAGCGCCAACCCCCGAGACATTATTGCTCGTCTTGGCGGCGATGAGTTTGCGATTTTATTGGAAGAGTGCGGCAGTCCTTGCGCCATTAAATTTGCCGAAGATTTTTGCGATGCCATTAAGCACACCAAAATTTCCAACAACGGTTCCACACATCGCATCAGCTTAAGTATGGGCATTGCGGTATTCCCAGATCACGGCAAAGCCGCCGATGAATTAATGGCCAACGCCGACCTCGCCATGTATCGCGCAAAAGCAACTTCAAATGCGCGCAGTAATTGGGAACTCTACTCCAGCCAAACCCAAGATAAAGAAGAGCTTTATCATCGCATTAACTGGAAACAACAAATCGAACACGCGCTAGAAAATGATCGCTTTGTCTTGTATTTCCAACCTATTTTAGATATTCGCAGCGGCTATATTTCCCATTACGAATCTTTAGTGAGAATGATCGACGACTCGGGCAAGATTATTCCGCCAATAACCTTTATTCCCGTCGCCGAGCAAACCGGATTAATTTACGAAATTGACGTGCATATTGTGCGACTGGCAGTGAAGGCGTTAAGAGCTTTTCATCAATACGATCCCGATATCAGTCTTTCGGTCAACTTATCAGCCCGCGCACTGAGCAATAAACAATTTATCAACCTTGTCGAGCAGTGCGTAAAAAGCTCGCCTCTTGAGCGTTCTAAATTATTATTTGAACTTACCGAAACCTCGGCACTTGAAGATGTTGATGCCGCAGCCCAAGAAATCGAGCGCTTCAAAAAACTTGGCTATCGTTTTGCCATTGACGACTTCGGCGTTGGTTTCTCGTCTTGGTATTACCTGCGCCAACTGCCTGTAGATTACGTAAAAATTGATGGTTCATTTGTTCGCAAACTTTCAAGCAATATGGAAGACCGATTGTTTGTAAAAGCCATTAATGATGTTGCCCAAGGCCTCGGCAAAAAAACCATTGCAGAATTTGTTGAAGACCAATACTCGTTAGCACTACTTTCAGCCATGGGTGTAAATTACGCTCAGGGTTACCAAATAGGTAAACCACAACCGCTAGACGTTACGCTGGAATCTCTCGCAGAGCCCCTCAAACAATAAAATTAATGGCCGCGAAGACATGTTTTATTTTTATTCATTGTTATTCAAAATTGCTCACACGTTGTATGCAGGCAATGTGTTTAGGTTGAATGTGAAAAAACTTATTTTTCGAACCTTTCTATTAGGATTTATGCTTTCGGCTATGGCTAATTTAAGCTTAGCTCAAAGCCTAGACGAAGAAAACGCAGCTGATGACGGCGACCTTCACCCTAATAGAATTACCATCATTGCGAATAAAGATGTCGATACTGAAAGTTTATCGACGGTGGATGTGCGTTCGATTTTCGCGATGCGGCAACGTGTGTGGCCAAGCGGTGAAACCATAAAAGTGTTTGTTTTCTCCGATAATAATCCCACACATGTGCGCTTCACCAAACAAATTTTAAATACGTTTCCTTATAATCTACGCAGAATTTGGGACCGCCGAGTTTTCTCCGGTATCGGACAATATCCAACTCGCCTTAACACTGAACAAGAGATGATAGACGCCATAGCTAATACCACAAACGCAATTGGCTATATTCAACACGAATACCTAACGGATGAAGTCAAAGTTTTGGTGGTCAATAATGACTAAAATCCAAAAATCCAAAAAACCTGTCATCGCACTGTTGTGCCTGTCATCGTCCGCTATCACCTTAGCCGACGAAGGCAGTCTCATGCCTGGCAATATTGCTTTCCACGGCTTTGCGACCCAAAACTTTGTTCACTCCTCCGATAACCAGTTTTTCGGTGATAGCGAATCGGGCAGTTTTGAATTTTTTGAAGTTGGTGGTAACGCACTTTGGAAAATCAACGAATCTCTGTCGTTTTCGGCGCAACTGGTTGCTCGCGATGCTGGTAAAACCGACGACGGCGACCCGCGCTTCGATTACGCATTTTTAGACTATCAGTATTTTAAAAATGATTGGACCTCAGCCGGTTTTCGCGTTGGTCGTGTTGTTCAGGCATCTGGCCTGTATAATGAAACCCGAGATGTAGCAGCAACTCGCCCAAGTATTATTTTGCCGCAGTCGGTGTATTTCGACACACTAAGAAATCTCGCGCTCTCTTCTGACGGAATTTCTTTTTATAACGATTTTTTCCGTGGTCAACACGAGCTTTCTACTCAGCTTGTTATCTCCGAACCCAGAGCCGAAGATCCAGATTTAGAACCAACCGTATTCTCTCAGGCTCGTCCGGGTCGCTTTGATGGCTCTGCCAGCTGGATTGGAAGAATTCTCTACGATTACGATTTCGGTCGCCTGAAATTCGGCATTACAGCCGCCGAGTTAGACATTGCCTACAAAGAACGCGGCGACCCAGTACTGTCAAACGGTGAATTTAGTTTTCGTCCCATTATTTTATCGGCGCAATATCAATCCGAAAAAATTACATACGCGGCCGAGTATATTCGCAGAAAATCCTATTTAAAGGGTTTTGGTTCGGCTGTTAATAATGAAGTCACAGGCTCTAGCTATTATCTGCAACTGCAATATCGATTGAATAATCAATTCAGCTTTTTTACGCGTTTCGATAATTTAATTCGCGACGACAAAGATATTAAAGGCGAGAAGTTTGCAGAAGTAACCGGGTTTGAAGCAACCACACGCTTTTCTAAAGATTTTGCTGTGGGTGCTCGCTGGGATATAAACAATACTTGGCTGGTAAGTGCTGAATATCACAATATTGAAGGCGCTGGCTGGTTGTCGCTTCTAGAAAATCCAGATCACGATGTTCAAAAATTCTGGAATTTATATTTGATGTCAGTTTCAGCTCGCTTTTAAGCTGCGTGTGATTTCACCCTAATTAACCAGACTAAGCCCTAAGCAATTTACAGCTATCACAGTATCGCGCTTTGAATTTTGACACTCAAAAATCCGTAGATTAACCCATCACTACACGACATTTTATCGGTGCAAACTAACGCTTTTTATCCGCTATTATTTTCAAGAAATAAAGTGCAATTACAGTTGCGGAAAGACGCAGCGGTAATTCTAATTTCTTACTGAAAATGAGGATTACGACCAGTAAAATGCTCGTTATACAACGACTGAATACTTATCAAATCTTCATCTAAATCGCCGCTTAAGTTGGCGTTTCCAATAAAGTTAAATGTTTTACTGGGATAATCCCAGGCTACCAATAAAAGCGGTACTTCTAACTCGTAGGCTAATCGTAAAAAACCGGTTTTATAGCGCTCTACCTTGGCTCGTGTTCCTTCTGGCGTAATTGCAACCCAGCAGCGTTCGTTTTTCTTAAACCAATCACTTACTTGGCTAATAACCTTAGCGCCTTTTTTGCGATCAATAGGAATACCACCTAAACGCATAAATAAGCCTTTGAAAGGCCAGAAAAACGCCTCTTTTTTCATGAGGTATGAAAATTTAACACCCACACCAAGCACTAAAAACATCGCGACAATAAAGTCCCAATTAGAAGTATGTGGCGCACCAGCAATGATTATTTTTTTGTAATTGGGAATATCACCGCGGATTTTCCAGCCCATTAACGCCAAAACTTTTGCCCCAAGCCAGCGGGTAAAATGATTACCCGCTCTAGGCATATATTCTGGCGTCACTACTAACTCAACGGGTTTCGGTTCACTCTGTTTAAGTGCCTGTAAATCCATTCGTTACTACTCAATCTAATCTTAAGAGAAATCGGCGAGTCTTAGTGCTCGCGTGTTGCTCTAAATCGAACCTTGGGATGTCGCTCTTGGGCCAATGATAAATTAACGCGTGTTGGCGCTAAATAGGTTAAATGACCACCACCGTCAATGGCAATATTATCACTGGCTTTGTTACGAATTTCAGCAATGTATTTCTGATCTTCGGCATCAATCCAACGCGCAGTTTGCACACTTACCGGTTCGTAAATCGCTTCAACCTTGTATTCGTCCTTCAAGCGATAAGCAACCACCTCGAATTGAAGTACACCCACAGCACCAACCACGATGTCGTTATTGTTGATTGGAAAGAACACCTGCGTTGAGCCCTCTTCAGACAGTTGCTGCAAACCTTTTTGCAACGCCTTAGTTTTGAGAGGATCTTTCAACCGAATACGACGGAACAATTCCGGCGCAAAATGCGGAATACCCCGATATTTTAAGTCTTCACCCTGGGTGAAGGTATCGCCAATTTGAATAGTACCGTGGTTGTGTAAACCGATAATATCGCCCGAAACCGCCTCTTCTACCGCAGAACGATCACCGGCTAAAAACGTCACCGCATCGGCAATTTTAACGTCTTTACCGATTCGAACATGACGCATTTTCATGCCTTGGGTGTAGGCACCCGAGCAAATACGCATAAATGCAATACGATCACGGTGTTTAGGGTCCATGTTTGCCTGAATTTTAAAAACAAATCCAGAAAACTTGTCTTCAAAAGGGTCAACCTCTCTCTGCTCGGTCTGACGCGCCAACGGTTTTGGCGCCCATTCAACAAAGCCATCGAGCATTTCGCGAACACCAAAGTTACCCAAAGCTGTACCGAAATACACCGGCGTCATTCTGCCGGCGAGATATTCATCAATGTCGAAACGGTGAGTTGCACCACGCACTAGCTCGATTTCTTCACGCGCATCATCGGCGTAAGGCCCCATGAGGGCATCAAACTCTTTCGAATCAATACCTTGGATTTGCAAATCGTCGTTGATAGTGTGGCCCATACCCGCCTGAAACACATGAATGGTATCGGTATAGAGGTTATAAACTCCTTTAAACTGTTTACCCATGCCCAATGGCCAGTTGATAGGTGCAGCGGCAATCTTCAACACATTTTCTATTTCATCCAAAACATCAACCGGATCGCGAATGTCGCGGTCCATTTTGTTAATGAAAGAAAGAATTGGCGTATCACGCAGACGACACACGTCCATCAGTTTGATGGTTCGATCTTCAACACCCTTGGCGCCGTCAATAACCATCAAAACCGAATCCACAGCCGTTAAGGTGCGATAGGTATCTTCCGAGAAATCTTCGTGTCCGGGTGTATCCAGTAGATTAACCGTGCGGCCTTTATACGGAAACTGCATCACCGACGAGGTCACCGAAATACCCCGCTCTTGCTCCATGGTCATCCAGTCAGACTTGGCGTGAGGGCCTTTCTTACCCTTTACAGAACCGGCAAGCTGAATGGCATTTCCGAATAACAACAACTTTTCGGTAATGGTGGTTTTACCCGCATCCGGGTGAGAAATGATCGCAAACGTACGACGTTTGTTGATCTCGGAAGTTAACTGACTGCCGGACATGCTAGAAGCCTTGAATGTTCGAAATAGATCGCAGACGCCGTTATTGGAACACCTGCGTAAAAAGCGCCGCATTATACCCAACAATAGCCAACACATGGTACTTATGGAATGCTAATTTAGCGGCTATGGAGTTGTTTTCAGAAATCGAAACCAGCGTAAGCTCCGATCAATACCAACAAATGATTCTAAAAAGTGATTCTATAAATTTCAGGTAATGAATTTGATAATAAGCTCGTGACTCACAAATAGCCCCGACATGAACGTGGCAAAAATTCTTGATCAACATCAGTTTTATTTTCGCCAATCGCCTGCATACCTTCCACCGGTTCATCATAACCACACAGCCATGCAATTGGGCTGGTAGGACTGCCGATTACAACCGCCGGACGAAATGTAAGTGTTTTACCTTGCAAGGGTTGAGAGGCTTTGTTACCCATGGTGACATGAACAGCACCATCTTCAACTGTGACGGATGTAACCCGATTACCGATTAAAAACTGTGGCTCTGGCACGCCAGAATCGGCATTATTTTTTGGAAATGCCAAAATATCCCTGTAGTACTCGGTAACATTGCCTCTGATCTCTGAGCCTAAACTGATAGCGTCAACCACCTCACTGCGATGAACGTACTTTTGATACGCGGGCAAAGATACAGATGCAAGAATCCCGATAATAGCCACCACAATCATCAATTCGATTAACGTAAAACCCTTGGCTTTTTTCATACCATTTCTCCCGCAGCAAATAGAGGCATATAGACGCTGTAAAGTAAAAAGAAAACACAAACCGTAATTACAACGCCCATAACGGTTGCAATGGCTTTTAACTGCAAATTGCAAGCAGCCACGAGCTTAACCATTTCAAGATTGATCAACTCTTGCATTTCTGTGAGTAAATCCATTTTGCCAGAATACACGTTACCTAGATGCGACCCAAGCACGCCGCCACTGGAATTAAGCTCAACAGGAAATTGAATAATTTCAATTAAATTACGGTAAGGTTGCTTTATTTTTGCTGACAAAAGATATTTAAATACCATACCATCTTCGGTATATCTTTCGAATTTAAACAACTTATTAATTACAATAAATACAAATAAAACCAACAATAGTAGCATTATCAATAAAGCAGAAAGATTAGCGCTATAACTTAAAAATGATAAAATAAACTCCGGCGCTGAGGCCTCAAAAACTTCATAAGATTCTAAAAAAGTAGGTATAATTTTCGTTCGGTAGATACCTAATACCAAATAGAAAACAGCAATAACGACAACCAGATAAGCGAACACTCTTCTAAATCTACTCATTTGAACTTGAACATCATCCAACCGTAGATTTTTGTAGATCAGAACGGCCTTACGAGCTTGATCTTCGTCCTCAATGTTTATAACACCATTTAACAAGCGCCCAGCTAAGCTAGACAGCTTAACTGGCTCTCCGTATAAACTCCCCTCTGGCTCACTTTCAATACGCTCTAAACAAGCTTTTATCGACTCGTTCTCGTTGCACTCAGACAAGGCTTTTCTGCATATGTACCTAAATCGAGACCAGCTCATCAAATTCCATTCCTTAGCGTATTTACCATAAAAGAAAAACCCGAAACTATTCTTATAAAGGCGAAACCTAAAAGTTTACCTCTATTTTTTTATTTTCAATTAATCAACCACCAACAAGTGTTAGCTTTAACTAATATATCTCACCGCATTAAAGAATTTCTCTAACAAAAATCAGAAAAATACACAACTCTTCTTAAAAATTCAGATAAAGGTCAAGCTAAGCAGAGGAAGTGATAATTGAAAATTTATTTATTCTCGGCCTGCCACTCTTCAATAGCTTCTTTAGCCGAGCGAAAAGCTTCAATGCCCGATGGCATGCCGCAATACACAGCTGAGTGCAATAACACCTCTTGAATTTCTTCAACCGTACAGCCGTTTCGAAGAGCCCCGCGTACATGGCCTTTTAATTCGGTAGAAGCTTTTAAGGCCGCTAAGGTGGCGATAGTAATTAGGCTTCGCGTTTGCTTACTCAAACCATCACGCACCCAAACCTCACCCCAGGCATTGGCGGTTACCAACTCTTGCAAAGGTTTAGTGAATTCCGTGGCAGCATTTAATGCTTTATCAACATACGCATCGCCCATAACTTCACGTCGAACTTTTAAACCTTTTTGATATTTTTCATTTTCTACTGTCATTTACTCACCACCGTAATTTTAAAGATAACCGTTATGTAAATTTTACGTACCGCATTCAAAAAGAATCTTACCTATCTAGCATAATACTACAACTATGAGTAAAGATTTAAATTACATCGCTAGGCCATTAATAAGATGGCAGATAGGATTATCAGAAAATGGGAACTTACGCAACACACATAAATTATAAAGTACTTATCTAACAATTAATCGCTTAATCGCGTTTTTTATTGCCAAAGACGCGAGGTTGAAATATATATTTCACGCCCAATTAAAAACATGATCTATTATCTATAGAAACCTCTGATTAATTCACCCATGACTTATTCAGAGTACAGAAATTAAAAAGGCGGCCTCCAATTTTTTAACAATCTCAATTACTTCTTAACAATCTCAACTGCTTCTTAACAATCTCAATTACTTACAGCTCTTAACATTGGCGACACATCTTTGTGTCGCTGAAAACTCTAGGTTAATCAGAGTTTTCTATGGTTTCTACTAGCAATCTCTCTCGACTTAACCTCTCATACAAAAAAAATTAAGTCTTTGTAGGTTCTTCAACTAACTGAGGTTGCAACTGCCGTTTAAATTAACAAAAAATATTATTCGTGGAATTGGTATTTTTTGACTTAGATAATTTTTATCAGCAAATTTAAAACACTGAATTTATGTTTTTATAAAGTATTCCGTATTGATTTTATTAACGAAGCGTATATCAGCAGCACTCAATATTGCAGGTATTTTCTAATGCGATATTTTTCTGAATTTTTTAGATTCTAATTCTAATTTCTATTGGAATTTATCGCGAGTTTGCAGACAGTAGATTTTGGTCAAAAATCGCCCCGCGCTGTATAACGGTCGTTTTGCAGACCTTTTAACAGGTCAGCGTTTTTCTGACCTCACGCCAGATTTTATCCTGCTTTAGCTAACGGTTCCTGCTACAATAGAGCAACTTCAAGCTTATTATCTGGATTTATTTTGTCTACTCTTCAATTTTCTACGCTTAACTTAAAAGCAGCACTAAGTGACAACTTGGCGACACTTGGTTTTAAGCAAATGACGCCAATTCAAGCGCAAAGTTTGCCACTCATTATTGATGGTAAAGATGTGATTGCTCAGGCTAAAACAGGCTCGGGTAAAACTGCGGCGTTTGGTTTGGGTTTGTTAAATAAACTTAATGTTAAGAAGTTTCGCGTGCAATCGCTGGTGTTGTGTCCAACCAGAGAACTTGCCGATCAAGTGGCTAAAGATATCCGCGACCTAGCGCGCGGCATTCACAACATTAAGGTGCTTACCTTATGCGGTGGTATGCCCATGGGCCCGCAAATTAGCTCTCTCGAGCATGGAGCCCATATCATTGTGGGTACACCGGGGCGCATAGAAGACCACTTATCGAAAGAGCGATTGAATTTAGACGATTTAGAAACCCTAGTTTTGGATGAAGCCGATCGTATGCTCGAAATGGGCTTTCAGGATTCCTTAGATAAAATCTTTAGCTATTGCCCTGCGATACGACAAACCTTGCTGTTTAGCGCCACCTTTCCAGACCAGATTCATAGTATTACTGCCAAGATAATGAATGCTCCAGAATACGTAAAAGTGGAGTCTGTCACTGCTGAAAATACCATTAATCAGTCGTTTTACCGTGTTGAGAATAACGAACAACGCATCGACGCGCTGAGGCTTTTATTACTTGCAAACCAACCGGAATCTGCCATTGTTTTTTGCAACACCAAAAAAACCGTACAAGATGTTACTTCGCAGCTTAAACAATTTGGCTTTAGCGCCATTGCTCTGCACGGTGATTTAGAGCAACGCGATCGCAATGAAACCTTGGTGAAATTTGCGAACAAAAGTGCGCTTATATTAGTAGCAACCGATGTGGCGGCACGCGGCTTGGATATTAATGATTTAGAAGCCGTGTTTAATTACGATTTAACCCCAGATGCCGAGGTTCACGTTCATCGCATTGGCCGAACAGGCCGTGCAGGCAACAAGGGTATGGCGTATTCCATTTATTGCGATAAAGATCTGGGCCGTATTGTTAATATTGAAGAATACCAAAAACAAGCCATTAAAATACTTGAATTACCCAATGTGAGCGTTCTTGAGCGCACACCTAAAACACCTAAGATGACAACCCTGCAAATCGACGGTGGTAAAAAACAAAAATTGCGCCCAGGCGATATTGTTGGCGGTTTAACCGGTGAAACGGGAATTAAAGGTGATCAAATCGGTAAAATTCAGGTATTTGATGTTAGAGCTTATGTTGCTGTTGAATCCAAGGTTGTAAAAGCAGCTCTTAAGAAAATTTCGAATGAAAAAATGAAAGGTAAAAACTTTCGAGTGCGCGCCATTTAATCGAAAGAAAACTCTGAATAACTCAGAGTTTTCTTTACCTTTAACCGAAGATCTAAATAATAATATCGAATTATTAAGAGTAAAAATTACAAACCTAGTATTTCAATAATTTCACGAGTATTTTCGATAACGCGTATAATTCTGCCGTCAACACTCACGGTAACAATGCCGTCTGAATCGCGACGAATAATTTCGCCATGGTGGTACACAGCGTAATCCAGAGTATCACCAACATGCAGTTTTTTTTGCCAACCGGGAGGTAACGGCTCGCCTCTGGCAACTTTCTTCTCAAGTCCGGGCGGTAGTTGTTCCGATTTATCGTTTTTAGCTGAAGATGACTCTGCATACGCAACACTCACAAGTGCAGTAATTAATGCAATTCTTGCCCTGTTCATGGTTATTAAACCCTCTTTTAAGCTTGATTTTATAAGTGCCAAGTATGTTGGCTTTTTTGTTTGATAAAAAAGCACTTTAGGAGCCGGTGATTAACTCATTCATGATTTAATCAGAGTTACCTATACACTTGTTGCTCACCTGTTACCTTGACAGCCATTCATTTTTTTAGTTTTGCAGCACATTAAACAAATATTTTGATAAGAATATTGAGCCGCTAAAAAAAAGATTGTACAGAGCGCACACCAATATCTAATTGATTGAAAATATTGTATTTTTTAGAAATTTAACAATAAGCCTTAACTAATATAGCGTTGTATTTAAAAAACTAAATTTTAATACGGAAACAATCTTTAAGGACCTCTGATTAACTTATCCCAGATTTAATCAAAGGACAGAAATTGACAATGCAATTTCCAATTTCTTCAGAACTTCAATCATTTACCGTTCTTGATATTAGCGACACAATCCTTCTGCCGCGGAAAACTTTAGGTTATTCAAAGTCCCTTTAATATTAAAGATACTTCAAAACTTGCATTAAAAAGGGAACTTAGTTTTACCTGCGTTCCCTTTTTATGGCTTGTTGTTAACGATTTCTCACTAAATAGGAGAACCCGGCGGCAGTGGTTTTACCACAAATACGTACGGCCAGGTGCCCGTGTTGAAATAAACATCTAATTGATGTGCAAGGGTTTTAAGCGTAGGACTTTTATTCTGTTTAGCGGCCCATTTTTGTAAAGCCAACAACTGTGACTGAAGTTCCAATTTCACTTCAGGAGCAAGTTCGGGACTGCTTAGGGTAGACATCAACGCATTTATTACCAATGTATCAACTCGGCTTTTAACAATATCATCACCACTAATCACCTTAGACTTTACGGTTTTATCCAACAGCTCTTCAACTAAACCAGCCACACTTAGTGTTTTTGAATCCACTGCATGTTGCTGAGCAAGCCGATTTAATCGCTCCGGAACTAACATTAATGACAAGGTAAAACCCGCTGATGATTCTGCGGCGCTAATAGGATCAAAGGTGTAACCGGTTCGACCCTGAAAACTCTCACGATTTCTTGAATAGCCGATAGGTTTAGGCGTGATCAAATTTGATAGCGAAGAAGGAACCGATAAAAAATCACTCGACAAGGTTTGCAGCATTAATTCAAACGCTTTGTGCTGAGTGTGTGCGTCTACGGCAACAACACCTTTAGGCTCAGAATAATCCCCTTTAGATTCGTACTCGTAATACACACCGCCAATCAGCTTGGCTGCCGCCTCTAGCTGATAACGATGAAATAAATAAATCGGTACAAAGGATTCTTCGAGCGACGCAAGCACGTCACCATTGGCAATGGAATTGATCCCAAAATTATCTATGGCAAGCTCTCTAACCGCCATCACACGTGTTAACTCATCAAGCGCATTTGCACCGTTATCCCATAAATGGCCTACGGCACTGGCGGCATTTGCAGGTCTGGCATCGGCATCAGAAATATATTTTAAACCCGCATTACGAGCTTGTTTTATAGAGGCATTTAAACCAGCACTTTCTTCTAAGGGCGAGGCGAACTCTTGGTAACCGTAGGCAATAACGTAAGAATCCCACTCACCAATGCCAACATCGTAAGCGTCGTCTAAATGAATTTCGCCATCGCGAATGGTCGCGTAAGGATGCGGGTAATCCATAACAGAAGCGCGATTGTTTTCGCTGGCAGCAAAGTTATGGGCAATTCCCAACGTATGACCAACCTCGTGGGCAGAAAGCTGACGAATACGTGCCAAGGCCATTTCTTTTTGCGCGGCGGTTGATGCATCTGGCGTTTTAAACGGGCTGGTTAGGCCGAGCGCAATTAAATAGTCTTGGCGAACTCGCAACGACCCTAAAGTGACGTGACCTTTTATGATTTCCCCGGTGCGAGGATCAATCACCGAAGAGCCATAAGACCAACCGCGAGTAGCGCGGTGCACCCATTGAATTACGTTGTAGCGCACATCCATTGGGTCGGCATCTGCGGGTAAGTCTTTCACCTGAAATGCATTGCGATAACCAATTTGCTCAAAGGCTTGATTCCACCAGCTGGCACCTTCTTTTAAAGCATCTTTTACTGGCTTGGGTGTACCCGGATCCAAATAATACACAATAGGTTCAACCGGATCGCTGTATTGCGCGGCCGGGTCTTGCTTTTTTAGCCGATGCCTTGGAATAAAACGCTGGGTCAGACTCTCTTCGATAGGTACTGCGTAATCTTCGTAACTCACACTCCAAAAACCGGAATATGGATGAAATTTGCGCGGTTGATAATCGCTATCAGGCAAGCGAATTAGCGAATGATGCAAGTGAACGCTAATGCTGGTTGGATCGGGTGTGACCTGCTGAACAAACTCACCGGCATCACTGCCTTGAAAAGTCACCAGAGACTCAAGCTCGGTATTATCCACAAAGGCTTTTGAGCGATGCGTAAAAACACCACTGCGACTGCTATCAGGTTTAAAATTACCTTGATTGGTTTGACTTAAACGAGCACTGATTTGATGAATATCCGATAATAAAAAATCGGTGTAATCAATTAATACATGATGACTGCTTTCGGCAACAATCGGTAAACCTGCGATCACAGAATCGGCAAAGGCTTCATCAATGCTGCGCACTTCAGCTGCGTTGCTGGAATTAGCTCTAAATTGTGTATTTAACTGCTTTAATAAAACTTGTTTACCAAAGCGCTCAAATTGAACAATACGAGTTTCGCCTAATTGACCGCGATCTAAACCAATATCGTTAGAACCTACACCTTGGGGCAAGCTGCTTTGAAATAAAAAAGGTTCCTCAAAAGTATTAACTTGTAAATAAACCTTGCCATCTTGCTTGTTATAGTAAAAATCAAAAAAGCCCGTAGCCTTTTCCATACTGGCTGTAAATTTGGCAATACTTTCTACCTGCGCAAACGCATTTACCGACGTAAACAGCAAAACTCCAACAATAATGTGACGTAGCATATTTCTCACACCAATCCCGTGTTAACAAAAAAAGTAAGTCGGCATTAACGTCGAATCACCCATGTAATAAACCTCTAGCGCACCAAAGGCACAAAGCTATAACAGCAACGACGAAATCAGAAGTAAAAACTTCAATGCGAAAAATCGTATTGATACAGTGAACAACTTTTAAAGACAAAATTTATTGGACACGCCAATTAGCTGAAAATAATTGCAACACAAAAAAATGTATGACCAACTTATAATGCAACAAATGGTTTAGCCTATGAATAAATTGGATGTCGAATTTTCGGTTATAGATTATTAGAAGCACTTATCCTCAAACATCGCTCATTTGTTAATTTTTACGAATATATTTTTTATAATTGCACGACTCAATATCTCAATCAAAAAGCTGATCGACAAACCATTAAAAATTCCCATCAGCATTTTTATTCCAAAGCAGCTCTATATTCAGTAAATTAAAGAACTATCGATAAAATACGCTTGTTATTTTTAAGATATTTACCATTAACCTTTTTCTTTATGCGTACAGACTCTTGGGGTTTATGGCGGTATTATAAGCCGATAAGTATTTGTAACTTCATTCACTAGAGCAAAATCTATGGAAAATCCATTACCTATTGCTGTACCCGAGTCTGAGCTGCAAGAACGTCGCGAGCGTGTGTTTTTGATTCTGGCAGGTGTGTTTATCTGCTCAATGACCATGTTGAATATCATTGGCAGTACTCGATTTATTGCTCTTGGCCCGTTAACGCTTACGGTGGGTGTTTTGCCCTACCCGCTCACGTTTTTGTGCACCGATTTAATATGCGAGCTGTACGGTAAAAAGCGCGCTAATTTTTTGGTTACGCTTGGTTTATGTTTGAATTTGTTTATTTTTGCGGTTATCTATCTCGCCCATTGGGCTCCGGGTGTTCCAGAGGCGGTAATGCCACCTTGGCAAAATATGGAAATCGTAGGTGAGATGACTTTACCTAATAATCATGTGGCTAGTGGTCATGTGGAGCTGTTTGATTTTATTTATGCGTTAACTTCGGGAGCTATTTTTGCCTCGATGCTGGCCTACACGGCTGCGCAATATATAGATGTGCGCTTATTCCATTTCTGGAAGACTGTTACCAAAGGCAAACATTTGTGGGTACGCAATAACTTTAGCACCATGATAAGCCAAGCCGTAGATTCTGTGGTTGTTATTGGTGTTGTATTCGCGCCTACGTATTTTGCAGGCGGAATTACCTTAGAACAGTGGGTAGGAATTATGATCAGCAGTTATTTATTCAAACTGGTTGCAGCGCTGTTGGACACCGGGCCATTTTATTTCTTAACCGCGAAATTGCGACGTTATCTAAAAATAACGGCCTAGTTATTGAGGCGGTTTTATTTTTGAAAATACGAAATTAAAACTTGCGAACGGCATTCTAAAGAAAACTCTGATTAAATCCTGGTGGAATAAATCGGAGTTTTCTAAATCTCTGTAAAAACAGCTCTCACTTATACGTCTGATGTTATCACTGTGTAGAGCATCTTTAGGGCAATGGAAATTAATAAAACCGCGAAGATTTTTCGAAGTACTGGTACAGGCAGTTTATGCGCAACCCTAACACCAATTGGCGCAGTTAATACGGTGCAACAGGAAATCACTAACACCGCCGGCCAGTAGATATAACCAATAATATGTTGGGATAAATCGGTTTCGCCCCAACCATTTACCAAATAACCTATGGTACCTACTATCGCAATCGGTAGACCCATGGCCGCAGAAGTACCCACGGCTCGTTTTAGCTCAAAGCCACGCCAAGATAAATAAGGCACAGTTAACGATCCACCGCCAATAGAAACCAATGCCGATATTCCGCCGATACCCGCGCCCGCGCCGACTAACTCGGAATGAGAAGAAGCTTTGCTACCGCTCAGTTTTAACGGTCGCCACATCTGAAAAGATACAAAAGTCATAAAGGCGGCAAAAAATCCCGCTAAATAAATCGATTTTAAGGCGGCCACTAAAAAGGTTGCCGCAAAGGTTCCAAATAATACGCCGATGGCCATGTAACGTACCGTTGGCCAGTCAACGGCGCCTCTGGCTTGATGAGCACGCATACTGGAAATTGAAGTGACTACGATCGCCGCCATGGATGTGCCCAGTGAGAGATGAACAATTTTTTCAGCCGGGAAATCGAGATAAAAAAATAAACTGCTTAATGTTGGTACCAAAATGCCACCGCCACCTACACCCAGCAAGCCAGCAACAAAACCTACAAAGGTCCCTAAAACTACCAGTATTAGAATTACGTCTACGGTCATGATCGTTTGGTCGTTGTAAAAAGTGGGCAATTCTACACCAAAACCGTGCGACCTTTACTAACCAAACCGAGCGATTTTTACCAATCAAACCGAACTATTCTTACTATCCAAACCTAACGATTTTTACTAACCAAACCTAACGATTTTTACCAACCAAACAAAGGTACACATTTCCAAGGTTAAATGAATCTCTTAAATACAACTGATGGTCTAAGGCGGTTTCTCTCTCTGTTATAGTTCAATCAAATGTCTAAGCTCAGCAATTATCGCCTTTGTCTTTTCATCATTTGGGTAATTTTGAGCAATTAAAACGTATAAAAAACTCTGATTAACCACGAGTTTCTAGCGATAAAAAGATGTGTCATCAACTGCAAGAGCTGCAAGTGATTGAGATTTTGAAAAAATTGAAAATCGCATGATCAAATTTTATCCTACGATTAAATCATGGATGAATTAATCAGAGGTTCCTATAGTCACGCCCGAGCGATACCAAGCCGAAAAGTTACCAGTAAACGATATCGCCTCAAAAACTGTGGATTTTGAACGCGCTTATTCAAAAAAATCGAGATAAACTGTACAAGCATCCAATGAACGCTTGTGAGTTCGGTCGGGGAACAGAAATGGAAAGCGCAATTTCAAGCCTCTTCTTAATTTCAAAGACCTATGGTTACTGAAGTTAGCGAGCCGTTCTTGCGCGCAGGAATATCTGCTGTGTAAGCATTATTACAAACAGTGGGGAAACATCTAGCGGGTACCATTCCTCCCGCTTAACGATAGGTAATGAGTGGTCTGTTAGGATAAATAATGAACGGTTTTTACAATACACCTCAATCAGAACTTCGCAATACATCGAGCAGAAAGAGCAAGTTTGCCGAATTTAAATACATTTCAGCTTGGTATATTTTCGGATTTAATCTCATCACGCTTGGCATTTACGTCATGTATTGGATGTATACCCGAGCAAACCTTATTAACAGCATTCACCCCAAGCAGATTAACAGCTCGGTAATTTCGGGCTACGTCGTGACTTATATTCTTTTAATTGTGCTGCCAATTGCGAGCATGATGGGTTTTCACTCTGAAGCCGTTGAAAAAACCAACCTAGTGCTAACGATAGCGAATTTTGTGTTGCACATGATACTGCTGTTTACAATTCGAGCGCGTTTATTAGAGTTCGCCGACGAGGAAGGCGCCAACGATTTTACTATTGATCCGGTGATTACTTTTTTTGGCGTTAACATCTATCTTCAGTATGTTATCAATAAGCGAATTAATCAGATTTTTCCGCCGTCACAATCAACGAACTAATCCCTTGTAATTCCAGTGTCTTGGTAACCCTGTAACCGCCAAGACGCTGGCAGTTTAATAAGCGCGCTCAGCCAATCCTCCGTTTTTAATAATCCTTTAAACATTGTCGATGTGACCTAATCTTGTTGTTCTATGAGCATCACTGGGGGTTTTTCGTCTTCAGAAGTGAATCCCAGTAGCTTCAAATCTTGTCTAGTTAGACAAATCAGTCTAAAGTCGCGGGCTTTATCAATAGCCCATAAATTATCCGGATTTTGCTCAGCAAGAATCAGTATCGGCCATGACCACATCAGACCCAATCTCATCCCAGACTACAACATCAGCCAAAGTCGTCGTTATTGGCAGCACCAACTGGGACATTTGCTTGTATCTCCCCCATTTACCCAAACCCGGTGAAACTGTAGGCTCAGGCCGACTTAAAACCAATCTTGGGGGTAAAGGTGCGAATCAAGCCATTGCCTGTTTAAAGTCAGGTGCAAGTACTTACTTTATTAGTTGTATTGGCAACGATAACACCGGCCAAGAAGTGCTCGAACAACTGCAAGGTTTAGGTCTAAATACAGAGAGAGTTTCGCAAGTTGCAGATACCACGGGTACGGCGTGTATTTTTATTGATGATAATGCCGAAAACTGTATTGGTTTAACACCTGGAGCGAACGATCACTTATCCACAGAGTTAGTAACCACCCACACCGAAATTATCAAAGACAGCGCGGCACTACTACTGCAACTAGAAACACCCATTGAGACAGTGGTATACGCGGCCCAACTGGCTAAATCGTGTAATAAGCCAGTGATACTAAATCCCGCACCAGCCAGAGAACTGCCCGCCAACATCTTTCCTTATTTAAGCCTAATCACCCCCAACGAAAGTGAACTGAATTCCTTAACAGGACTGCCGGTTGAGTCTTTGGAAGAGATCACTCTCGCGGCCAAATCTTTGTTAGACAAAGGTGTGGCGCAAGTATTGGTAACACTGGGAGAGGCCGGAGCTTTATTGGTGAATAAAAATCAGGTTAAGCAATATACCTCTTACCCTGTTAAAGCCCTAGATACCACCGCCGCCGGTGATACCTTCAACGGTTATTTGGCGTCGCAATTGGCGATCGATTGGGATTTTGATCGCGCTGTTCCACTTGCCTGCGCGGCAGCGGCGCTATCGGTAACGAAAGAAGGGGCTATTGCGTCGATTCCTGATCGCGAAACGGTGGAAGATTTTCTGGCGAGTCGTAAAAGTTGAGCAAAGATTAAAATTGGCGCAAAAATAATGGAGTCGCTCCGTGTTAGACTCCTGCCCAAAGTCCCAGAGTTTTCTGCTCAATGAATATGAGCCCTAGAATCAAGACAAACGGCAACATCAGAACGCCTCTGACTTGAAAGCGTTCTGATCGAAAACAAGCTTCTACAATCAAAACAACAACAAAAGAAAGAGTATTCCCTATGCCCTTCAAAATGCATTTTTTACGGTTCGGATTCCTACTGCTACTGAGTCTTATCATCGCTGGTTGCGACTCAAAAAATACCTCCGAAACATCGGCAAACGATTCTGCTAAAGAAGACAAACCTGTACGTGTTGCGCTAGTCATGAAGTCTTTGGCTAACGAATTCTTTATTAATATGGCCAAGGGTGCCGAGCGCCATCAAGAAGAGCACGCCGACGAATATACCTTGATCGTTAACGGTATTCGTAATGAAAGTGACCTTGCTCAACAGGTTTCGTTAATTGAGCAAATGATGGCAACTCAAGTAGATGTTTTGGTTATCGCACCTGCCGACTCCAAAAGCATATTGCCGGTTGCCAAACGCGCCGCTGAGCAAGGTATTGTGGTTATCAACATTGATAACAAGTTCGATGTAGAACTTCTGGAAAAAATGAACGTGGCCATTCCGTTTGTTGGCCCAGATAATCTAGAAGGCGCCCGTTTAGTCGGCGAACGCCTAGCGCAAGAATTAACCGCTGGCGATAAGGTTGCCATTATTGGTGGTATTCCGGGTGCGTTTAACGCTCAGCAACGCCAAAAAGGCTTTGAAGAAGCTATGAATGCCGCGGGCATAGAGATTGTTACGGTTCAGTCTGCGGATTGGGAACAAGCCAAGGCTGCCACCATTGCCGCTGCAATCTTGTCAGAAAATCCAGACTTAAAAGCCATTTTAGCAGCAAACGACAGCATGGCCTTAGGTGCGGTTGCGGCAATTCGTCAGGCCGGTCGTGAGAGCGATGTGCTTGTGGTTGGCTTTGATAATATTTCTGCTGCGCAAGATATGGTGAAAAAAGGCGCTATGCTTGCTACGGCCGATCAATTCGGTGACAAGCTTGCGGTGTTTGGTATTGAGTACGCTCTTCAAATTCTTAAAACCGGCCAAGCAGAAGCCGATAAGAAGACCCCCATCGAGTTGATCACCGCAGAGTCTCTTAACCAATAGTTAATCCCATGACCGAATCCCTAAGCACGCCGGTAAATTCCGGCGATTTGCCTGTGTTACTGGACGTTAAAGCACTGGATAAAACCTTTGCGGTACCAGTATTAAAAAACCTCAGTTTTCAACTGCGCAAAGGCGAAATCCACGCCCTAATGGGCAGTAACGGCGCGGGCAAAAGTACCCTGTGTAATATCATTGCGGGTATTCATCAACCCACCGCCGGCGAAATGTATTTTCTTGGTGAAAAATACACACCAAACGATGTGAAAGCAGCAGAAGAAGCTGGTATTCGCATGGTTATGCAAGAGCTGAATTTATTCCCAACCTTAAGCATTGCCGAAAATCTTTGCTTTAAAAATCTGGGTAATAAATTTGGCATCATCGACAGTAAGCGCCTGCGTGAACGCGCTACTAAATTGTTGGATTTAGTTGGCCTCGATGATGTGACTCCCGAAACACCCATGGAAGACTTGGGTGTTGGCAAGCAGCAATTAATCGAAATTGCGTCGGTGATTTCTGAGCCCATTAAATTATTGATTGTGGACGAACCCACCGCGGCACTGACCGATCCGCAAATCGATTTGCTCTTCGAGCAATTGCGTAAATTGCGCGATCAAGGTGTGGGTATTATTTATATCTCCCACCGTATGGATGAAATTCAGCGCATCGCCGATCGCGTTTCGGTGCTGCGCGATGGCCAGCTGGTTGCGACTGAAGACATTAAAGACATCGATGTAGAAACCATCGTCAACCTAATGTCGGGCGATCTAGATTCTCACTCCATTTCTATTAAACCGGGAATTCGTCCGCCTAAATCGTGTGTTTTGCGGGTGCGCACCTTATCTAAGGTTGGTGCCTTCGAAGACATTAATTTGGATATTTATTCCGGCGAAGTGTTAGGCATTGGCGGTTTAATTGGTTCAGGCCGTACCGAATTATTACGAACACTGTTTGGTGCCGATGTGGCCGACGCAGGCTCACTACGTTTTGCCTCCGACGATTTTCTATTCCCACGCCTAATGCGCTCACCGGAAGAAGGTGTCGCCAACGGCATTGGTCTTGTGGTGGAAGATCGTAAGTCCCAGGGTTTATTGCTGCAAAAATCGTTACTCAGAAACATTTCGCTGTCGATCTTACCGCAACTGACCAACAAATTTGCGGTGGTTGATAAACAGCGTGAACACGATATTGCCGTAGAAATTGCACAGCGCTTAGCCATCAAGTTCGATAATATTCGCGCCCCAATTGCGAGCTTAAGCGGTGGCAACCAACAAAAAGCGTTAATTGCTCGCTGGTTGCTGCGCGATCTACCGATTCTATTATTCGATGAGCCAAGCCGAGGTGTAGATGCAAGAGCCAAAACTCGTATTCACGAATTAATTCGCGAACAGGCTCTAAAAGGCAAAGCGGTGATTGTGGTCTCTAGCGAAACCCAAGAACTGATGACCGTTTCTGATCGAATTATTGTTCTCTCAAACGGAAGAATGGCTGGAGAATTTGACCGTGCTAGCTTCTCTGAAGAGAAATTATTAGAGGCAAGTTTTAGGTTTTATAACAAATCCAGTCCTCAACACAAAACCAATGACAAAGAACAACAAGACGTTTCCCCAACTCATTAATCGTGAAAATACCTAGCCGAACAGGTTTATTGCTTAGGGAAGCTCAACAATAAATCTGTTACTAAAACCTTAAGCACACCAATACTATAAACACCAATACAATAAATTGCGGTACACACAATGCCAGGCTTAAAAAAACTACATCTACCATGGAATTCGCTCGGATTAATCGGCGTACTCATTGCGCTGATCTTATTTTTCAGCTTTATGAGCGACTACTTTTTCTCTACCGTTACCTTTCGAACCCTTGTTAACCAAATTCCTGCTCTTACCGTTATTTCCGTTGGTATGACCTACGTGTTATTAATCGGTGGTATCGACCTATCGGTGGGCTCGGTAATGGCGCTGTCTGCGGCGGTGGTTGGCGTTGCAATTGCCGATTTTCATCTGCCGGTACTTATAGCCATTGTCTGTGGTTTGGCAGTAGGTTTTATTTTTGGTGTTACCAGCGGTTTTGTAAGTTCACACTGGAAAATACCTTCCTTTGTGGTCACCTTGGGTATGCTCGAAATCGCTCGCGGCGGTTCTTATCTGGTAACACAATCGGAAACCAAATACATCGGCGATCCGGTAGCGTTTATTGGTGATCCTGTACCCGTTGTGGGAATTTCTGCGGCCTTAATTGCAGCGGTATCGGTAGTGATTGTTGCGCAATGGTTGTTGAGCAAAACCATATTTGGCCGTTACATGATTGCTATTGGTACCAACGAAGAAGCCGTTCGCCTGGCAGGTATTAATCCGGTGAGCTGGAAAATCGTGGTATTTGCCATCGCGGGTTTATTGGCAGGCTTGGGCGGCGTGTTCCAGTTAGGCTACTTGCAATCCGCAGATCCAAACGCGGGCATTGGTTTAGAGTTATCGGCCATCGCTGCGGTTGTTATTGGCGGCACCAGTTTATCGGGGGGGCGCGGCTCTGTAGTGAACTCCTTTTTTGGTGTTTTAATCATCGCCGTAATGCAAACCGGCCTTGCGCAGCTGGGTGTTTCTGAATCGTCTAAACGGATTATTACCGGCTTAGTCATTATCGCCGCCGTATTATTTGATCAATACCGTGAGCCACTTGCTGCTCGTTTAAGCGGAAAAAACAAACGTATTCCTACCTTCGACGACAACTGATATGCACGGACCTAATCCGAACGATAAAGAACCCATGAAAGGATTTCCGCAAGTGGGTTTTTTAAAAAATCACATCACTCGCGACAATATAGTAGTTGGTGATTACACCTATTACGACGACCCAGATGGTGTTGAAAACTTCGAAAATAACGTTCTTTATCATTTTCCATTTATTGGCGACACACTGATTATTGGTAAATTCTGCGCAATTGCCAAAGACGTAAAATTCATTATGAATGGCGCCAACCATCAAACATCAGGGTTTTCGACCTATCCGTTTTTTATTTTCGCAAACGGCTGGGAAAAGGTAATGCCGCAAGCAGGCGACCTACATTACAAAGGTGATACCTGTGTCGGCAACGATGTTTGGATAGGTTACGACGCAACCATAATGCCCGGCGTTAAAATTGGCCATGGGGCCATTATTGCGTCGAAATCGGTGGTCACCAAAGACGTACCCGATTACGCCGTAGTAGGCGGCAACCCCGCGCAAATTATTAAATATCGATTTGACGAGAATACTATCGAGAAACTCTTGGAAATTGCTTGGTGGGATTGGAATGCAGAGAAGATTACGCGCAACTTAGAAGCTATTACGCACAACAGTATTGACCATTTAACGTCTTGTGATTAATTAAAAACCCGGTAAATAATTGCGCAGCATTAAACAATAAGCGTCACGAACAGTAAAAAGATCTTCTCATTAGCGAAGATCTTTTTAACATACAAACTACCGCAATACAGATTCACAATGATCTGCAACCCAACTGGGATCACCACATTGCTCTGCCACCGATAAATTTCCTTCCCTTATTTTCTCAAATCGCTGTTTAATTTTAGGGCTTACGCTATTCCACGCATAATGGGATTCTTGGTATCCATTGATCTGTTTTAGGTTTTGATACCAAACAGCAATATTGGGATAGAGCGCTAAAAAATCAGGAAAGTCTTTATCAATTTCTAACGCCGAAATCTCACAGGCAAATAAAATATCCGCCGCCGACGCAATGCCTGTTGTTAAAAACGGTAGTCTTAAAATAAATTGATCCAAATACGCAAATACACTTTTAACCGAATTTTTGCGCTCTTGCACGATACTCTCATTGGGTATTTGCCAACCTAAATATACAGGCATCAACAATACCGGAAGAAAATACTCTAGGAACCTCTGATTAACTCATCCTTGATTTAATCAGAGGGCAGAAATTGAAA
>CALMJT010000118.1 GCA_937864365.1 uncultured Alteromonadales bacterium | reverse complement strand
AGTTGCTCTTATTCGTTCCGGCCACAAAAAGCGTGGCCTCCACCGGACGCGCTAAGGCGCGCCGCAAAGCAAAGCGTTAGAACCTCTCTGGGGTTTTATCGGTGGTAAATTTTAGTTGTTACGTAAACTGGAAGTTCTGGTTCTTGGTATTTTTAAGTAAGGTTTAAAAGGTTGGTAGCTACAAAATCGTGGTAGCCGATTTTGTAGTAAAAAAGTGGATTTGCGTTGGGCAGTTTTGCTCTTATTAGTTTCAATGAGTGAAGTGGTTGCGTGAGGCAGAGCAGTTTTGTTCTTCGTGGTTTCAATTAGTAGAGTGGTTGCTTAAAGTAGAGCAGTTTCGTTCTTCGTGGCTCAAACTGGTTAATTTGGTCGCAGGAAGTAGGGTAACCTAAATGTTTAGTAGTACACTTTTAGCAACTCAAAATAGCTATCTTCGAGATTGTTCTAACAAGTTGCTGTTATTCGTTCCGGCCACAAAAGGCGTGGCCTCCACCGGACGCGCTTGCGCGCGCCGCAAAGCAAAGCGTTAGAACTACTCAGTGGCTTTATCAGTAGTAAATTTTAGGTGTTACGTAAACTGAAAGTTTTCGTTCTTGGTGCTTTCAAGTACAGTGTAAAATGTTAGCAGCTACAAAATCGTGGTAGCTAATTTTTAGTAAAAAGGTAAATTTTCGTTGGGCAGTTTTGCTCTTCTTAGTTTCAATGAGTGAAGTGGTTGCGTGAGGCAGAGCAGTTTTGTTCTTCGCGGTTTCAATTAGTAACGTGGCACGTAACGTTTGGTAGTTTCGTTCTTCGTGGTTGAAATTGGCAAACTTAGTCGCAGAAAGTAAGGTAACTTAAATGTTTAGTAGTACACTTTTAGTAATGCAAAATAGTTATTTTTGCAATTGTTCTAACAAGTTGCTCTTATTCGTTCCGGCCACAAAAGGCGTGGCCTTCACCGGACGCGCTAACGCGCGCCGCAAAGCAAAACGTTAGAACTACTCAGTGGTTTTATCAGTGGTAAATTTTAGGTGTTACGTAAACTGAAAGTTCTTATTCTTGGTGCTTTCAAGTAAGGTACGAAATAAGAACAATTGCAAAATCGTGGTAGCCAATTTTTAGTAAAAAGGTAGATGTGAGTTGGGCAGTTTTGCTCTTCTTAGTTTCAATGAGTAATGTGGTTACGTCAGGTTTGCTAGTTTTGTTTTTCGTGGCTCAAATTGGTAAATTTGGTAGCAGAAAGGGAGGTGGCTTAAATGTTTAGTGGTACACATTTAGCAATGAGAAATAGCTATTTTTGTACTTGTTCTAACAAGTTGCTCTTATTCGTTCCGGCCACAAAATGTGGCCTTCACCGGACGCGCTAACGCGCGCCGCAAAGCAAAGCGTTGTACGTCTCTCGTGGTGTTTTCTTGGTTTTAATTTGGCTACATTTTGTCGTCTAAAATTGCAATTCGTTGTCGCTTGAACTTTGGTAAACTAAAGTATTAATTCCTAATCGTGGTTACCAATTTCAAATTTCTCCAGTTTTTACGGCTCTTTCCGTTTGTTCTTCTTTGATCATGTCAAATTGTGGTAAATGTCTAGTATGGAAGTCCGTTTATTCGTTGTCCGCGCTAGTTTTCTGTAAATTTTCGGTCTCAGGCACGCTGAATTCGTGGTAAATTAAGGCCAAACGAAGTAATTGTTATTACTTCAAAACGTACAACAAGTGGGTCAAATCGAAAGCCGCTACGCGTCTTCAATTTACCCAAGCGTTAGAACTACTCAGTGGTTTTATCAGTAGTAAATTTTAGGTGTCACGTAAACTGAAAGTTTTTGTTCTTGGTATTTATAAGTAAGGTGTAAAAGGTTGGCAGCTACAAAATCGTGGCA
>CALMJT010000117.1 GCA_937864365.1 uncultured Alteromonadales bacterium | reverse complement strand
ACGGTTCACCTTGGGTGAGTGCGCGCGCGATTGCGTAAGCGGTTGCAACGTTGTGCATTAATACGCCCACGTCGGAACTACGCCCACCCGCCGGTACTTCTTTGCCAATAACGGCTTGTATCATCTGTTTGGCAGAGCCCATTGGGTACCGTGTTGGCACTACGACTACATCAACATTTTCGACGTTGTTAGTTGCCTTGCGCATAGCGTCGATGGCTTGCGTCTTATTGTCTTCAATGGCAATACCGGCACGGTCGGCATCGATGATGTAGCGTATCAAACGCGCACCTAACACGACTTCATCGGCGCGTTCGCGCATTAATCGATCGTCTGCGGTTAAATAGGGTTCGCATTCACCGCCATTAATAATTAAAGTTTCTATGTGAGTTTTTGTAGCCGAAATTAATTTGATTGCCGAGGGAAACGATGCGCCACCCATACCGACTATTCCTGCTTGATCAATTTGATCGGATAATAATTTTTTATCCAGAGTAAATGGATCAAGGTTAGATGTGTTTGGTATGGCCTGATCTTTTCCATCGACAGCAATGACAATTGCGGTGCTCTCTAAACCCGAAGGGTGAGCCGCAACTACCGGCATAATATTGCCGACAATTCCAGATGTTGGTGCGTGTATAGGGGCAGATAAGCCAGGACCATTTTTCGCGATTAATTGGCCTTTTAAAACGTAATCGCCCACTTTTACAATTGGTATTGCATCGCTGCCTGCGTGTTGACGTAAAGCTATTCTCAATTCTTTGGGAAGTGGCAGTGTTTTTATGGGTAATTGCGATGACATCTCTTTAAAGCCGTCGGGATGAACACCGCCTCTAAATGGAGAAAACCACATAAAACACTCCTGGAAATTATCGAAATACCTGAGATCACTCTGAAAAACTTATTGTTACCAATCAGAGGTTTGCATTTTTAGTTAAAGGAAATTCCGATTAACCTGGAGTTTCCAGTAACATAGAGACGAATTAATCAGATGACTCTAAAAATAGTCTCGCCCAAAATTCAATTACAAAAAATATAATTAAAAAATTACGCCACTTTCTGCGGTTGTGGCCATTGCCAATTATCAATGGTTACCAATTCCGGTTTCATCTCAATGCAATCTTCTGGACAGGCTTTTTGACAAGCTTTACAACCTGTACAGGCCTCGCTGAAAACTACATGAATTTGTTTGTTGGCACCGACAATGGCGTCAGTGGGGCATACCTTCGAGCAGCGCATACAGCCGGTACACAATTCGCGATTAATTTGAGCGAAAAATATCTCGTCACTGAGGTCATCAAGATTTACATCGATTCCGAGTTTTTGTGCGATTGTTTCGGCCAGCGTTTTTCCACCAGGAGGACAGCAGGTTACAGGGGCATTACCCGAGGCAATAGCCTCTGCCGCCGGAGTACAGCCCGCAAAACCACATTGACCGCATTGTGTGCCTGGCATCATGGCTACAATTTCTTCTACCAGAGGATCACCTTCTACGCGAAATACACGTCCCGCATAACCTAAACCTAAGCCCAGAGATAAACCCATTACAGTTAAAACACCAATGGCTGCGATCATGTAATAAAGCTCCAATGTAAAAACGGAATTTATCGGATAAATAAATTAACGAAAATTTTTGATGCTTTGCCGACTCTTCAAAAGAGTTTGCCGTGGTTAGAGTTCTCTAAAATGATTCTTCTCTCGATTGAACTCCAGCCCCGGGTATTAAACTAGGCCGACAAACCCCATAAATATCATCGACAGTAATCCTGCTGTTATTAAACCCACCGGAGCACCCTCAAATACTTGTGGCACTTCGGCCAGAGCTAGACGCTGGCGTAGTCCGGCGAAAATTATCATAACCATAGAAAAACCAATCGCTGCGCCAAAGCCATAAATCATGCTTTCAAAAAAACTAAATTGTTCCCGAACCGTGAGCAGCGATACACCAAGGACTGCGCAATTGGTGGTAATTAGTGGCAGAAATACACCTAGACTCTGGTAGAGCGCTTGGCTGGTTTTCTTTAAATAGAGTTCGGTAAATTGCACAACCGCAGCGACAATTAAAATAAAGCTAAGTGTTCTTAAAAACTGTAACTCTAGAGGCTGCAAAATTAAATGTTCGATTAACCAACCACACATTGCCGATAGAGTTAGTACAAATGTCGTTGCCAAACCCATTCCGGTAGCGGTCGAAATATTATTGGATACGCCCATAAAAGGACATAATCCAAGAAATTGAACAAGGACAACGTTGTTAACTAAAACCGTACCGACGATAATAAAAAATATATCCACGTTGCATTCCTCCAGTTAATAACGCAAATTGCATTTTGTATGCCACGGAAAAAAGCTGGATCAACCATGCGGTTTTGAATGTGTTTATGGGTAAAAAGGCAGATGGAGAGGTTTTGATTTGTTTTAAATCAAATTCGCTGTAGGTTTTCAGACAAATTATTTTTATGGCATTTTAATCGCATTGTTACTAATACGACAAAGCTCCGTGAGGAATGAATCAATTCCATTAAAAACAATAACTTATAATGTTAGCGTATTTGTTGCTACTGAGTATTGAGAAGTTTGTCAGCTGAAAATGCTTGTTTTTGACGCACGTTAAAGGCTAAATCGCACGGTTCAACTTTCTATGTTGGTGCAAAACAAATAAATGTTGAAACAGGAAACATTTATATTAATTTCATAAATTAAAAAATTATAAGTCCAAATTATTTTAGATGGTTTATACGTTTTTATCTTAAATTTTCTTCATTTCGATTTTTGTTTGAACGATATTATTATTTTTAATGAAGCTCTTAGTTTGAGTTTTTATTTACAAAAATATAAAAATAAATGCGTTGGATTTAAAATATAGCTAAACGCCAATGCTTACCAAAATTTATTTTACACTGTGTTTTTCTGACGTTGCATGAGAGATAACGAGAAGTTGTAAACAACTTCAATCTGTGACAAACCGGACAGTATTCGGTGATAAACCTTGGAGTAGTGGCGCCTTATGAATAAGAGTTCTAGTTCACCCTTTAACATTCCGTCAACCATTGATTCTAAATCGCCAACCATTGGTCGAAATCGGCCATCGGGCGATCGCGGCGAAACGGTTCTTTCTAACGAAATTTTTTATAAGGCTGTCGAAAGTTGCCCGGTCGCTATTTCCATTACAGACCTGCACGCTAATATCCTTTATGTTAATAAAGCATTCAGTCAAGTCACAGCTTACGACACCGAAGAGGTGGTAGGTAAGAACGAATCGATTCTTTCTAATCACACGACTCCGCCTCTGGTATACGAAACCCTATGGGGAAGGTTATTTCAGAAAAAACCTTGGGTAGGTGTTTTGGTAAATCGGAAAAAAGACAACACTCGATATTTGGCCGAGCTGACCGTTGCTCCGGTTATGGACGAGACCGGAAGAGTTACCAATTATTTAGGTATGCATCGCGATGTTACCGACATGCATCGCTTACAAAGCCAAGTCACCAATAATAAGTCGTTAATTGAAGCGGTTGTTAATTCCAGTCCATCTCCAACCGTTGTGTTGGATCAGCAGGGTAAGGTTCTACTTGATAATTTAAGTTATAAGGCGCTTGCGTCGGATATGGGTAAAGAGCCCATTGAAGAAGTTATTAATGCGTTAAACGCACAAATTGACGGATTTTCTTTGCAAAAAGGCGGCGGTGTTCAGGTAAATGGAACGGAATTGTCTTTTGATATGAGCGGTTTTGGCACTCGGTCTTTTACCTGTTTCGCGACCCCAATAACCGTTAATGATGACTCTATCGATTATTTCTTTGATCGCGCCACCTACACGTACACGCTGTTTGTATTAAATGAAATTACCGGGTTAAGACGGCGTCAAGATCAGTTACGGCTGCATACTTTAAAAGAGTTGGTTGCAGAAGAAGAATTTATCCGATCAATGACCGAGACCTACCACGGTGCAATCCATCAACTTGAAAAACCTGTCAACATGATTGCCGCTGCGGTATCTTTACTGGAAAAAAGAGCCAATAAAGATAATCGTGCCGACGACCCGGTTCTTGATGCTGTAAGAGCTGCGTTAAATGAAGGTAAAAAGGCGCTGGATATTCTCACTAATCAAGCCCCGGTCTGGCAAAACACATCAACTAATTCCGTCAATATTAATCAAGTTACCCGAGAAGTTATTTCTATTTGTGCAGAAAAAATGAGTGCCGCAGGTGTTGAATTCTTTTGGCATCCCGAGCCTCATCTTCCGGGAATTATTGGTGGTGAGAATCGCCTGCGAACAATGATAAAGCAGCTGGTTGATAACGCTATCGAATCGATTGAAATGAGCCGAGCGTCGGTGCGTGATTTAACAATCAGTAGTTATTTAGAAAACGATTTTGTGGTACTCGAAGTTGTTGATACTGGATCGGGAATTAGCAATGATTTATCGCTAAAAGTGTTTGAGCCATTTTTTACAACAAAACGTGCAGTTAATGGTAATCGCGGAATGGGTTTAAGTATGGTTCAAGAAATTGTGAATGAACACGCAGGCTTAGTGTCAATTGGGCCCGCAAATAACGACACAACTGAAGGTGAAGACGATTTTCCCGGATGCAAAGTTACTGTGCATCTACCTATTACTGCGCAAGAACAATAATTTCCCTTCGGAGGTCGTATGATGAATGCATTTAATCCGCAAGATCGATCGCCGATGTTTGAAAATCGGCAAAAATTGCTCGAAAAAGAATTTGAGGTGGCCTATCAATTATCTCGAATTTTGTGCAAGTCTTTGGAATTGGATAAAACCCATCTGGAAGCGCTGCGATTATTAGATCAGGAAGTTGGTCTGGCCAACGGAATTATTGCTCTTGCCGATAACGAACAAAAAGAGCTGCGTATTAATGCAATAAATATTGATGATCCATTAGTGAAAAAACAGGCCCACAGTGTTCGTTACAAAGCGGGTGAAGGTATTTTAGGTAAGATATTATCCAGTGGCGAAAGTATTGTTTTAGGGCGTGTTGCAAGCGCACCCGATTTTTTGCATAAACTCGATTTGTACGATTATGATTTGCCTTTTATTGGTGTTCCTATTAAAACCGCAGAAGGTGTTGTACAAGGTGTTATTGCCGTTCAACCGGATTTTCCCGCGCAGGAATGGCTGTCGGATTTAACGCGATTGTTAAACTTCTCAGCGAATCTTTTCTCTCACAATCTTCGCGCTGGTTCATCCTCCAGTAATGTTTCATCCATTCAAACCATAGATCATGGCGATCAGCAACGCAAAAATCGCGTCAAATTCAGTTTTGATAAAATGGTTGTTGGTAGCTCCGATTCGATGCGAAAAATTTTCGAGCAAATTAAACGCGTGGGTAAATGGGACAGTACCGTACTGATCCGCGGCGAGTCGGGTACCGGAAAGGAGCTAATCGCCAGTTCTATTCATTACAATTCACCTCGTAGTAACAAACCTTTTGTAAAACTCAATTGTGCTGCGTTGCCTGAAAACCTTTTAGAATCTGAATTATTTGGTCACGAAAAAGGCGCTTTTACCGGTGCCATAAAGCAACGGCAAGGTCGTTTTGAACAAGCCGACGGCGGAACTTTATTCTTAGACGAAATTGGTGAAATTTCTCCAATGTTCCAAGCGAAGTTGTTGCGGGTTTTACAAGAGAGCGAGTTAGAACGAGTTGGTGGCAACCAAACCATTAAAGTTAATGTTCGTATTGTTGCCGCAACTAACAGAAATTTAGAAAGCGATATTGAAGAAGGCAAGTTTAGGGAAGACCTTTATTATCGCCTCAACGTAATGCCTATTAATTTGCCGCCGCTTCGGGAACGGGTCGAAGATATTCCAGAATTATCGGAGTTCTTGGTGGATAAAATCGGTAAACAACAAGGTCGTCCTTTAAGAATTACCGACGGAGCAATTCGAACACTCATGTCGCACAATTGGCCGGGCAATGTTCGCGAGCTTGAAAACTGCTTAGAACGTGCGGCGGTTATGTGTGAGGATGGCAGTATTGATTTGGATGTTATTTCTATGACAACCAATGAACAGCCCAAATTTGAACCGGCAAGACCGGTGGTATCC
>CALMJT010000116.1 GCA_937864365.1 uncultured Alteromonadales bacterium | reverse complement strand
AGCCACTGAGTAGTTCTAACGTTTTGCTTTGCGGCGCGCGTTAGCGCGTCCGGTGAAGGCCACATTTTGTGGCCGGAACGAATAAGAGCAACTTGTTAGAACAAGTACAAAAATAGCTATTTTGCGTTGCTAAAAATGTACTACTAAACATTTAAGTTACCTTACTTTCTGCGACTAAGTTTGCCAATTTCAACCACGAAGAACGAAACTACCAAACGTTACGTGCCACGTTACTAATTGAAACCGCGAAGAACAAAACTGCTCTGCCTCACGCAACCACTTCACTCATTGAAACTAAGAAGAGCAAAACTGCCCAACGTAAATCTACCTTTTTACTAAAAATTGGCTGCCACGATTTTGTAGCTGTCAACTTTTTAAACCTTACTTAAAAATACCAAGAACCAGAACTTCAAGCTTACGTAACACCTAAAATTTACTACTGATAAAACCACTGCGTAGTTCTAACGCCGCGCTAAACGGCAGACAAAGTTGTGTGGTTGTTGTGCAACAATGAGCGCAACGAATGCACACCAGCCGCGCAGCTTTGGCTGTCCAGTGAAGGCCGCAAGCCTGAACGATGTTTGAGCGCTTTGTTATGCATTTTGCCGCCTTACTAAAATAAACGCCAGAGCCGAGCATATTGCAGAACCCATAATTACTTTACCTAAGAACCATGAACATGCACCTGTTATGGCACCTTCTAGTTGAGCTACAGCATATAGGTTAAAGAGAAACACTAACATAGAAGAAAGCAATACGAAAAATTCTGACTGTATTACATACCCAATTCGTTCACTTATAAATGACAGGATAGAAGAACAGATCGCCATAAGTAGAAATAAGAAGACAAGGTATACCGCTGCGTTTGGCCATTCTATATTTAGGCTTGTATCACAGCCGAAAAAATCGACACCAATCATATCTGCAGCGTCGTTTAAGTTTAATGAAGAAATGAGCATGAAAAGCACCGAGTATACAAGCGAACCTGCCACAATAGACTTAAGATACTTGCTCACGTTAGATTGATTCCATTTGATGCATAACGACCAGCTAAACCGCCGGAACGAAGTTGATTGTTTTGTGCGAGCGTAGCGAAAAAACACAAAACGAGCAACGCAGTGGAGGTCGGTTTGAGCTGCTTGTTAGAATAATTGCAAAAGCAGCTATTTTGCAACGCTAAAAGTGTATTACCAAACATTTAAGTTACCTTACTTTCTGCGGCCAAATTTACCAATTTGAGCCACGATGAACGAAACCACCAAACTTTACGCGCCACCTTACTAACTGAAACCACGAAGAACAAAACCGCCAAATGTAAATCTACCTTTTTACTAAAAAATTGGCTGCCACGATTTTGGTACGTCTAGGATTTAGCACCGTATTTTCAGCTACAAAGAACAAAAACTTTCAGTTTACCTAACACCTAAAATTTACTACTAATAAAACCACTGAGTAGTTCTAACGCCCAGCTAAACCGCCGGAACGAAGTTGATTGTTTTGTGCGAGCGTAGCGAAAAAGCACAAAACGAGCAACGCAGTGGAGGTCGATTTGAGCTGCTTGTTAGAACAACCACAAAAACAACTATTTTGCGGTGCTAAAAACGCACGACTAAACATTTAAGTTACCTTACTTTCCACTATTAAGTTTGCCAATTTGAGCTACGGAGAATGAAACTAATAAACCCTACGCAGCCACACTACTAATTCAAACCATGGAGAGTAAAACTGCCCAACGTAAACCTACCTTTTACTAAAAACTGGTTGCCACGATTTTGTAATTGTTCTAATTTCGCACTTTACTTGAACACACCAAGAACAAAAACTTTCAGTTTACGTAACAACTAATATTTACCACTGATAAAACCCCAGAATAGTTCTAACGCTTTGCTTTGCGGCGCGCGCTAGCGCGTCCGGTGGAGGCCACGCCTTTTGTGGCCGAAACGAATAAGAGCAACTTGTTAGAACAAGTACAAAAATAGCTATTTTGCGTTGCTAAAAATGTACTACTAAACATTTAAGTTACCTTACTTTCTGCGACTAAGTTTGCCAATTTCAACCACGAAGAACGAAACTACCAAACGTTACGTGCCACGTTACTAATTGAAACCGCGAAGAACAAAACTGCTCTGCCTCACGCAACCACTTCACTCATTGAAACTAAGAAGAGCAAAACTGCCCAACGCAAATCTACCTTTTACCACAAATTGGCTACCACGATTTTGTAGCTGTCAACCTTTTACACCTTACTTAAAAACACCAAGAACCAGAAATTCAAGCTTACGTAACACCTAAAATTTACCACTGATAAAACCACTGAGTAGTTCTAACGTTTTGCTTTGCGGCGCGCGTTAGCGCGTCCGGTGGAGGCCACGCTTTTTGTGGCCG
>CALMJT010000115.1 GCA_937864365.1 uncultured Alteromonadales bacterium | reverse complement strand
TTTCAATTTCTGTCCTCTGATTAAATCATGGATGAGTTAATCAGAGGTTCCTATGATCAAATTTTTATTTGCTTAAATAAACTTAAGTACTACATTTTTCACGTAATTGAATTATTGCAAACACGTTGACGACGCTTTATTTTTGAACACCTAAATTTAATTACTCTCTAAATTCACTAAAGACGATAACCATGGTTAAAAAAATACCGTACGGGTTTTCTATTATTGAGTTATTGATAACTCTATCGATAGCGTCGATTCTGGTAGCCTTTTCTATTCCAGCTCTAAATACGATTTATCAGAAAAACAAATCCGCAACGGAAATAAATCGATATTTAAGTTTAATTACATTTGCTCGCCAAACAGCTGTAGCTAACGGTAAGTATGTTAGCGTATGCGCTTTAGATGAATTTGATATTTGCGGGCAGGATTGGTCGAATGGTGTTGTTATTTTTTCTGATGACAACGTGAATGGTGCTTTAGATAATAACGAAGATGTTTATAGAATATTTGAAAGAGATTCAAATACAGGATTCTTCACGTTAAATGCGAGCTTAAATTCCAACTACATTAATTTTGATCCTTTAGGCACCAGTTTTCGTAAAAACATTAGCGGTAATTTAGTTTATTGCAGCAAAGTGAATTCTACAGAAAATTCCCGTGCTTTAATATTTTCAAGATCTGGCAGAGTTTACTTAGCACAAGACAACAATAATAACGGCATACCAGAAAACGGTAGTGGTGAAGACATTAGTTGTGGATAACTATTATAAAATCAAAAAAATATTTCTCTACACTTAATTATGACGACTGTGTCGAATACTTTACGAAATAACTATTTTTATACGTTCACCTCAAAGTACTTATCAAGCCGGTTATTTAAATTACCGACCATCACTACCCTTCATCATCCAAAACTACTCAAAGATAAAGATATCTATAGGAACCTCTGATTAACTCATCCATGATTTAATCAGAGGACAGAAATTGAAAATGCGATTTCCAATTTCTTCACAATTTCAATCACTTACCGCTCTTGAAATTGGCGACACATCCTTGTGTCGCGAGAAACTATGGTTAATCAGAGTTTCCTATACAAATAGTATTTAAAACTCCTCACAAACAAGTTGTTAAAAAACAACTAGCCATGCACCGCCCTAAAACAATCGCATTCAGATCCGTCAATAAATCCACAACAGAAAGATTGAATTCTTAATAATTATCAGCATCACGACTATCAAAAGATAGAAGCTGTTTTTAAACTTATAACCTTAAAAAAACAGAGAAAATTTTCACAATATAGAGTCATTAATAAATTAAGTTTCAAAAAACTTAAAAATAATTTTTCGAATCATCCGGTCCAAAAAGATTACACAGAGCTTAATTCTAGTTTTTATTAAATATGTCTCCTACAAAAAAAACGAGTTAAAACTCGGCTTTTTTATTACCACACTTCAGATTAATTCCTAAATATTTCCGTCCATGCTCTGCGCCCTAATCCACCGGAGGTTTCTGGACATATTGATCGAAACTCAAGATTACCATCGGATGTTGTATAGGCTTGTAAGTAACCGTTGGTACCGCAGGGTTCAACGCCAGTTGGTGATCCGATAAAAGTAGATCCGTTGGGAGCTCCAAAAATGGCTTGACTAACGAAACCCTGGTCTTGATTATCAACTTGGCCGTCGTTATCAAAATCAAATATCGGTGTTCGTGTTGCTAAACCATCTAGGCCAATGGCATTTAAAAATCCGATGCCACCGCCAGAGCAAGCTGAGAGCGAAGGGCTAACGCTTGCGAAAAAAACCGAACCTGCCAATAGTGTAGGCTCTACAACAATACGTTCGTTATTATTGGGTAGGTTGATGTACCAGCCAAACTCATCAGCTTCTGTTCCCTCGTTAAACCAAGCAATAGGATCACCAAAGGGTGATGCTGTATCGAGTTGGCGAAATGATGCTCCAGTTAATAGTCGTCTTTCGTGTAAATCATCTCTATCTAAATCGCCTTGGCCTCTATCCCACACCGCATAAAATGCTTGCTCTGTAGTATCGGCAAAATCATCGGATTCAATTAATTGACCGGTACCAAATAGCACTAATAAATTTGGTTCATTGCCGATGACTGGTGTCTCCGAATTAAACGCAATTAAGGGTGCGGTGGTAATTTGCTGAAATTGCTCACCATTATTAACCGCGGTGTAAAGCGGTGTTGCATTACCCTCTCTGCCAAATGCGCTTCGCCATAAACTACTGTTATTAGCACTTACATCAAACGCCCAGAGGTTTCCTTTTAAATCACCGGCATAAATTCTATCAACAATTTGATCGCCATTTAAATCAACCAGAGTTGGAGCAGAAAGTCCGTTGTCGCCATCGTTATTGGTATTTAATTCAATCCAATCGCCGGATTGCCATCTGCCATCGGCACCCGCTTCTATAAAGATAATGAACAGTTTGGCCAAACCGCTTTCGGAGTTGTAACCATTGCCAGTAATTACAGCAAACTGACCATTGTTCATCATGGCAATTTGTGGATTTCCAAAAATATGCCCCATATCAGAATCACCGGATAAGCCATCTGCTCCATCAAACTCCCACAGTACCGATTGTTGGGCAGTGTTTTCGTTTATTGATTCCGGATTAGTAACGTCTAAAGCGAATAGACCTTTTCCACCGGTACGTAGGGCGCCGACCAAAATCGTACGCCATTCGCGTGCAAAATTATCACCGTTGGGATTAATAAATACATCCGACGCAACCATGGCGCCATCGACGTAAAACTTGTGACGATAATTTTTACGGGTCAAATAGAACAACCCTTCTTGCTCGGATGTGCCATCAAAAACCATAGAGGGAATATAAGCGAATAATTCTTCACCGGTCTCGCCACTGAACGCATGCATCATGCCGTCGTTAGCACCGACATACAGAACCGGAGCCCTGTTTTCATGAGATTGTACAAAGTTTGAATAACTTCCATTTAAGGTTGAATCTCCGAAGGGAACCAATGCATTTTCTGAGAAATCGGGATAATTCAGGTTCGGCGCACCCACCTGTATGGGTGAAGAATTAACAATATCGCCCAATAAACCAAATTGTCCAGATACACGAGTGCGAAATTCAGGAGACTCTTCGCCGCGAATATAATTGATAACATCTAAAGGATTATTGTCGTTAGAAATTACGCCTCGTAAATCGGCATTTTGCTCTTCGTTGAATAATCCCTGTTGAAATGAGTTTGAGTTAAAAGCGATGCCATCGCGGCCAGAACTTCCTTCCAATGCCGAGAAATCAGACATTGTTAAAATTTGACGGCTGTCTATGCCCGAATTTAATACACGCCTTGTGAGTAAATCTGAAGCACTCCAGACGGGATTATTGTTGAATATTTCGTTGATATTTTCTGCGGTAATATCGGCTGAAAATGCTTGTAAATCTCCAACCCAAAAGTTATTCGATACTTGATACGATGCCTGATATAAAAAAGTGCCACTGGTTAATCGAGCTGAATTAAAAGCAACACTAGAAAATGTACCCGACGCTGCAAAGATTTCGCCGAAGACTTCGCTGAACGCGACAACAAGCTCATCGGCATCTAATGCAGGAAAAATTCGACCACCGCCTTCAACGGAATTAAAAGCGGCTTCCGCTAATTCTCTGTTAGCCGCCAATGTAGGAGAAAAACCCGCAACAAAATAGGTACTTACATTATTTTTGATGGGATTATTCGCCGGGTCGGATAAATCTGGCCGAAGATCGATATCAAATAAAGCCAGCGCAACGTCGTCTAAGACGCCCCTATTACGTAAATAGCTTACTCCGTTATCGGGGGTTCCTAAGTCGATGACGTTAAAATCGCCGGTAAATAAATTAATAACATCACTGTAACCTCGGTAATTAGAACCAACTTCGGTACCGCCAACAATATGCGAATTTAAGACACTGAGCTCGTTAGGCTCACCGTCGGTTAGTGCGACAATAAAATTCTGCTGGCAAAACTCTTCAATTACTGGATTTTCGGCGGTGGAAACAATTGCACCATCGGAATACTCTGGCAATGTTGAAAATAAATCTGTAGCCGGAAGACTTTGTTCTAGAGCGGTATTTGGGTGAATAATAATATTTTGATCTTCAAAACCGGTCATATAATACCGACCGATATCGAGTAGACTTTCGGCAATGGGAGTGTTGCCACTGGTTTGTATATTATCGATTGAATTTAATATCGCTTGTCGATGACTTGCCCCACCATTATTAGTATTCAAAGTTTGTATACCCTGAACAATAACCGCTCCGGTTGCCTCCGCGCGCGTATTTACTTGCGTTTGAAATACAGATAACCCCAACTTTACATCAGATATCGTCTCTACAAGTACCTCAGCTGCCTGTTCTGCAATATCTATACGTCTACCTACACCAAATTTCGACTCGCGATTTGCAAATATCGCCGGTCCGGATTGATCGAAATTAGAAAAGAAAAAATTCCAAAAATTACCCGATTGAGTGGTTGCCCGACCTTCAAGCGAATATACGGTTCGATATAAAGGAATGTTTTCATCGTTAAAATTAAGACGTATTCCTTCACCTTCTGGATTAATGCGTAAGGCGTCCGTTACAACATCTGGAAAACAGCGCAATTCAAATCCTTGAGGTCCTAATCCTTCCGCTGTACCCCATTCATATTGAAATCCGTTGTAGGTAAAACTCACTCTACCCATTGAATCGATGGCTATTCGAACGGTTTGATTGGACGGAGTTGGAAATCTATCTAAGGTGCGAACCTGTTGGAGCGGTAATTGTAGTGACTCTGGGCAATTTGCATAATCTATATTTGCGTCATAATTGCCCACTTCAAACATCGCCATAGATGCAGAATTATCAATTAACAGCATTACGTTAGGTTCAGGCACTAATGGTGTTAATAGCGGTTGATCTGGAAATTCTAATGCTAAAGCAAAGTCAGAAAAACCCATTAAATACATCAACACAACATTAATAACGTTTTTTGGGAAAAAGAATTTTCTTATTTTTAATGTTTTCTGAACACCCTTTAGCGTTCGAAAGTTTAGAGCAGCTAATTGCATACGCTTTCTCCATGAAAAACGTAATAATGATAAATTTGAGACAGGAAGCTCTGATTAATATTGAGTTTCCAGCGACACAAGGATGTCTCGCCAACTTCAAGAAATGTAAGTGTGTAGATCGAACTTTTATCTTACGAAGAAAAGCCAGCACTAAAATAGGAAGATAATATTTTTTCAGATCCGCCATTATTAGATTTGGATCTCACTACAATACGATAGATTGCGGAAGAAGTTCCTGTTTCTGGGGCGCCGTATAGATTACTAAGAACGGGCGTTTCGGCTGATCCGTCATTTAATTCAACACCAACATACTCTACAAAATATTTAACGGTTAATTCTGAATAATTTAGCTCAATCTCGGCAGTGGAATTGCTCGCCCAGATACTTTCATCAAAATAATTATCTGGCGAATTACCCGTCAGATAAAAACCGTTATTGTTGGTGAATCTCGACAAATCTCGCAACGTTGTTAACTCTCGCTCCACTTGCGACAAACCAGCTTCTGCTGCTTGAAAAACCACGGCAGACTCTCGAAATGCAGCGGTCATTTTTTCTTGTAAGACAACATCTCTATTTAGACCTAAAACAATTAAGCTAAGCACAAGCAACACAATCAAACTAATTACCAATACCGAACCTCTTTGATTTTTTGGCGCACACATCTTATTCATTTAATTCCCTTGATTAATTAGTCGATAATTAGGTGTTGTTCGATTGCGTATCATGGTAAGTGTGGTGAAAGTTCTTTCTGTGAGAACATCAGAAGATTCAGCTTGTAAGGCTAAGCTATATTCGATACCAATAACGTAAGGGATTTGATCCGGCGTTAGCGATGCCGTGCTGACTAGTTGCTCGGCAACTCCATCTAAATTTGCATCTACCGCGAATTGAAATTGCAAATTTCTAACATTGGTAATTAATTCAAAATTTCTGTCACCTTCTCGTCGAAATAAAGACGTGTTTCCGTTCGCGCCAGTACTGATAAAATAGGTGTATACGTATGGTTCTAGAAGAGTTGCATTATCGGAATATACAGCGTTGAGTTGATTTGAAGTATTGGCTAATCCTACTACCGGCGCGGTTGTGTGACCTACAATTCCGGATTCTCCACCCGATTTAATGAAGATATTTCCGGTTTGGCAATTTGTCACAAGCAGAACACTACCATCAGGAATGTCGCAACTGTTTTTAAGTTGTAATGGTGCAACTCTATCGGTGTTTGTCACCAGTTCGCCGGTGCCAGAACAGACCGGCCGAGCACCTACAAGCGTTAACACGTCGGAACTCGCGATGAGTTCGTTTGATCCTAAAGACTCACCACTATTTGCAATAAATGAATTAATGGCACCCAACTGGAAATATTCGTGAATACTTGGATCAAATCCACCAGTACGACTGATGATATTGGTGATGTTAGTTTTATTCGCTAAACATCCGGCGTAATCAACTGCTCTGATATCGCGCGCTAAAAATTCTAACCCTATGCGAGCGTTTTCTTGAATTCTTAGCAATGCATTTTGTCCTTGGGCACCTTGATTGCTGGCCGTAAATATTTGAATAATACCAAGCAGCAACAGACTCCCAATTAATAAAGCAACCAACAATTCGACTAAGCTAAAACCGCTATTAAAATATTTGTTTTGTTGAACATTATTGTTTTGATTTTTCATAATTGCACAACCATCGTAAATTCTTGTTGCCGAACATCTACGTCAGAATTATTTTGTTCATTCCAAAGAATTAAAACGCGGTAATTATTGGCCGATGCATCAAACTCCACAGCAGCTGATCCATTTGGTAATCCTCCGTTAATTGTTGGAGCAGTTATTTTGTTCTGCCATGCAGCAATCTTTTCTTGAATAAGTTCGTTTACATCACAATTGTTGTTACAACCGCTGTTTTCCGGATCGAATAATTGTGAGTTTATTTGTGTGCTGGCCGCTCTCAGTTGATCTGCCATTTCCGTTGCGTAAATCGTGGCGAGACTTCTATAACCACTACCATAAATATTTTTTGCGCTAATTAATTGCGTACCCAATAATCCTAAAAAACCAATGGCAACAATAGTCACCGTCACCAACACTTCAATTAATGTAACTCCGGAATTTTTACGAAGGTTATTCAACCGATTGCTCTCCTTACGAATCAGAACTTATGTTTATAAAATCAGAAGTCACCAAAGACGCTGGTAAGAGTTATCCGCAACCGCCTATCAACTTTTAGGTGAGTTAATTTCTAATGAAGTAATTTTTATTGAAAATAATTTGCGTGAAGAATAGGTTTTAAAAATTTACAAAATTTATAACTAAATAATTAATATTTTGTGTGATTAATTACTTACCCAAAATCTAAACTAATTTAGCGGCTGGGAATATTAGGGATGTTAAATACAGCGACACGCAGAGGATGAGCGGTCAATTTCGCAACACAGAAGGAGACAAGGTTGTTTAAATTTTATAAGCAATATATTCAGGCATAAAAAAACCCGGCTAGAGCCGGGTTTTTCACGTTATGAAGATCTTAATTTTAAAGTCTTACAGATTTAAACCAAAGTCTATTGAGACAAAAGTTCCTGCCATGACAAGCGTCCGGTGGTACTTCCATCTTCTGGACAGACCCAGCGATATTGAATTTCACCGCTTGAAGTTGAGTACGCTTGGTATTGTCCATTTTGGGCAGGACATGGATCTTCTGTGTCTCCACCACCAATGTAGGCCGCACCCGAAGGTAAGCCATCCAATACTGTTTCACCAACATAACCTAGATCTTCGATATCAACACGGCCATCACCGTTTACATCGAATAAAGGTGTTTCGGATGCAAGACCGTTAGTAGAAACACTGTTCAGGAACCCTTGACCACCGTTAGAGCATGCCGATGTCGTTGGTATAGAACTCGCAAAGAATAAACTACCTTGCAAGATCGATGGCTCAACAATGACACGCTCGCCGGGCTCTGGGAAATCCATAAACCAACCCCATTCGCCTTCAGATCCATTAAACCACCGAATCTGATCACCAGACACCTGGCGAGTAATAACTTCTTCGCCATCGGCATTGGTAATCGTTGTGGTCGTTAGAATACGAGGCTCCAAATCACCACGATCAAGGGAGCCATCACCTCTATCCCATACGGCATAGAATGACATTTGAGTTAGATCGGTATAGTCACCCTGTTCGATAAATTTACCGGTTCCGAAGAAGACCAACACGTTTGCGCCATTACCGGTGGTAACTGTGTCTGGATTACGGGTAATAATAGGTTGCGTTGTAATTGCTTGCACTTGGTTAGAGTCATTGCGCGCGGTGAACAATGGTTGCGGGTCGCCGTTGCTGCGCGTGTATGCAGACCCCCAATTATTTGGGTTATCGCTGCTTACATCAAACACCCACATGTTGCCGCGAATGTCACCCGAGTAAATACGATCGACAATGAAGTCGCCATCTAGATCGGCCAATACAGGAGCTCCCATACCGTTGTCATTAGCAACTCCGGTCTCAAGCTCAACCCATTCACCGGTAGACCAAGTACCGTCGGCACCTTCCTCGAAGAATATAATAAATAACCGAGCTTCTTCGTTATCGCTGTTGTAACCGTTACCAACAATTGCCGCCCATTTGCCGTTGGCCATCAACGCAACTCGAATTTCGCCGTATACGTATCCCATATTCGGTGAATCGTCGCCGTCAAATTCCCAAAGAACGACATCAGCTGCGTTGTTCGGATTACTCAAGGTACTTGGATCAGTAACATCCAGTGCGTAAATACCTCTGCCGCCTGCTCTCAACGCACCAACGACAACGGTTCTCCAGCGGTCACTAGAGCCACCATTTGGGTCAATAAAGATATCTGATGCGGTAAGAGGACCATCAACATAAAAACGGTGGTCGTAACGTTCATTAGTTAGGAAGAAAAGCCCTTCGTCATCTCTGCTTGAGTCGAAAAGTTGGCTTGGAATGTATGCAAATACCTCCTGACCACCATCTTCAGGACTGCCTCGGAAGGCATGCATCATTCCATCGTTAGAACCTACGTAGACTATCGATTCACGCCCTGCATTAGCAGCACGAAATTGTGAGTAAGGGCGGCTCGCCGTACCAAAAGCAGTGCTCACAGTGCCGTTGCCAACCGTTACACCTGGATCAGGGTAATTTAGTTCCGGCTCACCCACTTCAATGGGAGATGAGTTAACGATATCACCTAACAAACCTAGACGGCCGTCCGATGTTGTTCGATTGCGAAACAGTGGGTTCGATTCACCGCGAAGATAATTTAAAACATCCCTACCCTGCGCAGGACTGCCGCCACCCTGCAAATCGTTTTGTTGATTTGCGGTTAAGAGGCCCCAGTTGGCGGTCACAAAAGAAATACCGTCGTTAGTGTTTCCCATAGTGTAGATCGAGCGATCGGTATGTCCGTTTGCTGCCACCCGTGCATCTAGAATACGAGAAGCATTCCAAGCGGCATCCAATGAAAACAAACCGGTGTTTTCGTCAATCGGAAACGCTACCAACTCGCCGTTCCATAAAAATTCGGTGCGTGAGAAGGTGGCTTGGTAAAGTGCAGTATCTAATTCTAGCGATCCTGAGTTGAATGTAACCGACGTTAGAGAACCCGCACTTGAGAAGATTTCTTCGAAAATTCGGTCGAATGCGTCTACCAACGCGTCACCGTCTGCGGCTTCGTACAAGGTGCCTGGGCCTACGTTTTCATCTACACCAAAACCAATGCCGTTATTTACAACATTGGTAAGAACGGTTGAAACACCAACACCATCGAAACCGGCAATTACATAGGTAGACACGTTGTTGCGCACGGGATCGCCGTCGAACTCGTTCAAATCAGGGCGTAAATCGATATCGTATAAAGCCAACGCAATATCATCAAATACGTCGTTGCCAAAAATGGAATCAAAGCCGTCTGCGTCGTAGTTTTCAAGCAATGGATTGTGACGACTGTCTGACTGGGGAGCACCATCGGTAAGCATTACCGTAAAGTTTCGCTGACAGAAAGCTTGAATAACTGGGCGCTCAGCGGTAGGCCTGCGGGTGCCGTTTAAATACAAAGGCTCGTTGTTAAAGACTCTTCCTGCTGTTTCAACGCTCTCTGTACCAGTAGGAGTGCCACTGACGTCGTTTGGATGCAAGGTTAAGGGCTGGTCGAGAAAACCTTCAACAAAGTATCGACCCATTTCAGAAAGTGTTTCACCGAGAGGCGTAGATCCTTCTGCAACAATATCGTTGATTCGATCGATGAGCAGTTCACGCTGCGTAATTCCAACGCCGTTTTGCGTACCCACAACAGCATCAATGGAATCAATTTCGGCGAGAATTGTGCCGCCAACGCCGTTGTCAAAGCCACCTAGTCCTATACGAACGCCATCCAAACTTCTTAACAGCAATTTTGCGGCGTCTTGAGCAACCTCGACACGTTCACCAACACCAAACTTCTGATCTTCTTCACCCCAGTTATCACCGTCGGTACCATCCTCGTTTGAGAAGTAATAGTTCCAGAAGTTACCAAAAGTAAAAATAGAGTTGCCGCCCGATGCTTCTTCGATTTCAAAATCGTCAGAATACTGAACAAAATAACGCCAGTTTGAGAAAAAGCAGCGCTGCGGTAAACCCGTTCTAGCATCAAGCTCATTAGAGGTACCCCACGCGTAATCAACGCCACGATAGCTAAAAAATGCATTACCATTTGCATCGGTACGCGCAACAATACGATTCTCTTCTTTAAATGCATTGTCCAGACGATCCAATCGGTCTGGTAGCCCGGGAATACCAATTGCTGTCGGACAATCTCTTGTTCCCTGCCCGTTATTATTATTGGGAGTGTTTGAGTAGGTTCTCCCTGAATCGAAATCTGCGGAGTTAAAGCCGTTGGTCATAGAACCAGAATCGTCGAGCGTTAACATGACGTTAGGCTCAATACTCGCCTCGGTTAACAGAGGGCGATCTGGTAGATTAACGGCAAAGGCACTGTGACAGGTTGCCAAAGTAAGCGCCGACGTAAACGCAACATGTGAAAACGTTCTAGCCCGCAAAAAAACTTTATGATTTGAGAAACCCATAACTCTCACCGGCAAGCGGAGGCTTGTCCATTTTTTGTGAATGAATTAACGAAACAAATTTGATTAGCTGATAATTTAAGTTAAATCAGAGATTTGCACTGAAATAGCTAGCTACAACTTTTACTGGTGTGCCATTTGGACCCGCTGCACGAACTACCACGCGGAAAACATCGGCAACTGTGTCTTGTTCTGGCTGACTGTAATCGTTGTTGAGGGCAATACTTTCACCTAAACCACCGATAGAAAAAGCACCCAGACTTTCGACAAAATAACGCACGTCGTAGCCGTCGGCGGTTGCCACCGCTTGACGGGTAACACCATCGGCCCACACGGCAGGGTCTGTATAGTCAGAGGGGCCGGCATTAACTGCGTATAAACCGTCATTGCCGGTGGCAGAAAAAATGCCCAATCCGCCAAGGCCCGGTAGCACATCATTAATAAACGCTTCCGCTTCGACTAAACCAGACTCCGCAGCTTGGAACGCAATATCAGAGTCACGAATAGCCGCGGTCATACGTTCTTGAAGCAAAACATTTCGGTTGGCAGAAAGCACAACAATGGTCAGTACCAATAAAACCACGAGGCTTACAATCAAGACGGCGCCGCTTTGATTTTGTCTTGAGCTGTTCATGAAGAAACTCCCACGTATAAAAAGAGCAAAGAACTATTATCCACCCACAGAAGACGCAACTACGCGATTACGAATTCCGTTAGTACTGGTGTAGTTGCGAATAATTGGACGACTATCAACATCACCGGGCTCGCGAATAATCGCCTGTTCACTTCGCACGGTTAAACTGGCTCGTACCGATACCACTGTAGACATATCAGCGAAGGTTCCGGCAAAAATATCGGCGGCACCGTTGTCGTTACTGTCTTGTCCATAGATAACCTGAAAATCAACGACATTAGTTACCAATTCTTGCACCCGACCACTGTCGCGTCGGTACAAAGAGTTGTTGCCGTTAGAACCTTGCGCAACAAAATACTCGCGAACAAAAGGCACTAGAATTTGAGCGTCGTATTTATAGGTTTTTGAAAAAGTAGGTTGTGTATTGGCAAAACCACCCGCTGCTGTCGCAGCATGTTCGATAACCAAACCGGCACCGGCGGGATTGGTTTTCACAAAGATATCGGCGCGTTGACAATCGGCTACCAGAAGAACGGTTCCCTCTGGAATTTCACACGCGGATCTCAAACGCAACGGATCATCTTCATCTAATGAGGAGTTATCCAACGCATTGATGCCGTCGCAAGCCGGAGCGGCACCCACAACACGTAAAATACTGGTGCCATCGATTACGTCCAAATCGGTAGAAACAGCGGTAAGGGGATTAAAGTCGGTGATCACGTCACCCAATGCCGACTCAACACCGGTAACACCGCTCTCGCCAGCCGTCGCACCTAAATTAAAAAATGGGTGCACGTCATCCAAGTAATTTGCGGTAGAGGCATCCAATATATTTTGAATTCGTGATTTATCCGCCAAGCAACCACTGGAATCAGCGCGGCGAATATCCCGAGAGATGAGCTCCATAGCAACCCGCCCACCATCTTGAATCGATGCCATGGCATTTTGAACGCGGGCACCTTCGCGGCTGCTGTCAAAGACTTGGATTGCGCCAAAAATTAAAACAGCACCCAAAAATAGCGCCACTAACAGCTCTATTAGGGTGAAACCCTGTGTAAGGCGATTTGCATCGTTAAAGTTTTTCATGGGCATCACTAACACTAAATTCCGTTAACTTCAAAGTCGCACAACAAGTTGGTAAGTCTGATCCTGTAACCCCGGCCCGGCATCATCTATGGTGTTTTCAGACCACGTGATTGTCACAGTAAATTGCTCAGTCGCATCCGAATAATCAATGGTTCCGTTGCCATTAGGTAAGCCGCCTTGAACCGGGTTAGAGGTCATCAGAGTATTCCACTGGAACAGATCAAGCTGCGCCAACTCGGCTGGTGAACAAGGTGAACAGCCGGGATCAACGCCGTCTTCACTGTTGGTATTGTTATAAGCACCAAAATCAACGCCGGTTTGGTTTGATCTCATGCGCTCAACAATGTCATGGGCATAAATGGTTGCTAGAGAACGATAATTACTAGAGGAAATATTGCGAGTTCCCAGTAGCTGAACGCTGGCTAGACCTAAAAAACCGATCGCCAGAATAATAACGGTTACCAGAATTTCGATTAAGGTAATGCCCTTTTGGGAGCTTTTATTCGAAGTACGCATACACTTCACAACTCTTTAAACTCACTAGTTACAGTCGTTTGCATCTGCCACCCAAGTGGCGCCAGATACCAGTAAATTAACTAAACGCCCCACCTCTGCTGGACGATCATCACAAATTCGAAGCGCTTCTTCCGAAGGCGCAGCACCTGCTCCATTAGAGTTGGCAAAACCGCGGCTATCAAAAATGATATTGGTTGAAGCGCCCACAGTCGCGATGGTTGTGCCGCGACCAAAGTTCTCAAAAATACGAATCTCTTCACCATCATCATAGGCGTTGGCCGTACCACCGGCGTCTATATACACTGCAAATCCGTTTGACCAATCTGCACCGTCAAGAGGTGCTAATGACACAGCACCGTTGCGACGCAGCGCCTCCGCTCTAGCAAGCTGGATGGCGCCAAGCACTTCATTAGCGTTAGCTGCCAAACGACTGCGAGCGGTTGTGTCGGTAAAATTGGGAATGGCGAAGGCAACTAGAATTGCCAAGATAGCTACGGCTACCAACAACTCAATTAAGGTGAATCCAGAGTTATCTTTCACTTTAGAGCCTTTAATGAAATTCTTTTAAGGGATAATAGATAAACTTATGTTTGACAGCATCCGACGACTGACCAGCGGTATTGTCGGCAGAATCAATGGGAGACTAAGATTTGAGAGCTAAAAAAACTGTGAGGAAATCGCCATAGAATGTGTGAAAAAAAAACATTATTCACACATTCTTCGGACTTTATTTTTGCAAACATCAAAGAAGTATTGCGCATCTCAAGCTTAAAAATGCGCCGAACATGCTGAAAAACCTGAACGGTTTCCTGAGAAAATTTAGATTAAAACCATCTAAATCAACACTCTTGTTCCCAGCAGGTTTCACCTGCTTCAAATGGGTCATTGTTGTCATTTCTATCCCAACCGCGACGGCCATTGCCGCGAATGGCGAAAAGACCGTCGCCGGTCATGCGCGCTCCGGCTAGTGGTCGAGCGTATATGGTGTAACCGGTTGCGGTAGCTTCTGCGATAACCAGATCATAAACCGCTGCACCGCCGTTTAACGGTACCTGTTGAGAGAAAATACGTGGTGCAACAGGCGCATCGCCAAAGGCAATTTCTGCACCGGCTGGATCACCGCCAACCTCTGCACCTACGTAGGTTCCGTTAGCGGTGTAATAACGCTCCATGGCTTGAGCGAAGGCAGTTAAAGCACCTTGCGCATCGGAGCGATAACCTTTATCAACCTGACTTTGATAAGCCGGAAAAGCAATAGAAGCCAGAATTCCGATGATGGCAACAACGATAATTACCTCGATTAAAGTAAAACCGCGTTGGGTGGTATTTATGCTCATGGACCTTTCCAATAAGTTAATTCTAGAGACGTGTTGTTCTGCGAACCTAGAGTCGATACGACAGATGTTCCATCAAGACTATTTCTAACCTTCAAGACTATTTCTAACATTAAGATTAGACGAAGTCTCTTTTACACTAGCTCAACTCAGACTAGCGCTGGCAAACGCAGACAAACGGAACAAATTCTGGATGAGCGAATATTCTAGAAAATTTTTAACAAACGAAAAGTGATGCCAATCAAGAGCTAGAAATTAAATTCAGCGCAACTCTACCGGCAATGTGAAACGAACATTTTCTTCTTGCCCGTCTATTTCCACTGGTAAGCTCGCCCCCATCGCCACCAATCGATCAACAACACCCTTTACCAAGACTTCTGGCGCAGACGCACCCGCGGTAAGGCCAATGGTAGAAACACCTTTAAGCCAATCGGCTTCGATAGCATCGGCGTTATCCAGCAGAAATGCTTTGGTGCCACAGCGTTCGGCTAATTCTCGCAGACGATTCGAGTTAGAGGAGTTAACAGATCCAACCACCAAAACCAGATCGCACTCCAGTGCTAGCTGGCGTACAGCATCTTGACGATTTTGGGTGGCATAACAAATGTCGTCTTTACGAGGACCGCTAATTTTGGGAAATACTGCGCGCAGTGCATCAATAACACGTGCGGTATCGTCAACGGACAGGGTAGTTTGGGTCACGTAGGAAAGGTTGTTGGGATCACGAACCTTACTTAGAAGATTTTCGACATCGCCTTCGTTTTCGACCAAATACATTTCACCGCCGGAGCTATGATCGTATTGACCCATAGTACCCTCAACTTCGGGATGGCCATTGTGGCCGATTAGAATGCACTCTTGGCCGTTGCGGCTGAAACGCAAAACCTCCATATGAACCTTGGTCACTAACGGACAGGTCGCATCGAAGACCTTTAAACCTCTGCGTTGAGCCTCTTGCTGAACAGTTTTTGACACACCGTGAGCACTGAAGATTACTAACGAAGAATCCGGCACTTGATCCAGCTCGTCGACAAATACTGCTCCGCGATCGCGCAAAGAATCAACCACAAATTTGTTATGAACCACCTCATGACGGACATAAATTGGTGCGCCGAATACATCTAAAGCTCGATTCACGATATCGATAGCACGATCAACACCGGCGCAAAACCCTCTGGGGTTAGCAAGTTTTATGTCCATAGGTTGAAAACTTCCCTACATCAAAAAAGAGAAAACGTGAGTTCGTTAATGAGTGGTAACCGGTGCAACATCAATGATTTCCACTTCAAAGTGGATATCACGTCCAGATAGAGGGTGATTAAAATCGACCTTTACCGTCTGCTCATCAAAACTGCTCACCACTCCCGGCAGTTCGGTGTTTGCTGCATCGGCGAAAGAAAGTACCAAACCCTCTGACATTTCAATGCCTGGATCAAATTCCGAGCGAGGAATTTCTTGAATATTTTGCGGATTACGCTGACCAAACCCGTTTTCGGGCTTAATAACCAAGGTCTCTTTGTTACCACAGGTCATTCCAAAGAGCGCGCGCTCAAAGCCTTCTAAAAGATTGCCGTCACCCACCTCAAAAGTGGCTGGTTCGCCGCCAAAAGTTGTATCAACAACGTCTCCATTTTCTAATTTCAAAGAGAAATGAAGCGTGACTCGGGTACCGGGACCAATTGTTAAATCTGTCATAGTTGTCATCACTGTTTGTCTAAGTTCTCAGAAGCCATCTCACCGGATTTTTTTTGCCAAAAAAAGCGTCAATTACCAGCATTATAGCGCCAACTGAAATCGCAGAATCGGCAATATTAAATGCAGGCCAGTAATGATCTTGATAATGAACGACAATAAAATCGACAACATGGCCGAGAACCACTCGATCGTAGAGGTTGCCAATGGCGCCCCCAAGTACAAGAGCTAAAGCAATTGGCTCCCAACGTTTATACGACGGAATTCTTGCCAGCCAAATAACCAAACCTATACTCACCGCCCCAGCAAGACCTGAAAACAGATACCTTTGCCAACCGCCTGCGTCACTTAGAAAACTGAAAGCTGCGCCTTCGTTGTACATGAGCGTAAAGTTGAAAAAAGACGTAAATATTATTGGCGTATGCATCTCCAAACTGGCAGTTGCTAAATACTTACTAACTTGATCAACCAAAATTACCGCTAAAGCAATCAAATACCAAGCGATTGTAGCCTTCGATAAATTAAACAAAATTTGCCTCTATATTGCCGTTTGCGTGACTAGAAAATGTCTAGGCAAACTTACGCACTTCACCTTGTCCATCGATATTGGTTATACAGCGAGGACAAATCTCTGGGTGTTCTGAATTGCTGCCAACGTCTTCTAAAACGTGATAACAGCGCACACATTTTTCACCGGAAGCCTTGCTGACCAAGACTTTCAAACCTTTGATATCGGTATCTTTCGCATTATTGGCGGCTTCTGATAAGGGTAAAATAGAAGCTGCCGAGGTGATCAATACGAAACGAAGCTCTTCTTCGAGCTTATTAATTGCTTCAAAGATTTCACCTTCTGCGTAAAGCGTCACGCTAGCGGTCAAACCACCACCAACTACACCGGCATTACGCTCTTCTTCAAGCACCTTGTTAACCGCAGTTTTTACGTTAGAAATGGTTTTCCAGTAACTCATATCCGCATCAATTTGCGGCAGCTCTAACCACTCAGCGGTAAATACCGTGTCGTCTCTGTTTTCCACCGCTGGCAAGGCCGCCCAAATTTCTTCGGCGGTAAAACTCAATACCGGTGCAATCCAGCGAACCAAGGCTTCGACAATCCAGTACACCGCGGTTTGTGCAGAACGGCGCGCCAAGCTATCGGCGGCGGTTGTGTACAAGCGGTCTTTAATAATATCGAGGTAAAAACCACCTAGCTCTACGCTACAGAAGTTATGCAACTTCTGATACAGCAGGTGCAATTGATAACTGTCGTAATCTTTGCGCAATTCAGTTTGCAGCTGTGCAGTTCTTGCCACAGCCCAAGCATCCAACGATAAGAGTTGATCAGTACTTAATAAATCTTTAGCCGGATCAAAATCAGGAATGTTGCTCAATAAGAATCTGGCGGTATTACGAATACGGCGATAAGAGTCGGCCGTGCGTTTTAGAATTTCTTTAGACGCACTCATCTCACCACTGAAGTCTGTTGCACAAACCCAAAGACGTAAAACGTCTGCACCCAACTCCTGAAGCACTTCTTGCGGAGGAATTGCGTTGTCGCCAGATTTAGAAAGTTTGTGGCCGTTGGAATCCACCAAGAAGCCGTGGGTTAACACTGCTTTATAGGGAGGTGCTTCATTGATAGCCAAACTGGTTTTTAAAGAAGACTGGAACCAACCACGATGTTGATCAGAACCTTCTAAATACAAATCTGCCGGAAAGCTTAAATTTTCTCTGCGACTAACCACGGCATAGTGAGAAACACCAGAATCGAACCAGACATCTAGCGTGTCGGTAACTTTTTGATAGTCGTTGGCCTCATCACCCAACAGGGCGCTAGGCTCAAGATCGAACCAAGCATCCATGCCATCTTTCTCAACCAGCTTAGCCACTTCTTCGATAAGTTCTGGCGTTTTTGGATGCAATTCTTGAGTTTCTTTATGTACAAACAGTGCGATAGGCGCACCCCAAGTACGTTGGCGAGAAATACACCAGTCGGGGCTGTTTGCCAGCATTGATTCAATACGAGCCTTACCCCAACCCGGAATCCACTGCACATCATCGATGCAGTTCATTACTTTAGATTGCAGATTATTTTTGGTGAGACTGACGAACCATTGCGGCGTCGCTCGGAAAATCAGCGGAGTTTTGGTACGCCAGCAATGCGGGAAGCTGTGAACAATTTTGCCTTCACACAAAAGCGCGTTATGTTCTTTTAATACGTCGATGACTTTTTCGTCGACCTTATAAACATGCTCACCGGCGAAGATTTCAACATTCGCGCGATAGATACCGGAATCATCCAAATAGTTAAGCGTTTCGATGCCGTATTTTTGCGACACAGCAAAGTCTTCACCGCCGTGATCGGGAGCAGTATGAACACAACCGGTACCAGCGTCTGTAGTGACATGATCACCCAAAATCACTGGAACTTGTCGGTTGTAAAATGGATGTTGAAGCTTCAAGTGCTCAAGATCACTGCCTTTGGCGCGACCGACAATACGGTAGTCTTCAATGTTAGAGCGCTGCATGACCGACTCAACAAGCGCTTCGGCTAACACGTAGCTTTCATCGCCAGCAACCACTAGGGCGTAATCTAATTCAGCGTTCAAGCTAACGGCTTGGTTGGCAGGAAGAGTCCAAGGCGTTGTTGTCCAAATAACTACGTAAGCTGTTTCTGAGGTTTGCTCAGCGCCGAACACTGCTTTTAGAGCAGATTGGTCAACCACTGCAAATTTCACATCAATAGAAAACGAGGTTTTATCCTGATATTCGACCTCAGCTTCGGCTAACGCGGAGCCACCCACAACGGACCAGTAAACAGGCTTGAAACCTTTTTGCAAATGGCCATTTTCGATGATTTTTCCAAGTGCGCGAATAATGTCAGCTTCGTATTGCTTATCCATGGTGAGGTAGGGGTTGTTCCACTCGCCAAGTACACCTAAACGAATAAAGTCTTTCTTTTGACCTTCTACTTGCTTAGCTGCGTAATCACGACACTGTTGTCGGAAAGCTTTGAAATCGACCTTAACACCGGCCTTGCCAATTTTTTTTTCAACACGATGTTCAATGGGTAAGCCATGGCAATCCCAACCCGGAACGTAGGGTGAGTCATAACCAGATAAAGTCTTCGATTTAACAATGATGTCTTTCAGAATTTTGTTAACCGCGTGACCCAAGTGGATGTCGCCGTTTGCGTAGGGCGGGCCATCGTGAAGTATGAATTTTTCTCGACCCGCACGGGAGTTACGAATTTTTTCGTAGATACCTTCTTTCTGCCAACGTTTAACAAACTCTGGCTCACGCTGAGCAAGATTAGCTTTCATCGCAAAACTGGTTTGCGGAAGATTAAGAGTTTTTTTGTAATCAGTCATAACAACACAGAAGTCGTGGGATAAAATTCAAAGGTTCCAATATGTACAGGTCTTTGGGTACACACAAGAAACTACTTAACTACTTTGGGTTTTCTCTAAAATAACGAGTTTTCTTTAAAATAATCTTTAGCCTGTTCGATATCCTTTAAAATTTGCTGCTGTAGGGCAGTAATAGATTCGAACTTGGATTCATCACGAAGCTTTTTGCAAAACTCTACGGTTAACATTTGTCCGTAAAGATCACCCGCAAAGTTTAATACATGGGCCTCAAGTATCGGTTTTGCAATACCGTCAACCGTAGGCCGTACGCCGACATTCGCCACTGCGGGTAAAACCTCACCACTAGGAAGTGTAACGTGAACGGCAAACACACCGCGGACGGGAGTTTTATAACGCCGGATGGCTAGGTTCGCGGTGGGTAGTCCGAGTTTACGCCCCAGCTGATTGCCATAACCCACCCGGCCACTCATAGTGAACGGTTTGCCTAATAAGTGTCTTGCCTCGTCAAAGTCAGCTTCGGCTAAAAGATGACGAATACGAGTACTACTAATTCTTTCGCCGTTTTGTTCCAGCGTGTTGGTATCAGCAACGCCAAAGCCCCACTTGGTACCTTGTGCTTGAAGAAACTCAAAATCCCCTTGGCGGTCTTGCCCAAAGCGAAAGTCATCGCCAATGACAACAAATCGAGCTCCCAAGCCATGTACGAGAATTTTTTCACAAAATTCTTGGGCCGAAAGTGAGCTGAGCTTATTGTTAAACTCCAAACAACAAACTCGGTCTATTCCGGCATCAAGCAGCGCTCTGACTTTTTCGCGAAACCTCATGATTCGAGCCGGAGCCGCCTGCGGCGATAAAAACTCCATGGGTTGAGGCTCAAATATTACTGCAACCGACGGCACACTATATTCAGCGGCCTTGTCTTTCAATTGCTTTATGACTCTTTGATGGCCGAGATGCACACCATCGAACGAGCCTAGGGTAACGACACTACCGTGGTGAATATCACGGATGTTGTGCAGTCCTCGGATCAACTTGGGTGCATGATTAATTTGGGTCTCGGCCACAGACTCGTCCAGCATCGGGGTTAAAAAGGGCGGTGATTATAACCGATGACTTTTAAGTTGTGTGGCATTTTCCTTAACTAGCGAGAAGGTCGGAGGTCTTTCGCCCTAATTCCGCAGGCGTATAAACTCAATAGATAACTGCCACCACCAACAACGCAAAGAAGCAGTAACCACAAACATCGTTGAGCGGCATTAATTTCAATCCAAGAAGGTACTTGTGTGAGAATTAAGACCAGCAAAAGTGCCATAACACCATTAGCAACCGCTTGCGTAAAGAACATTCGCTTCCATACCGGCTCTGGCTGATAAACCTCGCGCTTTTTCAACTCGTGAAGTAACCAACCCGCATTCAAGAAAGCCGAAACAGAAGTCGCCAGGGCAAGACCAACGTGGCCTAAATTTAAATAAAAATACAACGGCACCACAAACACCACATTAAAAACCATGTTAGCAATCATGGCTTTAATGCCTATTTTCACTGGCGTTTTCATATCTTGGCGCGCATAAAAACCCGGCGCTAGCACTTTAATAAGCATGAATGCGACTAATCCCAACGCATAAGCACGAAGGCTCCACGTCGACATTTCAATATCGAAAGCCGTCGTTTTACCGTATAAAAACAAGGTGCTGAGAATAGGCTCGGCTAAGAGAATCAACGCCAGTGCAGCGGGCACTGCAATCATCACAATCATTCTGAGTGCCCAGTCAAGGGTCGCACTGAATCGGCCGGGATCTTCACTGGCGTGTAAACGCGATAAATTCGGCAAAATAACCGTACCTATCGCCACCGCAAAAACACCCAAGGGCAGCTCTGATAATCGATCAGAATAGTACAACCAAGAAACACTTCCCGTTGGTAAGAAAGACGCTAGCACGGTATCGAGAAGTAGATTTAGCTGACTTACTGAAACACCAAAGATTGCCGGTGCCATCAATGAAAGTACCTGAATAACCCCTTCGTGGCGGAAATTAACCTTCGGCTTTGGCATGAGTTGCAGTTGTGCCAGAAAAGGCAATTGAAACAGCAACTGCACAACACCAGCAATCAAAACACCCCAAGCCAGCGCGTAAGCAGGCTGCGAGAAATAAGGAGCAGCAAAAAGCGCAGCGCCAATCAAACAGATATTCAACCAAATCGGAGTCAGTGCGGGAATCGCAAAACGGTCATAACTGTTGAGCACGGCTCCAGCAAAGCCTGTCATGGAAATCAAAAACAAATAAGGAAACGTAATTCGCAAAAGATTGGTCGCCAGATCGAATTTAACTTCATCGTTCACGAATCCAGGAGCAAAGAGTGTTGCAACCACAGGCGCGCCCAAAACGGCCAATACAGTAAAGAGCAACAGGACTGATCCCAGAGCACCACAGACGTGATCTATGAGAAGCTTGACGGCCTGCGAACTGCCTTTAGTACGGTATTCACTCAGAACCGGCACAAATGCCTGAGAAAACGCCCCCTCAGCAAATAACCGGCGAAAAAAATTGGGAATCTTAAATGCCACATAGAAGGCATCTGCCCCCGCCTCGGCACCCACAAACCGCGCAAAACATACGTCGCGAATCAATCCCAAAATACGTGACGACATGGTCATTGAGCCGACGATAGAACTTGAGCGAAACAGACTTTTTTTTCCAGAAGCTTCTTGTAACGATGAATTTTTTTCAGGTGGTAATTTTTCCAAGCAGCGAATTCCTAGGCAGAAATTTTGGGCAGTGTACCTGATTTTACTGTGTTGAGATGCAAGTGACCGAATGTCGAGCTATGAAACTCAGACCTTCGGCAAGCTCGTTAACTATTTTGTATGCATAACGCTCATTAAAACTGGTTGACCTGCAGACAAAAATAAAATACTGTACACACATACAGTACTTATAAAAGGGGAAGAAAATGGCTGTTGTAGCAGTTTGGAAATGTGATCGAGATGGCGCTATGTTCGACAACAAAAAAGATGCAGAAGAACACGACAGCATGCTAGAGCTTGCTGCAAACATTACAACGCTAATTGAACAGGAAGTCCCTGGATTAGACGAAGATTCAGCCGAAAAAATTGGTTTGCTACTCGCAAAACGACGAGAACTACTCGTAAAAGCATGCAAAGGCAAACCTGACGCACTGTTGGAAAAATTTGAAGATTCATCATCTTCAGCCACAAAAACTGACAGCAATGTAACTTCATTGAGTGGCGTGTCTTCACTTTAAAATTTGAGCTATACCAATCGAAAATCACTTTCGATGGTTAAGAAATCAGGGATATCGTTTGGAAAGGACTCCAATATTTATGCGAATTACCCCCTCTCGGGTTAGTCTTCTTTGCTAGCCTTTAATGTTACCGACAGGATGTTGGTTTGAGATCGCCAAGGACGGCGATCGTAATTTTAATTTCATGCTAAAAACTTTTGGAAACTCTAATTGCCCCAGAGCTTCCATCGACACAAGGACTTATTGCCAATTTCAAGAGCGGTAGGCGATTGAAATTGTGAGGAAATTGGAAATTGCATTGTCAATTTTTGTCTTTTGATTAATTTATTGGATGAGTTAGAGGTTCCTTTATTTAGGTTCAAGCATTCATTAGATGAGTTAAAAATTCTTTTAACGTATCCCTTGTTTGCACCTTGGATAAATTTAATCAAACCCGAATTAATTACAAGATTAAACAATATTTTTATTACGAACCGCTAATTTTAATAATCCACATTTATTGAAATAGTGCCGACATCGAGAATCTTACTGTTATATTCAAAACTTCTATTTAACAAATTATATTCATCTTATTTTCAGTTTTTTGCTCTTCTCTCTTAACTCCTAATTTAAGTAATTCTTTTGATACAATTATAGTGATTTGCTATTTATAGAAATTCACTCGTAATATCATCATTGAATCGAATCCTTGTTTATCAATCTCAATCTGGAATGATCAAACCAATAAGATTTATTTGATCGAACAATCCAAAAAAAACCGACTACAAAAATCCACCAAAAAAATATAGAAAGCTCTAATCAATCTAGAGTTTCCAGCTATACTGGCAAGCCTCGCCAATTTCAAGAACGGTAAATAATTGAAATGGTTAAAGAATTGGAAATTACATTTTTAATTACTACTCCTTGATTAAATTACGGATAAGTATCAGAGATACTGATCAGAATTATTTTGCACAACAAGTCTTAACATTAGTATTTACTTATTCTTGAACAAGAAAACAAAATTTAACATGTAATTTAAAGCTATTAAGTAGTTCACACTTTTGCATATTGTTTAAACAGTTATATAATTACCGAAAAGAGACTAATCACAAAGTAACTGCACTTATCCGATATAAGACATGTATGAGTTAATTCTAAAACTCATACTTATGGTCTCGCTTAAGTTCAGATGCAAACCTATCTTATGAAAATGGACAAAGTTCTAATGGATTAGATACCAGGTCCACTCTGACTCCGTCATTTATTGATGTATTTATGTTTTTGGTAGCTAACAAAGCAGTAAGCACTATGGATACTTATAAAGTTGTTTTTTGGGGTGAAACCTTCCCAGGCAAAAATCGTGAAGCGGCCATGATGGCGTTTGCAGATCGTTTTGGCGTGAGAAACGGTAGCCAGCTGAAAAATCTGTTTTCAGGCAAGGTAAACATTCTGAAACAGGGACTGGACAAAACCTACGCTAAACGCTTAGCAATGGCGATTGAAGAAATTGGCTGTCGCAGCCGAATTGAAACTGATCGCGCTGATAAGCGTCTCCAGTACGAGACTAATGATGATTTAGTTTTAGAGTCGAGACTACCAGATACCTATCCAAGTGGACTTGCACAAAAACTGGAGCAGGCACAGCTTCTTGAGCCACGTATGCTGGCCATAAACCTAGTTCCGAAGCCACGCTCAGCTTTTCAATAGATACCCATCATCGAGCTATTAGATACCTTCACGATACAGGAATGGCCGACTTCCTATGTGAAGCGCTCAATCTAACTAAGCAAGATGAGATATCTATCTATAATTAGAAAAATCTCTAAAATTCGAATTGACACAGACTAAAAAAAACGCATAATGCTGCGTCCTTAGTTTTAACAGCCCATTCACAGGAGCAACACGGTGGCAAATTCACCTCAAGCAAAAAAACGTGCTCGCCAAAACGACAAAGCGCGTAAGCATAACGCCAGCCTGCGCTCAATGGTGCGTACTTATATTAAAAAAGTTAATGCAGCCATTGCAGCCGGTGACCAAGAAGCAGCTAAAGCAGCGTATACGGCTGCAGTACCTGTAATCGATCGAATTGCAGATAAAGGCATTATTCATAAGAATAAAGCTGCTCGTCACAAGAGCCGTTTGAACGCTCAAGTTAAAGCATTAAGCACCGCTGCTTAAGATTAGCTTGTCGTCAAACAACAAAAGAAGCCGCTCATGCGGCTTTTTTTACGCCCGTAATAATCTGCAATTGCCATATTCTGCCACATTCTATCACTGACTCGCCCTAAAGCACCCATTCCGAAGCCTACTTCCCTGTATTTAATAACCCTATCGAAACAAAACACACAGATTTTTAAATTCACGGGAAACGGACATGAAAAAACTAATCGCACTTTCTACTCTTTCACTTGCACTTGTAACTGGCGCCACGCAATCGTCAGCAGCAACCACCGCTACCGAAGCAAAACAAGGAGCCACCTTTGCGACATCAACCATTGTTGGCACCATTGTCGGAGGACCTGTAGGCTTTGTTATCGGCTCACTTGCAGGAGCGTATCTTGGCGATGAGATAAAAAGAGCGGATGAATCTACTGCATCCCTTAAAGCAGCAACATCTGAAATCGCTTATTTAGAAGAGGAACTCGCCGTGAACCAAGCTTTATTGGTAGACCAAAACAGCCAGCCAGAGCCTTACAAGCTACAACTAGAAACACTGCCAATGCGCGTGTTCTTCAGCACCAATTCGGACCAGCTAAACACAGATGCTGAAGGCGTTGTAGATGCCATTGCGGAAGTGCTGATGGAAAACCCCGATATCAATATCGAACTGGTTGGCCATACCGATCCACGTGGTAACGACGACTACAATAATGTTCTTTCGCAATATCGTGCGAAGTCGGTGAAAGATAAATTATTGCTGATGGGTGTAGAAGAGTCTCGAATTATCACTCGCGGCGAAGGCTCGAATTTCTCCCAAGCACAAAAAGGTGACCGTGAAGCTTACGCACTTGAGCGTCGTGTAGACATCGACTTTTTAACCAATACAAGCAATAACTTTGTATCTCGCTTTTAAAGCGCTTTTTCATAACACCTTTATTTCATCTCTCCTTAATCACTCGCCATAACTTTGCCCGGTTCGCCGGGCTTTTTTGTACCCAAATCCGTATCTGGTGGAACGTACTTATACGGAAATATCGCCAGTCAGAGTTAATTAAATATTTCAGACAAAGCCCGCCATTTGTTAGAAGCAATCTAACAAATGGCGAAACAGTTCAATTAAACAGGTTTTAACCACAGTAAATACATTATGCCCCAAAAACAACGACGTATTCATAACGTACAAAAAAACCTTGAATTTGGCCCGATTCTTCTCGACCAATCTTTGCCATTATTATTAAAAATACATAAAGGTTGTTTAATACCAGAAATAAAGCCGAAGCCGATTTATCGTAATTAATTACTGCAATTATATAACGAGAGGATTGCATTGATCGCTAATGAGTATGAGTAATACTCAAACTTCAAATACGAATAAATTATTGCCGCCATTAACATTCATTTTCTGGCAACATTGACCTCCTCATTTTCATTTAATAAAGGTAAGTTGCCGGCAAATTGTAATCGATTTTAGTCGCAACATTTAAATTCCCAGGAGCGGTGGTTAAAAAACACTGAAACTAGCAAGTCATCGCAGCGTTTAACGAAACAAATTGACTTAGGGAGATAGGCCACTAGTAATAGAACCAGAGCCCCAAACACCGGGCTGGCCAAAAATAGCTAACTATTCTGAGTAATCTTCAATCATCTAACTAGTATTGGGT
>CALMJT010000114.1 GCA_937864365.1 uncultured Alteromonadales bacterium | reverse complement strand
TTTCAATTTCTGTCCTCTGATTAAATCATGGATGAGTTAATCAGAGGTTCCTATAGGTTGAAATCACACGAATGATGGTTTTTATAAATTGGATGAGAGTAAGTTGCCAACTCACCAAGACCTTGCGACATAGATTGCACCAAACCAAATTGCGAAAATATCTCACCAAACGATAAGCTCCGCGCTTGGTATTAAATTAAAGATTTCTCTGCACCGGCTTTCTTTACGGCACTGTCGTTAAATTATCGCTACGATTTAAGGAAGCACCTTTGTTTGATCCTACCTCAAGCTTAAGCTTTGCGCTTAGCATTACCCTGCCCATATTCATTGTTTTGTTTATTGGGACTTGGCTACGAAAGATTGGATTTATTACCGATGCGTTTGTAGATGTGGGCAGTAAACTGGTTTTTAATGTAACTCTACCGGCGTTGCTATTTGTCAGCATAGTTAATAGCGATATCAATTTCGGCAAAAGTTTAAGCTTGGTGATTTACGGTATTCTTTCAACCATTGTTGTTTATATTTTATTAGAAATTGCCGTCCCGCTTATGTGCAAAGATCGCAGCTCAAGAGGCGTGATGGTACAAGGTGCTTTTCGCGGCAATATGGGCATTATCGGTTTAGCCTATTGTGTAAACGCCTACGGCGACGCCGTGTATTCAACGGCCGCTATTTATATTGCACTGGTTACCATTTTTTATAATATTTTCTCGGTCACGACACTGACGCGATGGTCTGATAAAAACAGCAACAGCAGTAAAATAGCCATGATTAAAAGCGTGCTTTTAGGCGTTGCTAAAAATCCACTGATTATCGCCATTGCCTGCGCACTAATCATTAACCAACTGCACGTACCAATTCCTGAAATTATTCAACAGTCCGGCCAATATTTTGCGCGCATGACTCTACCTTTAGCGTTATTGGTGGCAGGAGCAGGTTTGAGTTTAAAATTTAATGCAGACCTCACCTATGCGGCGATTACAACAACCGCAAAGCTGATTGTTATTCCTATGGCGGTTACTGCGGTGGCGTGGCTGCTTGACATTAAAGGTATGGAGTTGGGCGTGATCTTTTTAATGTCTAGCGCACCGAGCGCATCGGCAAGTTTTGTTATGGCAAGATCTATTGGCGGCAATTACACTCTCGCGGCCAATATTATAGTGCTTACAACGGTTCTCTCTTTATTTACTACAAGTACCGGTACCGCATTATTACGTTCATGGTCACTTATGTAACTTACACATTCGGTTGAACTTTTAGAATTACGTAAAAACACCTCTATGGTACGTAAACAAGGCATACTTTAAAACAGAAACAAAAAAGGCGGGATATTCTCCCGCCTTTTTTACTGGTAACTTATTTAAGTTTACTTTTTGGAAATTTCAACCCAATTAGCATCGCCTTTTTGAATGGACTCGCCACGGTCGCGCTGCCAAATTTTATCAGAGGTTGGGTTATTGTTTAGATACAATTTACCATCAACAATAGTCCAGCTGTCTGGACGTGGTGGTGCGGTAAAACCCTTCGCAACAGCAAATGCACAGTAACCACCGTATTGAGGAACGTATTTTTCAGGTTCCAAAATAAATTTGTTACGATTCACTTCATTGGCAAAGTGCCAAGTAACACCGCCCCAATCATAAGTAATGTCATCGGTACCAATAATGGCAGGGTCTCCCGGTTGCAAATCATAGTAAGCAACTACATCGGCACCTTTCAAAGCCCCACGAGTTTTATGCGAATAGAACTTCGACTCCTGCGCATAAGTATTAAAAGCCAACAAAAGAGCCAAAACGGCTACAAATCTAGCCAACATTAGAGCCTCCGCATGTTCATGCAAGAATAATATTTAATTGAAATTCAAAACTGTGCTACTAACAAAAACAGTCATCTGCAACGACAAGAACTGAGTTGTTTAATTCAACAAGAACTAAAGAAAACTCTGACTTATGGCACTAACAACACAAAAATGCGTCGTTTGTTTTAAAATCAACCGTGCAATAAGGTAAGCTTAGTTTAGCCCGCGTTAATAACGACATCGGCAGTTGTAGCGCCTGTGCCGATATATCATCAATTTTATTTGCGAGATTATGACGAGAAATAATGCACAAAGTTCTTCACATCGAAACGACGTGCTACAACTAAGATCTCTCAAAATATCACACATTTATAACGCTAAAAAATTATATAGCGAGAAATTGTTATTTATTTAAAATGCATATCATCAAACTGAATATCTGTCATAAATACCAGTTATTGAATAAATATTATTGAAATTGTCAGAAAATTAAATTATATCCACTGTTTATAAATCAAAAACTCTGTTTTTTACCTAAAAATCACTCGAAAAGAGCAATAAATATTCAAAAAATCTCGGTAAAGAAAGAAACCAGATGAGTTAAGATTAGTTAAAACAGAATTTAATCAAGATTTGTAGAATAAAAAACACGCAAAAATTTAACTTATTAATTTTAGAATTAATATCCACACAATAAATACCGAACCAATATCACTTCTTAAAAGACAAACTTTTGTGATAAACCCTTAAAAGACACAAGTTTTAAAGGGTTGTATTTAGGTAAAAATTTACAATTAAGAATAAACCCCTGTTAATCGAACGTTTTCTCCGGTACTTAAAAATTTTCTCCAGCACGTAGAGGTGCCATCAATTTAAAAATTACTAGCACTTGAAATTGGGAGATATTAGAAATCCTCTTGCCAATTTCTATTCTCAGACTAAGAGATAAGCAATTATCCATAACAACATTGAGTACACCCTGCAAACGGACTTTATCTGCGTGAACGTTTTTGAAAATTATATTCAACCCATAAAAAAAGCGACCGAAGTCGCTTAAAGGCAATATCCTGGAAATAATTTCAATTCAAAATTACCCGAATCGCTAGCAGGTAATTTCGCTGAAAACTCGGTTAAAAAACACAGAATTTTCGAATTTACGCCCTAGGTATACTTAATTTACTCAGATATTAACAGTAAATACATAGGGTTCGCACAAATCACTGACCATCAAAAACTATCGCCGGGAATACGCACCGAACCTTCCATTAATACACGTGCGCTTCGGCTCATGATGGCTTTAGTTGCAGTCCACTCACCGTTAACAATTTCGGCTTCAGCACCAACACGTAAAGTACCTGACGGATGACCGAAACGAACCGCGTTACGCTCGCCACCGCCAGCGGCCAAATTAACCAAGGTACCCGGTACAGCCGCTGCGGTAGCAATGGCAACCGCGGCAGTGCCCATCATGGCGTGGTGTAATTTACCCATCGACAAAGCGCGTACTAAAAGATCAATTTCGTCGGATTTAATGACTTTACCACTGGATGCCGTGTATTCAGCTGGTTTAGCTACAAATGCAATTTTAGGCGTATGTTGACGAGTTTTGGCTTCTTCAATATCTTTAATTAAACCCATTTTAATGGCGCCGTAAGCTCGCAATTTTTCAAACATGGCTAAGGCTTCTGCGTCATTATTAATGTCGTCTTGCAACTCGGTGCCCTTGTAACCAATGGCTTCGGCATCCACAAAAATGGTAGGAATACCGGAATTAATCATGGTTGCCTTAAAGGTACCAACACCGGGAACCTCAAGATCATCAATTAAATTTCCGGTGGGAAACATAGAGCCTTCGCCGTCGGATGGGTCTAAAAACTCGATTTGAATTTCCGCCGCCGGAAAAGTCACACCGTCCAATTCGAAATCACCGGTTTCTTGAACTTGACCACCGGTCATTGGAATTTTAGCGATAATGGTTTTTTCGATATTCGCCTGCCAAATTTTTACGGTAGCAATACCATCGCTCGGGACCTTATCGGCATCGATCAAACCATTGCTAATGGCAAAAGCACCAACCGCACACGATAGGTTCCCACAGTTACCGCTCCAATCAACAAACGCAGTATCAATAGAAACCTGGCCGAATAAATAATTAACGTCGTGATCTGGTTTGGTACTTTTACTCAGAATCACAATTTTGCTGGTACTCGACGTTGCACCACCCATGCCGTCAATTTGTTTTCCGTACGGATCAGGACTACCAATAACACGCAATAATAACGCATCTCTTTGCGGACCAGGCGTTTGTGCAACTTCGGGTAAATCCGTAAGACTGAAAAACACCCCTTTACTGGTACCACCACGCATGTAGGTTGCGGGGATTTTAATTTGCGGTACGTGAGACATGTTTTATTCCTATAAAAACAGTAAGAAAATTTAAACTGTGCGTAAAAATTTTTGCGAACAACAGAAAGCTCTCTATCAACAAGAGCTTCCTGCTCGATTAACTCGCTGAAAAATAAATTACGCGTTTTCCATTTCTAAGAAGTCTTTCGCAAAGCGCTGTAGTACACCACCGGCAGAATAGACATGAACTTCTTCCGCGGTATCTAAACGACAAGTCACAGGTACTTCGGTTACAGAACCATCTTTGCGATTAATCACTAAGGTTAACTCGGCACGTGGTGCAAGTTCACCTTTAACGTCGTAGGTTTCAGTACCGTCAATTTCTAAGGTTTTACGAGTCGTACCTTGTTTAAATTCTAACGGTAGAACACCCATACCCACTAGATTGGTTCGATGAATACGCTCAAAACCTTCGGCGGCGATGGCTTCAACACCCGCTAAACGAACACCTTTTGCCGCCCAATCGCGTGAAGAACCTTGTCCGTAATCGGCACCAGCAACAATAATTAACGGTTGCTTGCGCTCCATGTAAGTTTCAATGGCTTCCCACATGCGAACCACTTTACCTTCCGGCTCGATACGCGCAAGAGAACCCTGAATAACCTTGCCGTTTTCATCCAAACACATTTCGTTTAACAGTTTTGGATTCGCCAAGGTTGCACGTTGTGCCGTTAAATGGTCGCCACGGTGCGTTGCGTAGGAGTTAAAGTCTTCCTCAGGCAGACCCATTTTCGCCAAGTATTCACCGGCGGCACTGTTTGCCAAAATAGCGTTCGAAGGCGACAAGTGATCGGTGGTGATGTTGTCTGGCAGTACCGCTAAAGGACGCATACCTTTTAATGTACGCTCACCGGCAAGAGCACCTTCCCAATACGGAGGACGACGAATGTAAGTACTTTGTGGGCGCCAATCGTACAATGGGCTTTCGGCTTCCTCTACCGCACCCAAGTCAAACATGGGAATGTACACTTGATTAAATTGTTCTGGTTTAACCGAACTCGCCACAATCGCATCGATTTCTTCGTCGCTTGGCCACAAATCTTTTAGGGTAATTTCTTTGCCATCAACCACCGCGAGTACATCTTTTTCGATATCAAAGCGCACGGTACCGGCAATTGCATAGGCAACTACTAACGGAGGTGATGCAAGGAATGCTTGTTTGGCATAAGGATGAATACGACCATCAAAGTTACGGTTACCCGACAACACCGCCGTTGCGTATAAATCGCGATCGATAATTTCTTGTTGAATCACCGGATCAAGTGCACCACTCATACCGTTACAGGTGGTACATGCATAGGCGACAATACCAAAACCGAGTTTTTCAAGCTCAGGCAATAAACCCGATTCTTCTAGATACAATCTCGCAACTTTAGAACCCGGCGCAAACGAAGATTTAACCCAAGGCTTGCGAACCAAACCAAGTTCGTTGGCTTTTTTCGCCACCAAACCTGCGGCTACAACGTTGCGTGGGTTACTGGTGTTGGTACAGGACGTAATCGCCGCAATAATAACGGCGCCATCCGGCAATTTACCGTCGGCTTCTTCGGCTTTGGCTGCGTCTAAATTCACCGCAATGCCACGCTCAGCTAACGCGCTGGTTGGAAGACGACGATGTGGATTTGATGGACCCGCCATGTTGCGCACAACGGTTGATAAATCGAACTCTAAAACACGTTCGTATTCAGCTTCGACCAAATCATCCGCCCACAAGCCGGTGGTTTTCGCGTAGTTTTCAACAAGAGCAACCTGCTCGGCATCACGTCCGGTTAATTTTAAATAATCGATGGTTTGTTCATCGATATAAAATAAACCCGCAGACGCACCAAACTCAGGAGTCATATTCGAAATGGTTGCGCGGTCGCCAATGGTTAAGCTTTTTGCACCGTCACCGAAAAATTCTAAATACGCAGAAACAACACGCTCTTGACGTAAAAATTCGGTAATTGCCAAAACGATATCGGTTGCCGTAATGCCAGGATTACGCTTACCAATTAATTTAACCCCAATAATGTCTGGAAGGCGCATCATTGATGGACGCCCTAGCATCACGGTTTCGGCTTCTAAACCACCCACACCAATGGCAATTACGCCCAAGGCATCAACGTGTGGCGTGTGTGAATCAGTACCCACACAGGTATCAGGATAAGCAACGCCGTCACGGGCTTGAATAACCGGTGACATTTTTTCTAGGTTAATTTGATGCATAATGCCGTTACCGGCAGGAATCACATCAACATTTTTAAATGCCGTTTTGGTCCACTCAATAAAATGGAAGCGATCTTCGTTACGACGATCTTCTACCGCGCGGTTTTTCTCAAACGCTTCCGGATCAAAACCACCAAATTCTACGGCCAGTGAATGGTCAACAATTAATTGTGTTGGTACCACAGGGTTTACTTTGGCAGGATCACCGCCCTGCTCGGCGATGGCGTCACGAAGACCGGCCAAATCCACCAACGCGGTTTGACCTAAAATATCGTGACAAACAACACGCGCTGGATACCACGGAAAATCTAAATCGCGCTTGCGACCAATAATTTGTTTTAAAGAATCAGTAAGGCTTTCTGGATCGCATTTACGAACCAATTGCTCAGCCAAAACACGCGAAGTATACGGTAATGTTTTATAAGAACCCGGCTCAATGGCCTCAATGGCTGCACGTGTATCGTAAAAATCGAGATTGCTGCCTGGTAATGATTTTCTAAATTCTGTGTTCATTTGAAATAAATCTCTGCAAACGTTTCAGGCTAATGGTCTTAGAAAAATATAGGAAACTCTGATTAACCTAGAGTTTCTCGCGACACAAGGATGTGTCG
>CALMJT010000113.1 GCA_937864365.1 uncultured Alteromonadales bacterium | reverse complement strand
ATTTGAACTGTTTAATATTGTCCATTTTAAATATCTCTAACCTGTAACTTTTCGTGCACTAACGCCGCCAGCAACTGCCGGAGTGAATTGGCTGCTTTTTTGTGTTTTTTTGCAAAAAAGAAGACAGTTTACGGAGGTCAGATTGACTGGCCTTGTTAGGCATTTTTACGCTCAGCTACAGAGACATTAATAAGCTTACAATGCTCTCTAAGCGGAGCCCTCATATGCTCTCTTTCTGTAAGAATAGTAAGGTCAAATACAATTGATAACTTTTCCCCCAGCTCTGAGAAAACTTTTGACAGATCAGCATGAAGAAGACCTAAATTTGAGCATCGATCATTCACAACAAGTAATAAGTCACAATCACTTGCGTGCTCACTACGAAAGAAGGAGCCAAACCCGTAGATACTTACCAGATCATGCTGTTTTGTATGGATATACTGGATTTCCTTCATCATCTTTTCGATGGTATGCCCAAAATTCATTTTTCCAGATTGCTCCAGTTAATTCACTTGAATTGAATAGACCAATTTTCTTTGATAGACAAAGTTTTTTTGCTTCTATCGTATATCCATTCCAGTTACCTCCCACTGAAATAAAATTAACAGCTGGAAACTCCTGTAACACTCTTTGCACTCCCGCCTCACCAAGAGTATATTCATCAAGGCAAATCAACACGATATGAGAGCCATCTTTTCTATCGAACTCCATAATAATGTCGTGATGACGCGTGAAATTGACAACATTATCATGGGATATTATGACGGGTTCCAGCCAAGCAATCCGACTATAGGAAACCCCCCATGAGTTTGAACCGTTTGTCATTGCGAGAATACCTCTGAAAATTCATTTGGGAACAACTGATAAGAATCAAGCCGGTGATATACATGCTTTTCGTAAGACTCAGCATGTACCCGAAAACTCTCTATTACGCGAATAACGGACATATCTTCAATAAGCTCGATGTTAGCATCAAGGATATTTAATATTTTTTGATTGTTGGGCAAAATGCGATCTATACGTCTTAGCTCCCAGATTAGATATGTATTGGAGCTAGGGTCTGCCTGTGCGGTTGCGCTACTAGGCCCTACGGAATCAAATATTGCTTTATTGGAAGCTAAAATTCGTGCAACAGCAATACGAAGCTGATTGAAGTCATTAAGTTTAGTAGTTTTTCCCGCACTACTTATTAACGCTTCATGGCTTCTTTTCCATTCATGAAGTAAGTCTACTGGATATGTTCCTTCGGGTGATTTGTCGATATGAGTGTGGTGAGTTGGACAAAGCAATATTAAGTTTTCATATGCATCGCTACCACCATCAGGCGTTCCTCTCGCTGCAGTTGGCTTATTACCAATAATATGTGCCATCTCTCCAACTAAATAATTGCCTGTTTCTACAAGAGAAGTAAGATCCTCATCGCACCCTGGTTTTGAGCAACGACCGCCAGCACGCCCCCAAAGTATTTTTGTATCTACGGAACCAATCGCCATTTATGACTTCCCTAAATTTTATGGATGGCAACAGCTAGAGTGCCTAACGCCTAAAGCAGGGGAAAAATGGTGGCGGAGTGAAGCGCAGCCACCAATTTTTCCGTTGGCTTTTTTTGTTATGCATTTGCTTCAATGTCACCATTAATGTATGAAAAAACACCACCCCATAATAGGCTGCCACCATTTAAATATTCTCGGTACCTTACCGCCGCACCAGAACCAAGGCAATATACGTCTTTGGATTGCTTTTCTACGATGTAACCAACACACCCAATAAAACTGTAAGGTATATACCACCAGTTTTCATTTTCAAACGCTTTGCCGCTAGAGTAGTGATGTCCCTTACTATTTATTTTTGTTTCTAGAAATGATTTCACATCCAAGTAATCACTGTTTTCTTGATCAGATAAATATTCACCCGCTACAGCATACTTTGCCAAGAATCGTCTGTCTGAGATTACTTCTTGTTTTTTTGCAGCTTGAATTTTCTCTTCTGCTTCAACCTGCCTCTGCACAAATATTTTAGAACACTCTTCATGGCGTCCGGGCTTAAAGCATACATAGCAATCTTCCTTATTCTTTATGATGTCATCTTCACATGCTTCAAGATACCTTTTATCCACGATGTTTGCCTTTATCCATAACAGTTTAATAGATGTTCTAACGACACATTTTCCAGAGTTTATCGTCATAATTACATCTATCTCAGTAATTTTCTGAAAACTATCTTGAATGGCTTTCTTCGTCAATTTGTTTGTCAAATTGGCGGGGAATTCATTTTTCTTATTTTGTACTGTGTGTTTTGGTGAATGACTGCTTTTAGGTGATTTGTTTTTTAGAGTTTGGGTGGCTTATGCAGTTAAGCATAATTGATGGCAGTTGTTGCTTGAAATTAATGGTTTTTTAGCTAATGGTTTTAATTAAGAATTATTCGAAAATTATTAATTTTCACATTTATAAAAAGGTGTAGTGATGATTTTCCTCTGATTAATTCATGACGGAGTTAATCAGAGGTTTTAAAAATTTTAGGTGAGTTTTAAGATTTTAAAAAAAGTTTGTCGTCGAGTATTCTTAACGGAAAGCAGTCGCTTTCGCTTTTTATGATCATGCTTTTATCGGCTCTTATGCAGGTGCCTGCGTACATGCCTGCGGCGGTAAAAGTGCACACTTGGGTGTAGTAGTCGTCGATGTTTGGCAGTGAGAATAATTGTTGGTAAATGGTTGGTTGGTGTTTAAAGGCACCTTTTGAGCTTTCCATTTTGGTATTTTCGCTGTCGTACATGATGATGTTTGAACCACAGCGACCAACAATGGGTTTTTCTACGTAACCGGTTGCACTTAACTCGTCGTTAAGTTCAAACGATGAGTTTAATAAAAACGGATGGTTAGGAAATAGCGACCATAGTACAGGCAATATTGCTTTGTTGCTTGGGATTAACGACCACATTGGTTCGAATACCATGATGTCTTTGTGCAGTAGTACATCGGAAAGCTGCGGTGAATAACCCGGTTTGCATAGTGGTTCATAGGTACCATCGGTTTGGTTGGCTGTTTCACATTCTTCACGAATTTGATCGAGTGCGGTTTCCCACGCCCAGGTTTTCCAAACCCAGTGCACTTGTTCGCCTTCTTCATCGATAATGGCGCCGTCATCCGACCATTTTAGGCGTTCAATTTTTTCGATAATTTTGCATTTTAAGCCAGCGGCTTCTATAGCAGCTTGCATAAAGTACGCGTGGTATTTTTCTTCGGGTTCGTCGTCACGTAAAATATGCACTGTATTTTTTGCGTGGCTTTTTTTCCAAGCACGAACGAGGTCGGTAAATAATTCATTGCCGCCGTCGGTGCCCTCGTCTACGCCAAAATGTTTTGACCATTTACCTTGTACTTTACCTGCCTCCATAAAGCACGAAGCCGAATCGCAGTTGTATTCGTACACTTTTAGGCCTTCCGGTCGCAAGGCAAAATCAAATCGGCTAGTGATGAGTTGGTTTAGGCGATTGTTCCATGATTGTCTTATTTTCGGAATAATGGCTTCTGGAAAATTAAAGTATTGCAATAGCCAGTCGTTTTCTAGCACGTAGTCGGTTGCGTGCATAAACATACCGTGCAGTTCGTTGGTGGCTTTTTCTAAGCGTTCGAATGCTGTGCGCGAAATTGTAAAGTAACGTGATCGGTCTTCAGGGAGCGTCGCTAAATAATGGCCACCCATCATTTGTACAAAGGCTTCTTCATCTTTATTGGCGATGTTTAACCAGGTTTTTTTCTCGGTTTGGTAACCTTCGGCGTGACGATTTTGTATATTAAACAGGGCTAAATCTTTGGTGTGTGTTGGGTTTGCATAGGTTGTGTCGTCGGTTTGAATCATCCAGCCCAGGATTTGAGCATTGCCAAACGAACAGGTTATCCAGTATTCACCATCTTCGCTGATTTTTGCCGACAACTGTCGGGAGTAATTTCGGTTTTGTGGCCAGGTTTGATGATCTACGTTTTGTTCGGCGACTCTTATCCAGGTATCAGAAACCTCGGTAACAATGGCTACGTGACCGGTGTCTTCAAACTCGCCGCCTTCTTGCCAGATTAATAAACAGCCGTATTCGGGATGTTTTTTATTACCATTTTCGAAGGCTTGTAATGGTAAAAGCACGTTATTTTTTACGTCGCGTACGTTACGTAAATCAAAAATATCGTATGCCATGGCAACGTCATCAAAGATGTAGCCAAAATTCACGTACAACCATCGGCGTGCGAATTCTACACACTGCCATTTGTAGCCCATGTAGATGCCGTCGTGATAACTACGAAAGGATTTACGCGATGGGTAATCACTTTTTAATGCAGAATCATAATCAGACGAATGGGCGGGAACATTTCCGGGAGCGTGGCCCAAAACGACTCCGAACGGTTGTTTATTGTTTTTACTCATGAGGTATTTGCTCGGTATTATTTTGTCAATAATTATGCGATGGCGTAGTTATTCAGTCTAGTGGCTATCTTTTGACTATGAAACTCGGATTAAATCAAAAAAATAAGCCAGTAAAGATCTTTAACGACAAGCTGGATTGATGAGGTTTCTGTAGAAGAATCTACTTTCTTAATAATTTCAACAGTTTAAAAGAAGCTCTTAACTACAAGAGCTTCTTTCGAGTTTGTTTTTAATGACTAATTTTCACTGCGAACGAACTTCTCGTCGTCACTCAAAGGCTTTCTTAATTTGATCGGATTTTGGGCTTTTCGTAACCGAATGTTTAATACTTCTACGAATAATGAGAAACCCATTGCAAAATATAAGTAGTTTTTGGGGATATGAATCCCAAAACCATCGGCAATTAAAGCCATACCAATTAACATTAAAAAGCTTAAAGCCAACATTTTTAACGAAGGATGGTTATCAATTACCTGTGCAATGTACCCAGACATCAACATCATTATGGCAACTGCACAAATTACGGCTGCGATCATTACTTCTACGTGCTGAGCCATGCCTACCGCGGTGATGATTGAATCAATTGAAAATACCAGATCGATGATTAAAATCTGAATAACCCAAATTAACATGGTGTTTCCGTAAGTTTTTACCGTACTTTCGGTTTCTAAACTGCCGTGAATTTCACTTGTGCTTTTGGCCAGTAAAAATAAACCGCCGCCAATCAGGATTAAGTCTCGAAACGAGAAGCTTTGATCCAATACTTCAAAGACAGGATTTGTTAAGGTCATCAACGGCGCCAAAGCGCACAGCAATATGATGCGCATTATCATGGCCATTGATAGGCCGAGTAGACGAATTTTTCTTCTTAAATGTTTGGGTGCTTTACCAACCAGAATTGAGATGAATATTATGTTATCAATACCAAGAACAATTTCTAAAATTGTTAGTGTTAAAAACGCAAAATATATTTCAGGATTTGACAATAATGCCATGATGGTTAGTTCCACTCACTAAATAAAGCATCCAGTTGTTCTTTGGTATTTTCCGAGTCATCAGCAAGTGTAAAAATATGTCCATCAAACAAATAGTTGATGGTGTATTTCTTAGTCGATATTTTTGTGCCTCGCGCATTAAAACTAAGTACTAAGTCTAGAATGCCATCGTCATTTAAATCAGCTTGCTGGGCTTTTGTGGGTTCAATGATGAATTCACCGTCTTGGGTGTATATCCAATTTTGCAGGTCTCGCCATGAGGCTTCTTCAAGACCAAATCGAAAGGCCGCGTACTGACCAAAAACATTGCCTTGCGATTGGTAAATCTCGTTGCAAACGAGCACGTCGCGCCCTTTTGAAGATTCAAACTTCAAGCATTCATTAAGTCGGTACCCGGGTTCGTAATAGCGTATCGACAGTTCTTCATCTAATTGTTCAAGCAGAATCATGCCGCCAAAATTATTACTGTGCGGTTCGCAGCCTTCGGTATCTACAACTATTTCGTCGGCCTCAGAGTTGCTGAATTTACCTAAGACCATTTTTTGCAAAAGCATGGGTTCTGGGATGTCGGCGTCTGCGAATGTTGGACAGATTGCGCAGGCATAAGCCCCTCTCACACGAATCACGGGTTGTTCGCCGCATATGGCGCTGGCCGTTTTTTCGTCGACTTTTTGTTCTACGTAGATTTTGGGATTTGAGTTTGCGGTTGGGTGTATCAAGCTGCAAAGCGTTAAAAGCGACAATGAAGACATCGTCTTAAACATAAAAATTTTTTCAACCTATCAATAAATGTGTTTGCCGGCAGTTGTTAGCTGCTTTGGTTATTCACTAGGAATAACCATAAAATCGAAACTAAACGCGTTTTTTAAAGCTTTAAATCATCAACGCATGATGCGACACAATCCGCCGTGGAGTATTTGGAAACCGCTGGCTGTTGTTAAAACCTATATCATGAACATCTAACATAACCATGGCACAACAAAATGCGTGGTATTTTTTCGTGTAAGAATACGCTCGGTTTAAAGTTGAGCAAAGAAAACTCAGATTCTCTACACCGATTAAATACAGACGACTTTTTAGAGCGGTGCGAAAAGGTCGATAGCTACTGGAAACGCGTTGCATAGAGGGAGTGTGCTGAGCAGTAAACGTGCGAAACGTGAAAGATGTTAAATAGAATACGCGAAATGGAGCATTGTTTACTATCTAGTTTTCTATTTTTCTGCAAATAAATTTTTCTATGAAAGGATTTTTTACAAAGTTGCGGGTTATTAGAATACGGCACGGTTAACGTGCGATCAAAACTCTATCGTTGTGGTTGAGCTTTTCGGCTTTGCCTGTTTCATACTGCATAAACCGGCTGGCTAATTCATTTTGATCTTTTAGAGTCATCTGCTAAAAATGTGATTGTTAATTTCCCGACAGTTTTAGATCTAGATTGGTGCCCAGTCCGGTAACGCATCCATGCGTTGATTGTATTGTTAGTGTTGTTTGCGACTAAAATCTATTTGCAGTTTTTGGGATTAGATTTAAAAACCTTCTAAAACGACCTTCCCAATTGAACTTGCCGATTCCATTATGCGGTGTGCCTCTAAAAGATTGGTTGCGTTAATCCTTCCTAAATGCTGACCCACGGTTGTTTTAATTAGACCTTGATCAATTAAGCTTGCAACCTCGGTTAAGAGTTCGTGCTGTCTAATCATGTCCTCCGTTTTAAACATCGATCGAGTAAACATAAACTCCCAGTGAAGAGACAAACTTTTTTGTTTAAGTTTTTTTATGTCCAGTGCATTGGGATCATCAATTAAAGCCAGTTTACCCATTGGTTTTAGTACTTCTACGTATGCCTCTAGGTAACTGTCGGTATGGGTTAAACTCGCTACTTGAGTTACCGGGTCGATATTAAGTGCTTTAATTTGCTCTGGCAGTGACTTACTGTGATCAACAACATAATCGGCGCCCAGATTTGTGACCCATTCCCGACTGGATGCGCGCGACGCGGTACCAATAACCGTAGCGCCGGTTAGGGTTTTGGCGAGCTGTATCAAAATAGAACCCACACCACCCGATGCGCCAACAACCAGCAAGACCTCTTCCGATTTCAACCGGTTTGCGTGTGATTGTTTGCGTATTCCTAAACGTTCGAACAACAATTCCCACGCGGTTATGGTGGTCAGAGGCATTGCGGCGGCCTCAGCATTGCTTACACTTTTTGGTTTGTGGGCCGCCAGACGTTCGTCAACCAGCTGAAATTCAGCGTTACAACCTTGCCGAGTTAAATCGCCAGCGTAATAAACCTTATCACCTACCTTAAATAAAGATGCGTCGTCGCCTAAGGCAACCACCTCGCCCACGGCATCCCACCCTAATATTTTGTAAGAGTCTCCGGTGGCAGACACATTCTGGCGAATTTTGTAATCGACAGGATTCACGGCAATTGCATGAACCTTGATCAACAGGTCTCTGCCGGTAGCGATAGGTTGTTCTAACGTTACATCAACCAACGCATTTGCACGGTTTAATGGGCCAGACACTTGGTAACCGATGGCTTTCATTGTTTGCTCCAGTAGTTGCTAATAAAACCAATGTGCGAATCTTAACGCTTGATTTGTTCACTAAAAACACCATAGTATTTGTTTTATTATCAAAAAATATTTGATTAAAATGCTGGTAAGTGATCTTAATATCGTTCTAAAAGTAGCTGAATTTAAAAGCATTAAAAAAGCGGCAGAGAGCCTAGATTTGCTAACCGCTACAGCCAGTGCGGCTTTGATGCGCGTTGAAAAGTCTTTAGGTGTTGAGCTGTTTCAACGCACTACTCGACAATTAAAACTGTCACCGGCCGGTGAACGTTTTATTCCGCAAATTGAACAAGCCGTTTTGCTACTAACGCAAATTCAACAGAATTCTAAAAATGATTTGGGTGTAATTGATGGCGAAATTCGGCTCGCTGCACCGTCTGATTTTGGTCGTAATGTCGTTTTAGAATGGCTTGACGACTTTATGGAGCAATACCCAAAAGTCTCGTTAAAACTGCATATCAGCGATAGCAATGTCGATTTCTATCGCGAACCCGTTGATATTGCACTGCGCTACGCGCCACCCAAAGATTCTCGAATGTATGGCTTTAAAATTTGCGATATTCCAAGAATATTATGCGCATCCCCCAGTTATTTAAACCAGTTTGAACCAATAAATAATCCGCAAGATTTAGCTTTACACAACGGATTATTTTATCAATTGCACGACATTATTTACGATGTGTGGGAATTTGAAAAAAACGGCAAAAAAACGAAAATTAAAATGCAAGGCAACCGAGCAACCAACGATGCCGATTTGGTGAGACGTTGGTGCGTATCGGGTAAAGGCGTCGCCGTAAAATCCGCGTTAGACATATCAACCGATTTGCTCAGCGGAAAACTGGTAAAATTACTGCTCGACTACACCCCAAAACCCACAGAACTTTGGCTTATATGCCCTACCAAACAACTGATCACACCGGCAATTCGATGCCTTCGCGAACACATAACGGAACGCTGCGATAGTGTGTTGAAGGGATTACAACGGAGTCAGTTATTGTAAAAATAACCATCGTTTAAAAATCTCTGATTAATTCGCAGGTGATTTTATCTGAATTGATAAATAGGCAACACGATTTTTAATTTTTTCTCAATGTCAGTTATTTACGGTTTCTGAAATTGGCAATACATCTTTGTATCGCCGGAAGCTCTGGGTTAATTAGAGTTTTCCATGAAAATAAAATACAAAGCAAAGATTTTACGGAAAAAACACCGTAAACTGATAAGTTGAGTCACTCATAATTTAATTGAAGTTTGTTATGGCATCTAAAACGTTAGACAAAGCCCAATTACACGGTAATATTTTTTTGCTGACCGATAATCAGCAATCGTTTGCGTCTGCGCAAATAGAGTTGTTACGCGCTGTTCAAGCCTGTGGTTCGATTTCTAAGGCGGCAAAAATGGCAGGTATTAGCTACAAAACTGCGTGGGACCGAATCGATGCCATGAATAATATGTCGGCTAAACCCTTGGTTAACCGTTCTACCGGTGGTGCTAAAGGTGGTGGCACAACGTTAACCGAGCTTGGGGTGCAGGTGGTTGAAGGTTTTGAGGCTTTGCAAAAAGAGCATCAACTTTTTTTAGAACGTATAGGCGATAAACTGCAATCACTTAATGATGTTGCAAATTTTATTCGTGGTGAGTCGGTAAAAGCGAGTGCAAGAAATCAATTTGTGGGTATCGTTAAAAATATTGCGTTGGGTAAAGTTAACGCAGAAGTTGAAGTTGATATTGGTGTTAATCAATCGGTATATTCAGTTGTTACTATGGACAGCGTTAACACCTTACCAATTCATGTTGGTGACGAAGTTATTGTACTGGTTAAGGCGCCAACCGTGATGATTTCAACGGATGTAACCCTTAAAACCAGCGCAAGAAATTGTTTAACCGGTGTGGTGTCGCGCGTTAACGAAGGTACTGTGAACAGTGAAATAATTCTTGATCTTGGCGAAGGCAAAGCCATTTGTGCAATTATCACGGATGTAAGTGCACGGGAGTTAAAGTTAGAGCAGAATATTCAAGCATCTGCCATTTTTACATCCACCAATGTTGTATTGCTTAAGGGTCGTTAATAAATACAGAGTCGATCAAAAGCTCCTGTCATTGAATGTTAAATCATCTAAAATCTACCAGTAATGACTGGTTTTACGATTCGCTTCTGTTGGTCTTAAGCTCAAAATATTAAAGGAAACTCTGATTAACCTAGAGTTTCCAGCGACACAAGGATGTGTCGCCAATTTCAAGAACGGTAAGTGATTGAAATTGTCAAGAAATTGGAAATCGCATTTTCAATTTCTGTCCTCTGATTAAATCAGGGATGAGTTAATCAGAGGTTCCTAAATGTTTTTCGCAACAATAATTTGTGAGGCTTTAATTAACGCTGTGCAGTTACTGCCTTCGTATAACGCTAAATCGTCAACTGTTTCGCAGGTGACAATGGCGGTCAAAATTTGATTGGACGATAATTGAATGGAGATCTCGCTGTTAACCGCGCCTATTTTTATTGTATTGATTTTACCTTTTAAACGATTGCGAGCGCTAATTTTTAGATCTGGTGTGGCCGTTAAAATAATAGAACTGGACTTAACAATGGCGGTTAATTTGTCCCCTACTTTTATGGCTAGGTCTGTTATGGCGTCGTTGGTAATATTGGCAAATAATGTATTGTTATTACCAATGTCGATCCAAACATCGCCATTCACTGCACCTTTCACAACATTGGTAACCGTTCCGGTTAATTGATTCCGTGCACTAATGTTAAGCATAGGTTACCTCACCTAAACCAATCAATATTTATTACTTACCATTCTTAAAATCTACGACGCATTTTTGTGTTGCTGGCTTGTGTCACTGGTTTGAGTTATTGGTTTATATCACTGGTTTAAGTTGTTGGAAATTCTGGGTTGTTGAGTGTTGTCATTATTAAAATATTCTAGAATCAAATATTGGTATTGCTTGTAACCAAAATTACATCATTAGCTTTAAAGTTAGCACAAACCTGATCACCCATTTTACAGTCAAACTCGCTTAATTCTTCGTGACTGATGGACGCAAGTAGTTTAATACCGGAATCGGTCTGTAGCGCAATTTCGTTGTTAATTAAGCCGTATTTAATGTCTATTACAGTTCCGGCAAGAGTGTTGCGAGTTGATAGTAGCGAGCAGCTCTCTGGGTTTGAAATCAAGATGGAGTTTTCTTTAACCAAAACAATGACTCTAGAATTGAGCTGTAGATTCATCGATTCAAACGCGCTTAAACCTACCGTGGCTACTAGGGTTTCTTGACCCGACAACAATACCACAATTTCAACATTGACTTCGCCAAGACTAATAACGGCAACACGGCCACGTAATTGATTAACCACACTAAACCTTGTTGGTGAATTACGAGCTAAATTAAGATTGTGGTTGATATTGTTCATAAATTTATTCATGAAGCGCCCTTTTGTATTTGGCGTTAAACGTTATCCAAAGCGTGTTTTTTAATTATTATAGAATTCTTTGAAGGCCGTTTGAAACCAATAAAAAATTGGAAACTCTATTCGCAATGTCTGTCTTCTGATTAATTCGCGGTTGAGTTGATCAGAGGCGCCTAAAATCAGAGGTTCCTGAAATCAAAGATTCCTAAAATCAGAGGTTCTTAAACAGCATTCATAATTAAATGTCATCACTACTGCGTTTTGTAGCCATAACTGTGAATAATTTCGCGAGCAGCATCGGATTTTAAATAGGTTAAAAGATCTAATGCGGCTTGATTATTCTGAGCATTTTCTAATAAAACAGCATCTTGGCGAATGGGACTGTATAAATCTGTGGGCACAATCCAGCTGGAACCTGAGATCAATTGCCCTTTATTCATTATTTGTGATAACGCAACAAAGCCTAAATCTGCGTTGCCTGTAGCAACAAATTGGTAGGTTTGAGCGATGTTATCGCCTTTTACTAATTTCGGATTAGTTTGCTGAGTGAGATTTAATGCTTCAAGTACTTCAAGGGCTGCGGCACCATAAGGTGCTAGTTTTGGGTTTGCTAACGCCAATTTATTAAATGTCCCCGATTTAAGCACCGTAAATTGGTCATCAATAAAATTCTCTTTTGCAGACCACAAGGCTAGCGCACCAATGGCGTAGGTGAAACGGCTACCTGCAACGGTTAATCCTTCATTCTCGAGTAATTCAGGTTTGGTTTGATCGGCTGATAAAAACACCTGATAAGGCGCGCCGTTTTTAATTTGCGAGTATATTTTTCCAGAGGAGCCAAACGAAACTATCACTTTGTGATTGGATTTTTGCTCAAAGTCGACAACAGCCTCTTTCATTGCCGCCGTAAAATTAGCGGCAACAGCTACGTGTACTTCGTCGGCGCATACACTTTTTATCATAATAAGGCCAACGGCCAGCGCCATTAAACGCCTGACAATACTACTCATCGGTTTCTCCACGGATTGATTTCACACAATCAAAGCTCTGGTACAACACCACTGCGTTATATAATTTAATATATAACGAATTGAGTCAAGTTAAATTGATTAAAGAAACCACAACAGAGATGAGTTTAGCGAAATGTATACCAGAGACGTATAAAGAAGTTGATGGCTAAAACCTGATCAAAAACAGGAATAACTACGGAGATTTAGAATAACAAATTACATGAGATAATATCGTTAACTAATTGAAATATATAGACTATTAAGATTAAATTTGCTTTCCCTTAATATCGATATCAACATTGCGCGTTTAATCTTCAACAACCCCGTTGTAGGTATCACCACTTAGTGGCGACGATTACCTCACCGGATACGCGTGACCTAACTAATACGATTATGAGCTCAGTTAAGTGTGATATTGGGCTTACGGCGTTTCTCTATATCACTTTGGCGTTTGTCGGTATTTGCTTTTTCAAAATCGATCAGAGCCTTGCCGTCTACTGTGCCTAGGGGTTTTCTTGAGTCTCTTTCGAGTTTTCTATCGGCAATTAACGATAAATAACGAGAGCAGCACACGCGCAAGAATGATGTGAAATTACCCAAATCATGGTCGGCATCGATGGCTTCTAAATACAATTTAGTAATCAATTGAGCTACCGATAAATCATCGCGGTCGGCAATTTCTTCTAACATGTTCCAGAAAAATTGTTCCAACCGAATTGAGGTAACAACGCCGTCAATGCGAATAGATCGAGTTGAAGATTTCCAAAGTTCGCTGTCGGCAGCTATAAAGAGCTGGCACATAGTATTCTCATAAATAGTACGAGTAGTATTGAATACCCAAAAGCCTCTGATTAACTCTTTCATAAATTAATCAGAGGATGAAAATTGAAATTGGCAATACACCTTTGTATAACAGAAATGTATAGCAGAAAACTCCAGTTTAATCAGCGTTTTCTGTCTTTAAATTACGCTTCTAACAAAGCTACAAACTGTTTGATGAGTTCTGGGTGAGCAGGCCAAGCAGGTCCACTGACCAGATTCCCGTCGGTAGTGGCTTGATCCATTTGTAAATCAACATAGCTTGCACCACAGGCTTCGATCTCGGGTCTGCAGGCAGGATAGGCAGACACTGAGCGCTCTTTCAAAACGCCAGCTGCGCTTAATACCTGCAAGCCGTGACATACCGATGCCACTGGTTTATTGAACTCAAAAAAGTGGCGAACCGCTTTTAATACCTCGGGATTTAACCGTAAATATTCAGGCGCCCGTCCACCAGGGATATAAAGTCCGTCGTAGCTGCTTACGTCAATGTCATCGAATGATGCGTTTAATGTGAAGTTGTGTCCGGGTTTTTCGGTATAGGTTTGATGACCTTCAAAGTCATGAATGGCTGTGGCGATATTTTCTCCGGCTTTTTTGTTCGGACAAACCGCATCAACTTGATAACCAAACGCCATTAACGCTTGGTAAGGTACCATGTTTTCGTAATCTTCAACAAACTCACCGGTAATCATAAGAATTTTTTTCATTGTGTGACCTCTAGACTTATTATTTGAAGGTTTTGACTCATAAGGTCATTACAGCACGGTGGTAGGTAGAAGAGGTAATAGCATGTTACTACAAATGCGGTTGATGGCCGTTTTTAACAGCATTATTTTAGGGTTGCATGCAGTTTATGTTTGTTATTCTTTGTTTAAATTAAAGAAATTCGTTTTTTTAAATTCAATGGGCTCGTTTATCTAAATCAAAAAAGTTCGTTTGTTTACATTAAAAATACGTTATACAAAAACTGCGAAATTTATTTTTACGCATATAAGTGTTTAGTCATATTTAAACGGCTTTAATTAGTATGTTTGAATAATAATTTACCGAGCGTTGTTCACCGAAAACACATTCAATTTTCTACACTTTATCCGTCCAAAAGCTGCGAGCTAATTCGACAAAGTTCGATAAATAACGTACATCATTATCGCTTTCGCGGGTACCTAAATATATTTTTTTAAAGACACCCTGCTTACCCAAACTGGCAATCGATAAGCCAAGCTGATTTTGATATTCACAGGCCAACCATTTTGGCAATGCCGTTACACCACGATTACTGGCGACCATTTGCAATAAAATGTCTGTAGCCTCGATGGTTTTATGTCTTTTAGGAATTACGCCACTGGGCTTCAAAAATTCGGTAAAAATATCCAAACGATCCACGTCAACCGGATAAGTAATTAATGTCTCGCCGCGTAAATCTTCTGGCTGAATGTATTGTTTGTGGCTTAATTGATGACCGTTATTAACTACTAAGACCTGTTCGTAATCAAACACGGGTTCAAAATGTAAACCTTCTTTAAAAAAAGGATCGGGCGTTACCAATAGATCAATTTCATAATCAAAAAGAGCACCAACACCACCAAAGCGAAAACGCTGCTTTACATCCACATCAACGCCGGGCCACTGTTTCAAAAATGGTGAGACAATTTTCAATAACCATTGATAACAAGGATGGCATTCCATTCCAATTCTAAGCAATCCTTGTTCGCCCAAGCCAAATTGTTGCAGTTTTGATTCGGCATACTCCAATTGGGGCAATATACGATTGGCAACATTTAATAGATATTGACCCGACTGCGTAAGACGAAGCTTTCTTCCATCACGAATCCAAATACTGGTGCCCAGTTTATCTTCTAGCTTACGAATGGTGTGGCTTAGAGCGGATTGGGTTAAGCACAGTTCTTTGGCCGCTGAGGTAAGCGAGCCCTGCTCTTCAACGGTTTTTACAAGGCGTAAATGTATTCGTTCTAGCATAATTCTATGAATGAAAGTAATGGATGTGTGAATTTATACCATTTTATTTCATAAATAAACTTACCTATTCTTGCCGGCAACTTAAATACATTGATTGGTGGGCAATATAACCATGGTCTTAACTCATAATCTTGGATTTCCGCGTATTGGAAAAAAGCGTGAACTTAAATTTGCGCTAGAAAGCTATTGGCGAGGCGAATCGTCGCTCGAATCTTTAAAACAACAAGCGGCGGCGCTGCGTAAAATCCATCTTCTTGAACAAAATAAACTCGATTTTACGCCGGTTGGAGATTTCTCATTCTACGATCAAGTGTTGGATATGAGTTTTACCTTGGGTAATTTACCGAAGCGCAGCCGAAACTTTACCGGTGAAGAGCTTGATAATTATTTTCGCGTAGCACGGGGGCAAACCTCAAAATCTTGCTCCTCTTGTGAACAGATTCATGCTGGCGAAATGACCAAATGGTTTGATACTAATTACCATTACATTGTGCCGGAGTTTGATGAAAATACCGAATTTAAGCTAAATGCCACGCGTATTTTAGAGCAAATTGAAGAAGCTCGGGCATTAGGTGTAAACACTAAGCCCGTCATTATTGGTCCAGTTACCTATTTATGGCTAGGTAAATCAAAAGATCAATCTCATCGATTAAATTTGCTAGAGCGTTTACTGCCGGTCTACAGCCAATTGTTACTCGACATAAAGCAAACCGGTGTTGAGTGGATTCAAATTGATGAACCTATTTTGGTGACAGAATTAGACGCGCAGTGGCAAACGGCTTTAGAAAAAAGTTATCACACCCTAAAACACGTCAATATTAATATTTTATTGGCAACCTATTTTGGTACCTTGCAAGAAAATCTACAGCTTTTGTGCAACCTTCCGGTGGCAGGTGTTCATATTGATGCAATTAATGCAAAAGACGAAGTTATAAAAGTTATTGATTGGCTACCTACCCATAAAATTCTATCGCTGGGTATTATTAATGGTAGAAATATTTGGAAAACAGATTTAAATGCACTGCTCGATTGGTTGGAACCTCTTGCGCGATTACTGAAAAAACGCTTGTGGTTAGCACCTTCGTGCTCTTTATTGCACGTTCCGGTTGATCTAGAAAGTGAAATACAACTGGATTCTGACATTAAAAACTGGTTGGCATTTGCGTTACAAAAATTAGAAGAGTTAGAGATTGTAAAAACAGCTTTAAATGAAGGCCGCGAGAGCGTTGTTACCGAGCTTGCCAAAAATGCCCAAGCAATACAATCACGTAAAAACTCTACGCGTGTTCATAACCCCAAAATTAAAGAAAACTTAGCAAAAATTACATCGCAATTAGGTAAAAGAACCAGTCAATATCCAGTGCGTGCAGAAATACAGCGCAATTTATTTAAATTGCCAGAATTTCCAACCACAACGATTGGTTCTTTTCCGCAAACAAAAGCAATTCGCGCAACGCGTACGCAATTTAAAAACGGCGTTATCGATTTTGAGCAATACCAACACATAATGCAGCAAGAAATTTTGCATTGTGTGCGCGTGCAAGAAGAGCTTGATTTAGACGTATTGGTGCATGGCGAAGCTGAACGTAACGACATGGTTGAATATTTTGGTGAACAGTTAGACGGCTACGCATTTAGCCAATACGGTTGGGTGCAGTCTTATGGGTCGCGCTGTGTTAAACCGCCAATTTTATTTGGCGATATCAGTCGCCCTAAAGCCATGACCGTTGAATGGATACAATACGCGCAGTCATTAACGTCAAAACCCATGAAAGGCATGTTAACCGGCCCGGTGACGATTTTAAATTGGTCGTTTGTGCGCGATGATCAACCACGCTCAACAAGTTGTTATCAATTGGCGTTGGCCATTCGTGAAGAAGTGCTTGATCTAGAAAGTGCGGGTGTAAACATTATTCAAATTGATGAAGCTGCGTTACGTGAAGGTTTACCGTTAAGGCAAAGCCAATGGAATCAATATCTGGATTGGGCGATTGAATGTTTTCGTATCACGGCTAATGGCGTTAAAGACCAAACCCAAATTCACACGCACATGTGCTATTCAGAGTTTAACGACATTATTGAAGCCATCGCAAATATGGACGCCGATGTAATCACCATTGAAACATCTCGATCGGATATGGAATTACTCGACGCCTTTGAAGACTTTAATTATCCCAACGAAATTGGCCCTGGTGTTTACGACATACATTCGCCGAACATTCCAAGTAGTGACTCTATTGTTGCGCTTATGAAAAAGGCCAGTGAAAAAATTGATGCTAAAAAACTTTGGGTGAATCCAGATTGCGGGTTAAAAACCCGTCAGTGGGATGACGTTATTCCGGCATTAACAAACATGGTTGCAGCGGCCAAAACGCTTCGCGGAGCCGTTTGAATATACAGAGGGAAACGAAGGTTAGGTTAGAGCTTTGAGTGGTACAAGGTTTAGCTGCCACTCTATTCTCTCTAATAAAATTCTAGGTGAGTTAACCAGAGACTCTTTAAAGGAACTTCTGATTTTCTCATCCATGATTTTATCAGAACACAGAAATTGAAAATGCGATTTCAAATTTCTTCACAATTTAAGAGCGTTTAGCCACACAAGGAAGTGTTTTTTTCTAAGAAAAAGCCCACGTTGGAGTCATTTGTGGGCTTAATACAGGGTCAGTTATTAATTAATAACCCGCAAATTGAATAGAATAATTGTAACCACGTTGTGGTGCAGAGAGCTTTTCGAATTTAAGCTCAGCTAAATAAGCCATGAGTTTTTCTTCAAACTCATCAACAGAATCAAGACTACCACCGGTGATTTCTTTGCGTGTAGGGTATACGCTGTCTACTTCGCCATCGGGCGTGATAATAATGTGAATGAACATTTTAACAGCAAGTTGAGGGTCGTTTTTACGAACTTCATGGTAAATCGCAATCATTTCATCTTGCTTACTGTCTAGAGTATGCTTGATAGAAGCGTCTGAACGAAGTGTTGTGAAATGTTGTTGAGGCGTTGTTTCAGAACTATGTACATTTGCACATGCCGTTAATGCAACAATAAAAACGGTAGCTAAAATCCGAATAAACATAGGTTTTCTCAAGAAGTTATTATTAGATAACCGATGGTAAACCTTACTCCTAAGCACGCACAATAAGCCGAAGGTTTGAATTTTACGCCAGTTTAGGTTGTTAATTGATCAATTTTCCCTATTTGGATTTATTATTAGCATAATTGCCAATAAAACTATGCCGTTATGTTGACGGAATATATGGGCAACCGTAACTAAACGATCTTTTATTTATTTACGGTGTTGTTTTCGAACTTGCTAATAATATCGGTGATAAAGCGCTCCGAAAATCCAGCAACAAATCATTGAATTAGCAGTTTGGTGTAATCACCTCCATCACCCCGAATACAGAATATCAACCATTAAGAGGTGAAAAGCAGATGTATACCTACGAAGGAACTTGGTCTTGGAAAAGCTGAATACTGGAAAGAATACAACGCTGACAAAGAATTTAATTTGACGGCGTTACAAGTCATAAGAACCCGTGAACGTATTAAAGGAAACTCTGATTAACCTAGAGTTTCTCGCGACACAAGGATGTGTCGCCAATTTCAAGAACGGTAAGTGATTGAAATTGTGAAGACATTGGAAATCACATTTTCAATTTCTGTCCTCTGATTAAATCATGGATGAGTTAAT
>CALMJT010000112.1 GCA_937864365.1 uncultured Alteromonadales bacterium | reverse complement strand
GCGACACATCCTTGTGTCGCGAGAAACTCTAGGTTAATCAGAGTTTCCTATAGAAATTCGTGAATAATTACCGTCTCCTCTCATAAAACACTGTTGATTGAGATTCACCGCTAGAGAGCTTGTTGTTGTGAAAACGCCGTCGTTCAGCCGAGAAAAATGTGTAAATTGGTTTAAGAGAAATGGTCGCTATCTGTATTTGCTGGCTTTAGAGGTTTATTCTCAATTTATCTCTAAAAATTGCCAGAGAAGTGCCGCGGCACTGACCTATGTATCGCTCTTTTCTTTGGTGCCGATGCTTACCGTGGTGTATGCGATGTTGTCGATTATTCCATCGCTACAGGGTATGGAAGACCAGATTCAAGCGTTTATTTTTCAAAATTTAGTGCCGTCGTCTGGATTGGCACTGCAAGAATATCTCAATGACTTTACCGAAAAAGCGCGTGGCCTAACCTTGCCCGGCGTCACTATCTTGATTGTTACCGCCTATCTAATGCTTAAAAACATTGAGCGTACTTTTAACAATATATGGGGCGTTACACGCAGCCGTTCGGGTGTTGCAAGTTTTCTCTTGTATTGGGCTGTGTTGAGTTTAGGGCCGTTATTGATGGGTGCTGGATTGGCGATGAGCACTTATTTAATTTCGAAAAAATTGTTGGTCGACGAATATGATCCCATCGGTGTTTTACCCATTATTTTACAATATTTGCCATGGTTATTAAGCACGGGCGTGTTCACGCTGTTTTATGCCGCGGTGCCCAATTGCCGAGTTACCGCGCGGGACGCGATCATTGGTGGTGTTACTACGGCGTTCTGCTTTGAAATTGCTAAAGATGTTTTTGGTGCTTTAGTGGCGAAAACCAGTTACCAATTAATTTACGGCGCCTTTGCCATTGTGCCGCTGTTTTTATTGTGGGTATATGTGCTGTGGGTGATTGTACTTTCGGGCGCGGTCTTAGTTCGAAGTTTGAGCCACGTACGTGCCGATATTAACAGCCGCGGTTATTCGGATTTTGTGGCAGCGGTTTTCATCTTGCACAAGCTGCACAAAGCTCAAGATCATGGCATGTCCATTAAAGAGAAGCACATCGTGCGATTGGGTATCTTTCCCGAGCAGTGGTATCGAATCCGTCGGTCTTTACTGTCGGCGCGAGTCATCGCCGAGACCCAAGGTGACGGCTACATTGTGTCACGAAACCTAGAACACTACTCTTTGGAATCTTTATACAACGTTGTGGGTGATTACCATCTCGCACCAGCTGGTCTATCGTCGGGTGTGCGCAATTGGCCTTGGGCTAAGTCTTACTTTGAAAGGCTTAGACAGGGTGACCAATACGTAGAATCCTTGTTAAAGGTGTCTTTGGCGGAATTGTTCCGTGGTCAACCAGACGGCATAGAAGTTGATGAGAGTTTAGATTCGACTCATACACTAGCTGATCAACACCAGTTTGTTCCTCAAAAAGATGAGGCCTAATTGTTGATGATACCCAGTTGTTTATAAAACCCAGTTGTTTATGAAGCCCAGTTGTTTATGAAGCTTAGCGGTTGACGTCAAAAGCGAAAATTGCTCTTTCAATTTCGTCATAATTTCAAGCACTTATCGTTATTAAAATTGGCGATACACCTTTAGGCTGTAAAAAACTCCGTCAATCTGGGTTTTCTTTATAATTTCTAGGCCTTTTAGTGTTTAAGGGCTGTGCCAAATCCTTGCAAAATTGAGTCTTCGCGTTCATAGGTAAAGGTTTTTTGCGGAGATGTTTCCCTAAGATTCGAGCATCTTGGAATTGTGTGTCTATACTGGGTACTGGAAGGCATTAATTGGGCTCGGTGAGAAACTAACGTTCGAATTACCTATGACGATACCGCTATTAATCTGTGATGACTCCAGTATGGCTCGAAAGCAAGTTACGCGCTCATTGCCAGACTCTTGGGATGTAACCATTACCTACGCGACCAACGGTGTAGAGGGCATTGCTGCAATCCGTGATGGTCACGGTGAAATGGTCTTTCTTGATCTAACCATGCCTGAAATGGACGGCTACGAAGTATTAGAGTTAATTAAGCAAGAAGACCTTAAATGTGTAGTGATTGTTATATCGGGCGATATTCAGCCCGATGCTCGCGAGCGCGTACTAATGCTTGGCGCGTTGGAGTTCATTAAAAAACCCATCAACAAAGAAATCCTAGAAGAAGTACTTCATCGCTACGGTTTACTCTAAGGTGCTTGATTAATGAATATTCAACTGCAAGAAGATTTGCGCGATGCACTTCAGGAAATCAGTAATATTTCCATGGGGGCGGCCGGGGAAACACTCGCCGCTTTTACCGATACTTTTGTTGAATTATCCATCCCTAAAATTCGTGTCATCGACAGCACTCAGCTAACACGTTCATTATCGGAATTAAACGATGCCGAAACTATGACGGTGCTCGCGCAATCGTTTTATCTTGATGATACCGAATGCT
>CALMJT010000111.1 GCA_937864365.1 uncultured Alteromonadales bacterium | reverse complement strand
AGCCTCAGATTAAATTGTGATCGAGAATTCTCTGTGCTCGTTAAAACTTATTAAGGTGATCGCGGGCGAATTCTGCTATTTTCTCGAATTTTTGTACTAAAAAACAGATCAGATAAAATTACTTTTTAGAAAGCGTATTTTTAAAAATCTACATACAGACTTTGGGCAAAGCTACATTAAAATAATTTAATATATTTTTTATATTGCCTACATTAGAAAACGTTGTATGTAGCAATTTAACAAATCCAAGCGTTTGTTCTAAAAACAAGACCTTTTAAAATTAATAAGCTTATCTAACGGAATGCTTTAACGTAAGCACTAGATACGCATACGCTGTAGATAATAGTTACACTTTGCCGGCAATGTTATTTAGTGAATTTGATCATTGAATTAAGATTTCTTAATCTCAATTTGCCTCTATCTTTACCTTTTTGAAAAATGTTACTATGGAGTAACATTTTGTTATGTTACTGATGAGTAACATTGTTCGTCAAGAGATTTTATGACTGAATCTAATAATAAAGCTTGTAAAGACAAGTCTCCGAAAATTCGTGTACGAGACCGCATTTTTGAAGCCGCGGCTGAGCTGTTTTATCGGCAGGGCGTTCATAATGTCGCTATCGATACAATCGTTGAAGAAGCTCAGACTAATAAAATGAGCTTGTATAGGAATTTTCAGTCTAAGGACGAACTGGTTGTTGAGTACATTAAACAATTAAACTCTAAATTTGAATTTGAGCTTAATCGCATACTTTCTGAAAATGATACCAATGCCCGCGCTGCAATTGTGGCTATTTTCGCCAATATAGCCGAGCGTCCTAAAGAAGAGACTTGTCATGGCTGCCCGTCTGCGAATATTGCGATAGAGCTTAGAGGGCAATTTCATCCGGCTCTAGAACCAATTTTTCAGATCAGGGAATCGTTTCGTGATATTTTATTCGAATTGTCAAAATCGGCGGGTGCTAAAGACCCTAAAATTTTGGCAAACACCTTAGTTTTGTTGTTTGAAGGTTGTGTTTTATCTAAAGTTACTTTCTCCGAACAACAATGGCCGGGCGCTAATGTCAGATTGATTATCGAAAATCTTTTAGATAAAGAACTTGGAGTTCAATCGACTTAAATTAGCGCAAATGTATAGAGTTTGTTCTTAATAAAACCATTTTTCTAGCTCATTAATGTTTTCTATCATTAATTGTTGCGCCTCTGGCTTTACTTCGATTTTTTTTGGATCAATTTGGTACTGCTTTAATACATAATAAACCAATGCTGCTCGAGTTTTAATAATTAATTTGTTGCGAATCATATTGTAATCTTGGGCAATGATTTTACGTTGCTGGCTGCTAAGCCTCGTATCGGGAATTAATTTAATTTTAATTTCAGAATGCCATGACTCATCGTCTAAGCTAGAAACTAAAGCGTCATCTAATACATCAACTTCTCCTCGAAATCTGCTTAATACAAAATCTCTAAAATCTCTGTTTTTTTCACAATAGGCGCGTATATGCCATCTAGGGCCAGTATTCACTAAGCAGTGCGGTTCAATAATTCGATCTTCAATCTTGGGGTTGCTTAATGAAATGTATCCGAGTTCTATTCTTTTTTTCTCGCGAATCGCTCTAATTAATCCAGAAAGAATAACGGGAGAAATATTTCTGGAGGGTTGCTTAATAATTTCAAAATTTAAAAGATGATTTTGATCATATGAATGTTTTATTAAACTTTCACCTAAACCCAATTCACTTAAATAGTTAAGATATTCTTCAACAACAGCTTGGCTGAATAAGGGCTGAAAATGTTTAGTAATTTTATAACCTTTTAGCGAAGAGTCGTATTCTAGATTACGTGGAGCGATGTTCTTGACATAGGTGTTAATTTCTTTAGATGCTTGTTGTCTTCCTATGCCAAAAGTCTGACACAAATGATTGGTGGTTAAGCGTCCTTCCCATAATGAAATGATTTCAATGAGCTTATAACGTAGTAGAGTGTCAAATTTATGTGTCGTGTTTTCAGGCATGTTTTTTAGAGTCATACTATATGTAGGGTGTTTAACCTGTATGTTGTTGTGGCAGGGCACCAGTTGAACGAGTGCTTGATCACAGAATTCGAATGTAGCCTAAAAAGCTACAGGTTTTTTTGATTTAGAATTTGAAACTCGTAAAATTATGACTCACTATGTTCTTAAGCAGTGTTTATGATCAAAAATTAATTGTATATTCATGGCTGATTTCTTGCGTACATATCCCTGCATAAAATACGTAATTATTTTGACGGAGGTTTTGGTGTGAGTGGCTTTTTTTCGACTATAAGTCGGTTGCGCTGGATTCAGCGTTGGAGCTTAAAACGTAACACTTTAAAAGAAACTGTGATGGAACACAGCTGGGAGGTTGGTGTTATAGCCCATATTTTAGGCTGTATTAACAACCAGTTGTTTGGCGGCAATATTAATGCTGACCGGTTATCTACCTTGGCGTTGTATCACGATTGCGCAGAGGCAATCACCGGTGACTTGCCTACACCTATAAAGTATTACTCAAAAGATATTGAAAGAGCCTATAAGGCAATAGAGAAAGATGCTGAAGATTCTTTAGTGGCTATGCTACCCAAAGAGTTACAAGAGCGGTTTCGTCCTCTTATTTGTGGTAATGGTATCAGCGAAGACGAGAAAAAATTTCTGAAAGCAGCTGATAATCTATCAGCGTACATTAAGGCTAAAGCCGAGCTCGCAAATGGTAATGAGGAATACATTCTTACCGTTAATAATTTGGAAGAGCAAATTGAAGAGTGTGGTTTACGCGAGGTCGATTACTTTTTAGAGGTATTTCTGCAAACCAAACAGAAATCACACGAAGAGTTACTTGCCGTGAAGAACCAGCGTGCTGCTGGTGTGCCAATCGATTTCCGTGGTATGAGTCACTTAGATATCATCAAAACTCTACGTGCACCTCGTACCGACACCAATAAAGTCTCTAATTTTTAAAAGTCGTACTTCTGTTGGTAACATTTTTATAACTAACATTGTATAAACAAAAAAGGCGACCCCATGGTCGCCTTTTTATTGATTCGGTTCTTATACGCGAACTTCATCGATTTGTGTGGCTGCGATACGCTTGCCTTCTTCTGCATTCTTTTGGAATTCAGAAATTTGGTTGAAGTTCATGTAACGATAGATTTCGTCAGACATTGAATCCAAATTCTTAGCAAATTCCATATATTCAGCAGGAGTTGGTAATTTACCTAAAATAGCACCGACAGAAGCAAGTTCTGCAGAGGTTAGGTAAACGTTAGCACCATCGCCCAAACGGTTAGGGAAGTTACGGGTAGAGGTAGAAAGAACGGTAGAGTTTGGCGCTACACGTGCTTGGTTACCCATACACAATGAACATCCTGGCATTTCAGTACGTGCTCCAGCACGGCCGAAAATGTTGTAGTAACCTTCTTCCATCAAAATGTGTTCATCCATTTTGGTTGGAGGAGAGATCCACATACGAGTGCTCATGGCACCTTTGTGTTGCTCTAGTAGTTTACCCGCTGCACGGAAGTGACCGATGTTGGTCATACAAGAACCAATAAACACTTCGTTAACTGCGTCGCCCGCAACTTCAGACAACAATTTGGCATCGTCTGGGTCGTTTGGACAACAAACGATAGGTTCTTTAATTTCACTTAGATCGATTTCGATAACAGCAGCGTATTCTGCGTCGGCATCACCTTTCAATTGTGATGGGTTGGCTAGCCACTCTTCCATTTTACGCGCACGACGCTCAAGAGTACGTGGATCACCGTAACCATCAGCAATCATAGAGCGAAGTAGGGTGATGTTAGAGGTTAAGTACTCTTTGATCGCCGCTTCTTCTAGCTCGATGGTACAGCCTGCCGCAGAACGCTCAGCAGACGCATCAGAAAGCTCAAACGCTTGCTCAACAGTCAAACCTTTAAGGCCTTCAATTTCTAATACACGACCAGAGAAGATATTTTTCTTACCTTTCTTCTCAACAGTCAAAAGACCTTCTTGGATAGCGTAGTAAGGGATAGCGTGTACAAGGTCACGAAGAGTGATGCCAGGTTGTCTTTCACCTTTGAAACGCACCAAGACAGATTCAGGCATATCCAATGGCATAACACCGGTTGCAGCTGCGAACGCTACAAGACCAGAACCTGCTGGGAATGAGATACCCATTGGGAAACGAGTATGAGAGTCACCACCGGTACCAACGGTATCTGGAAGCAACATGCGGTTTAACCAAGAGTGGATGATACCGTCGCCTGGACGTAGAGATACACCGCCACGAGTCATGATGAAATCAGGAAGCGTGTGTTGAGTATCGATATCAACAGGTTTTGGATAAGCAGCGGTGTGACAGAAAGACTGCATGGTCAGATCAGCAGAGAAACCTAAACAGGCAAGGTCTTTTAGCTCATCACGAGTCATAGGGCCAGTGGTGTCTTGGGAACCAACGGTAGTCATCTTAGGTTCACAGTAGGTTCCTGGGCGAATGCCTTGACCTTCAGGTAAACCACAAGCGCGACCCACCATTTTCTGTGCAAGAGAGAAGCCTTTGCCAGAATCAGCAGGGGCTGCTGGTATACGGAAAATGTCAGTTACTGGTAAACCTAGAGATTCACGGGCCTTAGTGGTTAAGCCACGGCCAATGATTAGGTTAATACGACCACCAGCTTGAACTTCATCAAGAATCACGTCTGATTTGAACGCGAATTCGCTAAGAACGGTACCGTCTTCAGCCAAAATTTTGCCGTCGTATGGGCGAATTTCAATCACGTCACCCATGTTTAGCTCATCAACAGGGGCTTCGAATACTAGAGCGCCAGCATCTTCCATGGTGTTGAAGAAAATAGGGGCGACTTTACTACCAATACAAACACCGCCAGCACGCTTGTTAGGTACACCTGGAATATCGTCACCGAAGAACCAAAGTACTGAGTTTGTTGCTGATTTACGTGAAGAACCGGTACCAACTACATCACCAACGAATGCAACAGGAAAACCTTTTGCTTTGATGTCTTCGATTTGCTTCATTGGGCCAGTGACGCCGTGCTCTTCAGGCTCAAGACCTTCACGAGTCATTTTGTACGCAGCGCGCGCGTGAAGTGGGATGTCTGGACGGCTCCATGCGTCTGGTGCAGGAGAAAGGTCGTCAGTGTTGGTTTCGCCGGTTACTTTGAAAACAACCATTTTGATGCTTTCGGCAACTTTGTCGCGATTGGTAAACCATTCTGCATCGGCCCAAGATTGCATAACAGCTTTCGCGTTTTCATTGCCAGCTTTCGCTTTTTCTTCCACATCGTGGAAAGCATCAAACATTAATAGGGTGTGTTTTAATTCTTCAGCAGCTAATGTTGCTAGCTCTGCGTCGTCGAGTAACTCAACAAGAGTTTCGATGTTGTAACCACCGTGCATGTTGCCCAGCAATTTAACAGCGTATTCTTTTGAGATTAGTGGGCTTGTTGCTTCACCTTTTACGATGGCAGACAAGAATCCAGCTTTTACGTAGGCCGCTTCGTCAACACCAGGAGGTACGCGATTTGTAATCAAATCGACGAGGGTTTCTTCCTCACCTGCAGGTGGATTTTTTAGCAACTCAACAAGTCCGGCAACTTGCTCGGCGTTTAGTGGCTTTGGAGGTACGCCTTCAGCAGCGCGCTCCTCTACGTGTTTACGGTAAGCTTCAAGCACGGTTGATATCCTCTTTTAATATGGGTTACTCCTGACTACAGGATCTCTGCTGCCGGAGGCTATCCATGACACACATGGATCGACTGCTCGACAGTGTGAAAACACCGGATAAACGCAGTCATCTAGATGCTGTTCACAAATCCGCCGGTCAATCGGGGCGACAATTCTACAAGAATTCCACTAAACTGTTAAGAATTTGGCGGCCTTTGTAGACTCCAGCGTCTGTCAAAGTTAGCAATTGCAAATTGCTAACGAATAGAAACTGCTCAAGTTGATCATAAAAGATCTGATTTATCGATTCGAATCTTACTCGTTAAACCAAGGAGATCCTAAATAAATGGTGTTTACACCCGTGCGCACACCGTGTGTTGGTATATGTTCTACAGGAATTGGTGACGAAGTTTGCCGCGGATGTAAAAGATTTCATCACGAAGTTATCGAGTGGAATTCATATACGGAAGAACAACAGCGGATAATAATCGCAAGGCTTGAGAAATTTCTTGCTCAAACTGTGGCCAACAAAATCGAAATCGTCAATCAAAATCTTCTAGTGTCTCAAATGAGGCATCAACAAATTAACTATGACATGCAGCAAAACCCTTATTGTTGGGTTTTTGCGTTGCTAAAAGCAGGCGCTAGTCAAATTCTATTCCCCGAAGACTACGGTATAAAAGTTTTACCTGAATTTAGGAATTGCACTTTGGTCGATATTCGCAAATTTATTGATCAAGACTTTTATTTGCTATCATGCGCTCACTTTGATCGATACTTTCAGCCTTCAGTCTAACTGATAAGAGCTATCAATTAGGCTTTGATTTTTACATTTGTGACAATTGTGTTCAGATTAATTAATGTACTCATTAAAAAATAATCTTTTTTAAGCACACGATAACGATGTGCTTTAACAGTAGTTAAAATGTTGCTGGAATATTTAATGTTAAAATCCGATTATTTTTTATGATTATGAGCTCCAACCTTCAAACACCAACGACAGCGATTCATCCTCGTTTCCTAGCGTTACTCGAACCTATTCATCGTTTCTTAAAGTGTGAGACACCTAAGCGATGGCTTGAGGAAGCTGCAAAACCTGAAAATTTGCCCGTATTGCTGATTGATCACTGTAAGTGCGAGTTAAAAGCCGCCCAAACCGGCATGTTAATGATGCGGCGCTACGCGCTTTCTGAAGAAGGTAAACGACAGATTGAAGCATGGGTAAAACCCTACGAAAACTTTGTGTATTTTCGTCAAGACTTCAATAACCATACATCCAAGCAAGACACATTTAATGTTGAGTTAGAACTAAAAAACGACGACGAACTTAATGCCGATATTGTCAAAAAAATGGTTGCGCTAGTCAAAGAAGAGCTTCAGCATTTTGAGCAGGTACTGGATATTATTCAAAGTCGAGAAATTATTTACGAAGAAATTTCTGCCTCTCGTTACGCGCGAGGATTATTGCAAGAAGTTCGCACCCATGAGCCTGCGGCAATGATTGATAAATTAATTGTTGGCGCCTACATTGAAGCACGTTCCTGTGAACGTTTTGCTTCATTGGCTCCGTTACTTGATGAAGACTTAAAAACCTTTTATTTGCGTTTATTAAAATCGGAAGCGCGCCATTACGAAGATTATCTAGCATTGGCTCGCAAGGTCGCGGCTACATCAAAAAAAGAGCAAAAATTAATTGATGAAAGAATTGAAAAATTTGGTCAATTAGAAGCTGAATTGATTTTATCGGAAGATGACGATTTTCGCTTTCACAGTGGTGTTCCTAGGTAATTAATACAATGAGTTGATAATATTAGCAATTTAAAGAAAACGAATTGCTAATATTCATCAATAGCAACCGCTGTTCGTGAGGCTGAAGTAGGGCAGTAATTACAGCAGCAAAAACTGTCTTACTGCCCCAGTTTTAATTACACAAAATGACATTCTAATTAACATTGCTAAAATACCTGTTCTAGCAAGATAGTTTTTTAAGATTGCAAACGTCTTTAACTTTAGGAACCTCTGATTGACTCATCCATGATTTAATCAGAGGACAGAAATTGAAAATACGATTTCCAATTTCTTCACAATTTCAATCGCTTACCGTTCTTGAAATTGGCGACACTTCCTTGTGTCGCGAGAAACCCTAAGTTAATCAGAGTTTCTTTTAATAGATTTTCTGGCTAAACTCTGTTTTTACTTCAGAATACTGTTTTCTATGTAGAATGGTATGTGCGTAAAAACCCATTATTTGAATGCTGTAGTTAGCTATGGCGCTCTAGCGTACATGTAATTTTAAGGTAAAATCTCTGCAAATTTTTACCCAATGTCTATAGTTATCCTGTGTTCAGCCGAAATAAAATTCAACATTTAATTCTTCGCATCAGGATATCCACATGGGTTGGTTTGGCTTTGGTAAAAACTCTGATCTAACCGTTAAGAAACAAGGCGTGCTCGTCGAACCCGTCAAGGTGTTGAGTTTAGCCTCTGGTCAAATTTCCTCACAAAAGCTAGCGAGCTTAGATCACGCTCCTCATGAATGCAGTTTAGTAATTGCTTTTGTGTCACCGCATCTGGATTTTGAGCAAACCATACAACGGTTGAAGTCTGCAATGCCTTTTGCAAGAAATGTGGTTGGTGTGATGACCGCTGGCGAATTGAGTTCTTGTGATTCTAATCTGTATCATCGAGCAGATTCGAGTTGGGATAATATCGTTGTGCAAAGTTTTAGTAGTGCTATTTTCGATAAGGTAGCGATTAAAACTGTGCCTTTACATTGCGAAGATATCCGTTCGGGAAATATTAAATTATCGCCCGAAGAACGAATTAATAAAATAAAATCTGAGTTTTTACGCCTAGATGTACCTTTTAAAGTAAATTATCAAGATTGCTTAGCCATTACGTTCTTTGATGGGCTTTCAGCCAGCGAAAGTTTCTTTATGCGCGGTTTGTATGCCAGCAATCGTTTTCCTTGTTATTTTATAGGTGGCTCCGCCGGTGGTAAGTTAGACTTTCAGAAAGCGTATGTATATGACGGTAATAAAACTGCTCATAACCAAGCAGTGATGATCTTTGTGAAGTTGGCAAAAAATATTCGTTACAGCTTGCTAAAATCTCATAATTTCGAAGCTACGCCTTTTCATCTTACCATTGCCGAATCCGATGTACATACGAGAACAGTGCACAGCATTATCAAACCTCAGACAATGGAAATTGTTAATCCGGTCGATACCTTGTGCGCACATCTAAATTGCACGCCGCAAAACTTGGCTGCAACCCTAGGTAAAAGCTCGTTTGCCATCAATATCAATAATGAGCTATTTATACGATCAGTCTCTAATATAGACATAGAAAATAAAACGATTAGTTTTTTCTGCGATTTACAAATGGGTGACGAGTTAATCTTAGTCCGAGCCAAAGATTTTGTTCAATCTACTCATCATGCTTATCAGAAAATGATGAACAGCAAGCCGGGTAAGCCTTTGGCGATGATCGCAAACGACTGTATTTTGAGACGATTAAATAATGCAGATAAGTTAAATTCGCTAAAAGAATTTAGCGATATCCCTGTCGCCGGTTTTTCTACGTTTGGTGAGTTGCTTGGCGTTCACATGAATCAAACATTAACTGCGTTATTCTTTTTCCAAGTGGAGAGTGGTAGCAGTTTTTCAGACGATTTTGCTGATAATTTCCCGATTCATTATGCGAATTTCAGAGAATATTATTTTATTAGTAAAATCAATAGCATGGAACGAATATCAAGCCTACAAAATACTTTGATTAATTATATTAACGAATATCGAGATGTGCTTCAGAGAGTTACCGGAATTTTTGACAATGTCTCTCAATACGCAGACAAAACTGGAACAATACTGTCGGATGTACAGCAAAAGTTCTCGGGTTTTTCTAACGATATTGCTCAACAATCCGGAGAGCGTCATCAGCTGCACACAAAGGTTAATGAGTTGCGACATAACTCAGAAGAAGTTTTGGATATTTTAAGCGTTATCTCAGGTATTGCCGATCAGACCAATTTGTTAGCATTAAATGCTGCGATTGAAGCGGCTAGGGCGGGTGATGCGGGTCGAGGTTTTGCGGTTGTTGCCGATGAAGTTAGACAGCTGTCCCATACCACGCAAGATAGTTTAAATAAAACCGGCGATACAATTAACGCCGTAACTAGCTCAATTGGCTCCATTCAATCTGCAATTTCACATACCGAGACATTTTTAGAGCGCATTTCTGAAAGTAACAATTTGCTAAGCTCGGAGATTGATATATTAGTAAAATCATCCATTTCTGCTGGTGATGAGGTTCGTGAAAGCAGTGAATACATTTCAAGCATGATTCGACAAATGGATAAGATTGATCAAGATGTTGAAGCTATCCAAAGACTAAAAGGTCTAAAATAACATATTTAATACGTATTAAATTTGGGAGTTAACAAATGATTTAGAGCGCTTTATGCGCTCATTTTTTTATTGTAAGACTTAATCTGTCTGTTCTTAAATGGGACCTAAAAGTTTGTCGTATTTACGACTTAAAATATCGTAAAAATTCTCTCTTAATTGATTGATTTCCAACTTTATTTTGTTAATTTCTTCTGTGCTAATGTCTTGTCTTCCAACGTAAGCTTCTTTTCTAAAAATGGCGATTTTAGCACCGTAAAATCGTAAGGTTTTTTCCATGTTCTTTTCGCCAAGCATTAACAGAGTTGCTTCTGCTTCGGCGAGTTTACTAAATTGTTGTACTAATTCTTTGTTAATTAAACTTAGTTCGTCTTTGCGACTATTTGGCCAGCGGTCGCCAAACTTTATGGATTCAGATATTAAGGAAGAATATTTTGAGAACGCGTGGCTTACGCTGCCTACGTCAGCGGCGATTTTTTCAAGCAGTTCGATTCTACGATTTAGAAACGCGTTATCGTTGGGGTGAGCGTTTCGCCAGTGATGTAACCAAACAAAAGAGCCAGTTAGTAGGGCGCCTAAAGAGACTTTTACACTCGTATCGATGAGCTGCCAAATAACAGATTGGTCCATACCTTACTCCGTAAATACTCGTCTATCTATTAACATCAATTACTAAAGAAAACTTCAATCGCGCCAAATTGCCAGTTTTTTGGCACGGTTCTATTGATGTTGAGTAATAGAGCAACACTTAAGCCAAATTAGCCACCTGCAATTTTTACGATGTAACCTTTTGATTCTAATAATACTTTTATTTTTTCTCGATCATCGGTTTGCATTTCGATAGTAAAGTCTTTAACCGCCCCACCAACGCCGAGTTTTTGTTTCAAAAATTTGGCGATATCTTTGTGGTTATCAGGAATTCCTGTGATTAAACTGACTCCTTTGCCTTTCCTGCCTTTGGTTTCTCGCAAAATTCGTACAACTCCATCGCTAGGTGGTGCCTCTTTGGATTCAGGTTCTTCTTTTACTCGCCCGACTTCTGTTGAGTAAACTAATTTTGATTCCTTAGTCATACAGCATTTTCCAATGTAAAAGTAAGTGATATTCAAGTTGGGTATAGGAGGCTCTAATTAACCTAGAGTTTCCAGCGACACCAGGATGTGTCCTCTGATTAAATCAGGGATGAGTTAATCAGAAGTTCCTAAAGGTTTACAAATGGATCTACAAAGAGTTTAAGATTTGATCAGTTTTTGTTTTGACATTCCTAAAACGATCAAAGCGCAGCCAATTCCAAACGCATACAGAGGATTCAAACCTTCAAATCGCCATACATGTAGCAACGGAGCAAGAATGACAGCGGTGAACAGACCAATCGACACTAAGGACTCAGCGTTTTCTGGGAGTTTTATGGCTTTGGTACAATGAGGGCAAGGAAATTCTTTGCGGTTTAGGTATGCCTTTAGTGAGCCTTGGGTTTTTAATAACTCCTTGCTGACTGGAACATCACAATAGGGGCATCTTAGCGTTTTCACTAAAGAGATCATGAGTCACTCACTGGATTATAAATTTGTAATTATATTATTATCGCGGTTTGTACATCAATTTTCTTATGGGTTGTTGTGCTGGGAGTTCATTCGAGTTCATTCCAAGCGGTCCTAAAAGTTGTTTGCTTCTGTTTGCAAATCACTAGAGTATGTGATGGTACCGATAACGAACAAGTAGTTGTATTTTGAACCAAAATCATTTTGTTACGGTTCTCAACAGTTAAATTTTTTGCGTGGTTGGCAATCCTGAGAAAGCAATACGGAAGGTAAAGTGAAAAATTCGGAGAATAACGCGGCTAAAAATGCCCAACAAACTTTCTCAGAAGAACAGAAAGAGTCTCGAAAAGAGTATTTATATAGGGTGATTTTTGGTACCGAGACTCCGGCCGGAAAAGCCTTCGATCTTTTTTTAATTTATTCGATATTTATCAGTGTATTTGTCGTAATTTTTGACTCTATTTCCAGCGTATCGGAAAATCTTCGCAGCTATTTATGGGTTCTGGAGTGGTCTTTTACGATTCTATTTACTGTCGAGTACATTTTACGTTTGTATTGTTCACCCAATCGCTGGCGTTATATGACCAGCTTTTACGGCATCATTGATTTACTGGCTATTTTACCCAGTTATCTCGGATTATTTTTAGCAAATACCAACTATCTTATCGTTATTCGCTTGCTAAGAGTTTTGCGAATATTTAGGGTCTTAAAACTAATTCGTTATCTACAAGAGGCGAACTTGCTGCTGCGGGCAATTATTGCATCAAGAAGAAAAATACTGGTTTTTTTTGGTACCGTATTAATTTTGGCCATCGTATTTGGTTCATTAATGTTCGTGGTTGAAGGGCCAGAAAATGGCTTTACCAGTATTCCAACCAGCGTTTACTGGACGATTGTTACTATTACAACCGTTGGTTATGGCGATATTACGCCACAAACTTCACTGGGGCAGGTAATTGCCTCGTTTGTAATGTTAACGGGTTACTCCATTATTGCTGTACCTACAGGAATTTTAACCGCTGAAATCAACCAAGAAATGCTCTTAGAGCGAACTCGTATTGTTTGTTCAAATTGTGAAAAATCCGGCCATGAGCGCCATTCTAAATTTTGTAAGGAATGTGGCGCCCCTTTACCTGAGCATCTTTAATTATGTGTTTTGGATTGTGTGAAATACTTCTAAAAGAGATATTTAACAGCGTAATTAATGTGGAAGTATTACACAGAAAACTCAAGATTCTTCAGTAAAAAATGTCTTTGCTCGGGTAAAATTTCTAAATAAAATCAAAGCGTTGTTGGCTTTTGTTGCAGTGATATCTGTTGTCGTTCGCTAAAACTGTAGCCAATTTAGGGTTTTCTATCTGTCTAATTAAGAATGATCTTTAAAAATATCTGTATTTACTGCAACCATTATTCGAGCCGTTGCGTCTGAGCTTGAAACCTAGATGATTAAATAGAGAAACCGATTAGGAGAGATCATGAAAACACTACAGTTGGTCCGTATTAGTGTATTGAGCCTTGGCTTAACCAGTTTGCTGAGCGGATGCATTTTTGTGGCCGGCAATACAGCATCGGATTGGAGTTCATCACACAATATTACAGCCGAAAAAATCAGTCTGTTGGATTTAGGCCAAAGTAGAGATTCAGTTGTTGAAAAATTGGGAAGCCCAGAAAAATCCGAAGCATTCACAATCAATAACTCGGAAATCTACGTGCTTTATTATTCTACAACCGACTCAGATGATAAGGATGGTGAAAAGGTAACTACGCCGCTAGTCTTTAAATCTGGAAAATTACTGGGTTGGGGCCAAGAAGTTTTGGACGATTACCGACAGTAATAAATCTAAAATAGATTTACAAAGAAAACATTGACCAGTTGCTACTGGTCGATGTTTTATTAGTTTTAGGAACCTCTGATTAACTCATCCCTGATTTAGTCAGAGGACAAAAATTTAAAATGCGATTTCCAGTTTCTTCACAATTTCAATCACTTACCGTTCTTGAAATTGGCGACACATCCTTGT
>CALMJT010000110.1 GCA_937864365.1 uncultured Alteromonadales bacterium | reverse complement strand
AAAGATAAAAAATAAAAACTGGCGGCATAACCAATAATGACAAAACTTGAAGGAAGCATTTTGGTGAATCCTTCGCTTAGTTTTAGACTGGTCGTTGCGAGTACTTCGCAAAAAATCGCCGTGACCAATAATAACCAGCTTTTCATGAAGCTATCTCATACGTAAAAGCGTAAAGCGTAAAGAGTAATCAGAAATCAAAGTAATTTGCAGTCTTGAAATAAACAGAGCTGTCTGCGCAATACTCTTAGAACTTCTATTTTTTTAATAACTTCCTTTGCTTGGTAGTAATGCATTCAAGTTTTATAAACCTTGATGAATAAGAGCTCTTATTCACTTAAAAATCAGCGAATTTAAAAGTAATGAGTATTAAAAAAATAAGCGTGAGAATATTTAAACGCTTAGTGTTTGGGGGCGGAGATTTTTATGGGAAATTTTAAGAAGGTTTAAAACCTCTGTTTGGGCTATAAATAAACAAATCAGAGGTTTTGAAAAGGTTATTTTGAATCGGTAGATGATTGCAAAATGGCCTGCACGCGATTGGTTACGTTTAGTTTTCTTAAAATGGAAGAAACATGTGACTTAACCGTTGCTTCTGCAATGTTTAATTCGTAAGCAATTTGTTTGTTTGAACCACCTTTGGCCATTACTTCGTAGACTTGCAGCTCTTTTTTACTGAGTTTGGCGAGTAATTCGGGTTCAATTTTTAACGACTTTTCTTCGTTGCCTTTTTTGTCATCGGTATTGCGAATCACATCGGGTGGTAAATAAACCTGACCATCAAGTATTTTTTCGATGGCTTCACCCATTTGTGCACGGTCAGTGGATTTGGTAATAAAACCAACAGCTCCATAAGTCATTGCTTGTAAAACGATGTTTCTACTTTCTTCTGCCGATACGACTACCAAAGGTACCGCAGGAAAACGGTTGCGCAATTGCACAATACCATTCAGGCCTTCCATACCAGGCATATTCAGATCTAACAGAATTAGATCGAGTTCGGGGCTTGCATCTAGCGCTTCGATGGTTGAGTCGAAGTCTTGACTGTACACGGTTTCTACCTGTTCAAGCTGCTTTTCAAGCACCGTGGCAATCGCAAAGCGAAAAAGGGGGTGGTCATCTGCTATAAGGATTTTGTACATAACTTGTTCGCTATTTATTATTATCCAAGTATTTACAAGACAAAGAGCCAAAGCGGTTGAGGATATCGATACGGTTCAAGTAATACTTCATAATAAGCGCTATTGGAATAACCCACAAATTTAAATACATAAAACAATTTCTACAGAATACCGTCTTGCCAAAACTGATTTCGGTGACAGGTTGACTTCCACAGGCTGATTTGGCTCGCCTAATGTTGCCCCAACGGTAGCAACAAGTCTAGGTCAATGGTTGTCATACTGCTGTTTTATAAAAATAAATTAAAGCATATAAATTTGCGATTAAAACAAAACAAGCGTTTTTAATATATCGATAACGTCAATTTATACTGAAGAGTTTCTGATCTTGTTTGTCAGCAGAGTTTATGCTGCTGATTCGGATGTTGATATTTATGCTGTTTTTTTGGGGAGGTCTATCTAAAACACGGTTTTAGTGGCTATATTTTTATAAGCGATTTGAGATTCTTCTTACTCAGACGGAGCCGCGCGATTCTAATGATGCTTAAATGATCAAATAGAATTACAGGGTTTAGGTTAAATCCGTAAACCCTGTAGTGTTATTTAGTGCTGATTCGATCTAATCAATAGGCTTCTTTTAGTGCTGCCAGTCAAGTGGGCAAGCGTGGCAACCTTCCATAAATGCGTCTTGGAAAATGGCGTAGTGCTTTCTTGCACCTTCCAGTTCTGCATCGGCAAAATTGGCGTTGTAGAATTTAGCTTCTTGCAGATTAGCGTTTTTCATATTGGCGCGAGACAAGTCGGCTTTTGGCAACCATGCTGCTTCTAGGTTGGCCGCTTGTAAATTGGCTTCGATAAGCTTGGCACCAGAAAGTCTGGCAAAGTTCAGATCTGCGCCGTGTAAATTTGCCTTATCGAGGGTCGCACCTTGTAAGAAGGCTGCCCAAGCGTTTATTGATTCTAGATTGGCACCGGTTAAATTTGCACCGCGCAGATTGGCGTGACGTAAATCGGCTCGGGCCAGATTGGCGCCGCGCAGATCTGCTCCTGCAAGGTTGGCATTACCCAGTTTTGCGTGGCGCAAATCGGCGTTACGTAAATCGGCTTTTGGGCAAACGGTAGCTGGTTTTATTTCACAGCCGTTTATGGTTGGAAATTCAGGCGGTAAATTCTCTTCATCGTCATCATCTTGTGCGATTGCGAAGCTTGTTATCATTGCTAGGGAAGCGCACATTGCTGCTTTCATTATGATTTTTATCGTGGCCATTTTAGGCTCCCTTATTATCGGTTAAAAATTCATTGATATTCCGTTGTTCGAGTTGTGCGCTGTGGTTTAACGGGTTTTACGATTCTGTGCAATAGCTCGAAGAAGCGGGGGTATGAGTAAACTTTTTAGCGTGTTTACGCGGTATATCTACGTTTAAATTGCGCCAAAAGGTCAACTTAGATTGCTGTTCACAATTATTAATTATTTTTAGGTTCGATAAACGAAAAACAGGCCATAAAGGCCTGTTTTTCTATAGGTTTGAAGTCCATTAGTTGCTCGCAACGTTTTTGCCTTCACCTGCTTCTGCCCAAGATGGGATTTTGAATACCCAGAATGAGCCACCTTGTGGAACTGGTTTGGTTAGGTCAGCCATGTCACCACCCCATAGAGGTACTGCACCGCCGTAACCAGATGCTACACCAATGTATTGCTCGCCATCTTGTTCCCAAGTAACTGGAGAAGAAACGATGCCCGAACCAGTTTGGAATTTCCAAAGCTCTTCACCAGTTTTGGCATTGAACGCTTTGAAGTAACCATCACCAGTACCGGTAAATACTAGGTTGCCTTTGGTTGCAAGAACACCAGCCCATAGAGGTAGACGTTCTTTATGTTCCCACTCGATTTCACCAGAAATTGGGTTCATCGCGCGAAGTACACCTACGTGGTCTTCGTACATTTTCTTAATACGGAAACCTTGACCTAGGTAAGCAGAACCTTTTTTGTAGTGAACTTCTTCAGTCCAGTAATCTTCTTTCCAGTGGTTTGCGCCAACGTAGAAGAAACCAGTATCTTGACTGTAAGCCATTGGGTTCCAGTTTTTACCACCAAGGAATGGAGGAGAAACTTCAATTGCTTTACCGCGTTTTTCACCTGGCTCTGGAAGAGGTGGACGTTGACCTTCGTTCTCTACAGGACGACCAGTTTTAGGATCGATGTGAGAAGCCCAAGTAATGTTATCTACGAATGGGAACGCACGGATGAATTTACCATCTTCGCGGTTAACAACGTAGAAGAAACCGTTACGGTCTGCGTGAGCAGTGGCTTTAACAGTTTTACCCTTTTCTTCGTATTCGAAAAGAACAAGTTCGTTGTTACCAGAGAAATCCCATGCATCGTTAGGAGTGTGTTGGTAGAACCACTTAACTTCACCAGTAGTTGGATCAACACCTACTTGGCCTGAAGTGTATAGGTTGTCCCAGTTACGTGGGTCATCACCTTTCTTGGTACGTGCCCAAGTGTTCCAAGGAGCTGGGTTACCGGCACCGATGATGATGGTGTTGTGTTCGATGTCAAAGCTTGAACTTTGCCAAGGAGCGCCACCGCCGTGATGCCAAGCTTCTACTAACTCACCGTTTTCGTCACGTGGCCAGGTTGGAGCATTGATATCGCCGGTTGGAGTGCTTTCTTTACCGTTTAGACGGCCCATATGACCTTCAACGAAAGGACGCATCCAAATTTCTTCGCCAGTGTCTGGGTCGCGAGCAAACAATTGACCAACAACACCGAACTCGTCACCAGATGATCCGTGAATCAACATTACTCGACCGGTTTTTTGGTCTTTAACGATGGTTGGAGCACCAGTCATGGTGTATCCAGCAGTGTGATCGCCGAATTTTTTGTTCCATACGCGCTTACCAGTTTTTGCTTCAAGTGCAACAACACGCGCATCTAGAGTACCGAAGAAAATTTTGTCGCCGTAAATTGCAACACCGCGGTTCACAACGTCACAGCATGGACGAATGTCTTCTGGTAGACGGTGAGAGTAGCTCCACAATTGCTTGCCGGTTTTTGCATCGAGTGCATAAACACGAGAGTAAGAAGCAGAAATGTAGATTACGCCATCGTGAACGACAGCTTGAGATTCTTGGCCGCGTTGTTTTTCGTCACCGAAAGACCATGACCATGCAGGAAGTAATTGTTTAACGTTTTTGGTGTTGATTTGCTTTAAAGGGCTGTAACGCTGTGCATTTACACCCATACCGTATTGCAAGACATCGTTAGTTGTTTTGTGATCGTCTGCGATATCTTTCCATGTTACCTCACCTACTGCGCCGAGAGACAAAGCTGACAAGGCTACGCCGGCGATACTGCCTAGGGCGAGTTTTTGTATGGTAGAAGATAACTTGGAGTAGCGCTGCTGCCGCTCGTTGGTGGGTTTCATACAATTCTCCTTATTATAAATTATAAGAAAATCGGAAAGAGAAATTTATTTGCAGTGCTAAGTCGTTGTATTTAACGACTACAAATAATTTTATTAGTGTAGTTAGTATTTTTGATATTGCCTGCCAGATTATTTTTGATTGAATTACCGATAAGAGCATTACTGTTAAAATAATTACCGATCAAAATTCAGCCCGAAACGGAATGCTAGCTTGGCGCGGTAAAAACTAACTCACAGTCACACTTACTTGAAATACCCATTAAGCACCTATTTATTCATTACTAAGTATTAATTCAGACTGACTATAAAATTCATCCTTTTTGATCCCTTAACAGGTGGGCATTTTTCTGCAACTAATTAACCAAAATATTCCTTACTAAGTAAGTTTTGACGACAGGTGCCGTTTGTTAGAATTGATTTGTCCCGGCATGGTAGTTGTCACTTAAAAAATAATAGAACCTAACTAGCATTTTGAAGTCTTGTGATCACCTTCCTTGACATTTTAATAAAGGAACGGGTGTTCACGAAACGTGGGCACAACGACTTTAACCAAGCGTACATTGATAAATTAATAAAAACCTCTTGAGAGGAGACTAAGATGGATTTCAAATTAAATTGTCTGCGCAGTTCTCTAGTTGGCATTTCGTTGTTTGTATGCAGCCAGTTTGCTCTTGCTCACGGTGACGTAGTACCACAAGCTGTTGATACTTCTGAACTTGAACAGCTGGGCGAAGAATGGCGCGAAACCAACCCGTACCGCGGTAACGAAAAAGCTATCACTCTAGGTGCTGGTGCGTACAACCAAAACTGTGCTCGTTGTCACGGCCTTGAGGCCAAATCAGGCGGTATCGCACCCGATCTTCGTGCTCTAGAGCCAGGAGATGGCGGTGATGAGTGGTTCCAATATCGTGTAAGAAACGGTGCTACTCGTAACGGTATTCCTTACATGCCGAAGTTTGAAGGCATTTTAACTCAGGAAGCTCTTTGGGCTATCCGTGCTTGGTTAGAAACTCAATACGATCCAGACGTATAATTGTCTCTACCCCCAAATGGCTCCCGAATACGGAGCCATTTTTTTTACAGTCCGCAAAAACGATAACAATAATTCCAGTGGGTATGTCTAATGTGGCGGTTTTTTACAGCTTTATTGCTGCTTTTTTCTATTTCTAGTTTTACTTTAGCAAATACTGATGATCCCGCTGGATGGGAAAAAGTATTTCCTAAGGCAACTTCTATTGGCGAAAAAGAATCGTCTCCACCGGTTTGGCCGGTTTATCAGGCGTTCGATAAAATCGGTTACGTCTTCCATTCTCTTGATTACATCACCATTCCAGCATTTTCGGGCGAGCCCGTCGATATGTTGGTTGGTCTCGATTTAAACGGAAAATTTACCGGTGTTGAGTTGATTGAACACCGCGAACCGATATTTTTACACGGATTAGGTGAAAAACCACTTCTAGAATTTATCACTCAATACGAAGGTTTAGGTATTCGTGACAACGTTAAAGTTGGTAGCGGTCACTCCGATACGGGCACCTATATAGACGGCATTACCAAAGCGACAGTTTCGGTTGTAGTCATTAATCAATCGATTGTTTTATCAGCTCTAGCGGTTGCCCGGCAAAAATTGGCGGGTTTTGAAGCCCCTGCTGAGGTTGAAATAAACCAAGACGCTTTTGAAAATTTGACGGTAGAAGAGCTCAACGAAAAAAATTACATAAAATCGCTGAGTTTTTCTGAATCCGAAGTTCAGCAACAACTAGCGGATTATTCGCAAAAGAACTGTACAGACTGCGAAAATGCGATCGATTTGCAATTTGGCTACCTTAATGTACCCACTATAGGTCGGCAAATCTTAAGTAATGATGATTATCAGCGGTTACTTGAAAAGCTAGAACCCAATGAGCATGCCATTTATATTGCTTCGCGGGGCGATTATTCATTTATAGACGATGACTTTGTGCCAGCTTCTGTGCCAGATCGAGTCATTATTCAGCAGGGCGGTTTTCCGATTGAAATTCGCGATTTGAATTTTTTCGATGTCTCCGAGCCACTAACCGATTATTTACAAAGTTTTGATCAGGTCAAAATTTTTCGTATTAAACCTCAAACCGGCTTCAATCCTTCGAGTTTTTGGGAATTGTTTTTAAACGTTAGCGCCGGAAGCGAGATACTTTACACGGTTCAAAACCATCAGTTTGGTCAAGGTTATCAGCTGCCTGAGCAACTTTTTATTAAAAAAGAAATTGTCGATACCGCCTCGCAGGATCAACCGGTTTGGGTGGCACTTTGGCAATCTAGAAAATTCCAGATTGCTATTATTGGTTTATCGTTGGTTGCACTGACGGTTATTTTTGTCAACCAGCATAAATTGGTCAAAAAACCTAAGCGTTTTCACCAATTACGTTGGGCGTATCTGGTCTTCACTCTCGTTTACATTGGTTGGTATGCTCAAGGGCAATTATCGGTTGTTAATATTTATCCGATAATTCAGTCTGCTTTTACTGGTTTTAGAATTGATACCTATTTAAACGACCCCGTGTTATTTATTTTATGGTCTTATGTCTTTGTCAGTTTGTTTATTGTCGGTCGCGGATTATTTTGCGGATGGTTATGTCCGTTTGGTGCTTTACAAGAAATAGCTGCGTGGATTGCCAAAAAACTTAAGATTAAGCAAATCAAAATTAAAGAACCTGTGCACGAAAAACTGGTATGGGTGAAATACGTAATTCTGATTGGCCTAGTGGCTGTGTCTTTGTATTCGGTTGAAATGGCAGAAGTCTGGTCTGAGGTTGAGCCGTTCAAAACGTCAATTACATTACACTTTATACGTTCGTGGCCGTTTGTGGTTTACTCCGTTGTTCTATTGGGTCTAGGCTTATTTATTCATAAATTTTATTGCCGATATGTTTGTCCGTTAGGTGCCGGTCTCGCCATTTTAGGTTGGTTTCACAAGGTTGAATGGCTGACTCGTCGACAAGAATGTGGCTCTCCTTGCGCACTTTGCTACCATAAGTGCGAAATTAAAGCGATTAAAACAACGGGCAAGGTTGACTATAACGAATGTATTCAATGTTTAGAGTGTATTGTTTACTACGATAATGACGATTTATGTCCGCCGCAAATTGCTAAATCTAAGAAAGCGAAAAAGCAATCCGACAAAATAATACCTAGCTTAGCCGTAGAAGTATAAAATTTAAGATCGTCTGATTAACTCATGGAGGAATTAATCAGGTGTTTTAAAATAAAAAGGCACAAATAAAAAAGCGATCCTGTTAGAGATCGCTTTTTTTATTGATACTTCAAGATATAGGAAGCTCTGATTAACTCATCCATGATTTAATCAGAGCACAGAAATTGAAAATGCGATTTCCAATTTCTTCACAATTTCAATCACTTACGGTTCTTGAAATTGGCGACACATCCTTGTATCGCTGGAAACTCTAGGTTAATCAGAGTTTCCTATATATTAACAATCTGTATCTTTTGCGTTTACACCGTCTTTAACTTCTTCACAGGCATCTTCGATTTCATTACCGGCATCATGAATTGCTTCATCAATAGTTTCACCTGCATTTTCAGCAGTGCCATCTTCACAAGCGGCAATACCAAAAGTTGCTAACGAAATTACACCTGCGGCTAGGATAGATTTAATATTTAACATGATCTTTTTCCAGAATTTTTTAACGTAAATGTTGTTTAATATGTAAGTTGTTCAATCTGTAAATGGTTTTAGATGATGGCGGGTATTAAAACCCGGTTCTACACTCTTGGCGCCTTACCTCGCACTGCATTGGCAATGAGAGTGATAACCAATAAAACAACAAATAAAAAGAAAATAAACTTTGCAATACCAGCAGCCATGCCTGCAATACCACCGAAACCAAAAATCGCTGCTATTATCGCAATAATTAAAAACGTAAGTGCCCAACCCAACATAGTAAATTCCTCTTGTTAATTATTTAATTCGACAGTTATATAGCGACAGCCGTGCCAAGATTTATTTTTCTTTTTTTTGCTCAGTTTTAGCTAGATCTAGCGGTTAATTACGTAAGAACCGCAAAAAAGCTCTCGTGATTTGTAATTTTTTTAAAAGCTTTTTGCGTTAGCACTGTAATCCTTTCATTTTTTACAGAAAAAAATTCAAAATAAGCTATGGCCTTTATGGCTGCGATGAAATTTGGGATGGTTGTGGGAAATTTTTTTAGATTTTAAAAATTTGATGTCTTTTTTTGATAAAATTCAGAAGAGTTAAGGAGAGATGTTTTTATTTATAAAAATTCATGTGTATTTATAAGAACCTCTGATTAACTCATCCATGATTTAATCAGAGGGCAGAAATTGAAAGTGTAATTTCCAATTTCTTCACAATTTCAATCACTTACCGTTCTTGAAGTTGGCGATACATCCTTGTGTCACCGGGATCTCTGATTTAAATCACGGCGGATTCAATCAGAGATTTTCGTAGAATTTTGATATTATTAAGACGTATAAACGGTTAGATTCTTATCGCTTTTAATATTGTCTCGAGCTTTTCTAAATTAATAGGCTTTAGATATGCTTGATCAAATCCCGATTTCTGTAATTTTTCTGGATCTATCGATTCGCCACTGAGTGCGATCATGTATTTTGGCTTATTTGCTAATGAGCGAACAGTTTCGGCTAAAGCAAAACCACTTAATCCCGGTAGATTTAAATCCGAAAGAATAGCGTCATAGATGTTATGTTTCAGTAATTCGAGAGCCTCATTAACGCTAGCAACCGCATCCACCCGCACATCCATCAATTCCAGTAGCATAGTTGTTGCACTGCGTGCGTCGTCGTCGTCTTCTACTAATAATAAACTCGATTTAACCTCACTCGAATCTTCACCTTGGTTTAGATATTTTGCCACGCATTGCCAAAGTTGTTTTTGATCAATCGGTTTACTTAAATGATCATTAAATCCCATGCGAATACTTTCGTCACGCTGATCTTTCATAGTCGCAGCTGTCAGCGCAATAACCGGTTGTTTAGCGCCTTGTTTACGCAGCGCCAGAAGTGTTTCACTGCCAGTCATACGCGGCATTTGCATGTCTAAAATAACTAAATCGTAAGGTTGTTCAGTGGTCGCATTAAATTTATCAAGTGCGTCTTGGCCGTCAACGGCGTAATCCACCTCGGCGCCAGTCTGCTCGATAATATTACCGACTAAATATCGAATTTCTTCGACATCATCGGCAACGAGAATTTTACCCATAAGAGAAGGCGCTTGAGCAGGTGCTTGTTTTTCTTGAACATCCGATAATTCAAAATCAGTCCAAACATGGGTCTCAGGTATTTTATTGAGTAAGGTTACGACAAATTCGCTACCAACGCCCTTTAGACTGGTTACTGAAATATTACCGCCCAATTTTTCGGCCAGTTGTGAGCTAATCGCCAAACCTAAACCGGTGCCACCGGAGCGTTGTGGTGATTGTGCGTGCAGTTGAGAAAACGGTTTAAATAATTCTTTTAAGCTTTTTTGGGCAATACCGATACCGGTATCTTTAATAGCAAAACTGAGTGTAATCTGGTCGTTATGGGCAGATGATGGTTTGGCCGAAATGGTTAAACTAACTTGTCCTGCATCTGTGAATTTAATGGCGTTGCCGATTAAATTTAAGAGAATTTGTCGCAGTCGAGTTGGATCACTGGTTATTACGCTCGGCACCTGTGTATCTGCAGAGACTACAAATGCCAAACCTTTATCATTGGCGTTAACGCGCATTAAATAAAATATGTCATCAATAAAAGGCTGTAATTCGAATTCACGTTCTTCAATATCAAGCTTGCCAGCTTCTATTTTTGATAAATCTAAAACGTCATTGAGTAAACTTAATAAATGATGGCCGTTTCTTTTAATGATATTTAAATTATTCTTTTCTTGGTTTTTCGACACCTGACGTAGCAGTACGTCGGTGTAGCCTAAAATCGCGGTTAATGGTGTTCTAAGTTCGTGGCTTAAATGCGCTAGAAATTCGCTTTTTGCTTGATTTTCTGATTCTGCACGCAGTCGCTCAACTCGCTCAGTTTCCATTTCGCGACGCGAAATAGCATAGCGAATGGCGCGGGCTAAACGTGATGCCGTTAAATTTGATTTTACCAAGTAATCTACCGCACCTGCCGCTTGGGCTTCGGTATCTAGGCGGTCGTCGTCTTGGCCGGTTAGCATAATTATGGGTGCTTTAAATCCCAACTCACCCGCTTGTTTTAAAAGCTCAACGCCGTCTTCCGGGCCCAGCCGATAGTCCATTAAACAAACATGATGTTGGTCGAGTTGTAATTTTGATTTGGCTTCATCAATGGTGGTGGCCCAATCAAGGCTATACATGTCTGGATCGATTTCACGGAGCAGATCTCGTGTAATTATGTAATCGTCTTCGTCGTCTTCAACGAGTAGGAGATGTACTTTGGACATAGCTCACCATTTAATGCTGTTTTGTTACAAGGTATAAATGTTAGTAAAGAAAGTTCTAATTAATTTAATTGTGATTTAACTAGCATGATGTAATTGAGTGCATGAAAATTCGAAATTGTATTGCAATTTCTGGCCTCCGATTAAATTAGCGAGGAATTAAACGTCGTTATAACTTGCACAGTTTTACTGCGGTAGGCGCGTTATTAATAACCTTGTTATACCTTTTACCAAATATCATGATATACCCCAAACCCCGTCATAGCACTCACAACGAAGGTAAGGAGCGCGACTAATCCTACAGGCAAAACTCCCACAGGAATTGACCAGAACTTATCGAATGCAAGCCCTTCATAATATGGCATAACTCTCATGGTTAGCAGGCAAACAATAGTGATTATTGCTGATGTGTGTAATGTCTTGCTCATATTCGATGGGTTTAATAGAGGGTTATGTATAACCTATTTATGAGAGCAATATTTTTAGATGTTGACTTCTAATCGGTTAATTTTAAAAACGTGCTCATAAAAAAAGTGGATTGAGATCCACTTTTTTACTGTTGCCACAAAATCTATTAATGGTCGTTAGGCATGGGAATTTCGACAAATTCCACCCAATACTTACCCAAAGCTTTCATGAGTTCTACCAAGCCTTGAAAGGTTACAGGCTTGGTTAAGTAAGACGCCGCCCCTAAATCGTAGCCGCGTAACATGTCTTCTTCTGTTTTAGAGGTGGTTAATATGACCACAGGAATACGCCGTAATTTAGGGTCGCTTTTTATTTCTGCCAAAGCTTCTCTGCCATCTTTACGCGGCATATTTAAATCAAGCAATATGAGACTTGGCCACGGATTGTTACCGGCAAATTCACCTTCGCCGCGCAAATATTGCAGTAATTCAACTCCGTCGTTTACAAAGTGTAATTCGTTGGTGACATGACCTTCAATCATGGCGTCACGTGCCAAGAGCTGATCGTCTTTGTCATCGTCAGCCATTAAAATAACCATGGTTTTTTTATCCATTTGGAGTGCCTTCTGTAAACGGGCTTATTTCTGTTCCAACCAGTTGATCTTTGGTTCGGGAATTTAAATAAAGTGTAAATGTAGAGCCTTCACCAGGAATACTATCAACTTCAATGGTGCCTTGGTGACGTTCGACAATTCTACGGCAAATGGCCAGGCCAATGCCGGTTCCCTCATACTTATCTCTACCGTGTAAACGTTGGAACGGCGTAAAAATCTTTTCAATGTATTTTTCATCAAAACCTATGCCGTTGTCTTTAACTTTTATCTCATAAACGGTATTTTCTAGTTCTCCCAATTTAACGGTTTCATAAACTTGGCACTCAATACTGATTTGTGGTTGGATGTCTGGTTGAGTAAATTTAATGGCGTTGCCAATAAGATTTTGGAACAACTGATGCATTTGAGATTCGTCGGCATCAATAATTGGTAGTTTTGTGGCCGTAACTTGAGCGTTACGTTCTTGAATTTTAATTTCTAGATTATCCAATACAACATTCATTACCTGATTAAGATCAACTGGACCAAACGGCTTGGCACGAGTTGATACCCGCGAGAATTCCAATAGGTCTTCAATGAGACGAGACATTCGCGATGCTGCGCTTTGCATTCGATCAATATAATCTTCTCCGTCACCTAATTTCCCGGCGTAAACAGATTTTAGTCGATCACCAAAGGCGCGAATTTTACGCAGTGGTTCTTGTAAATCGTGTGAGGCGACAAAGGCAAAATCTTGCAGCTCTCGGTTACTGCGTTGTAATTCATTTGAGTAATGCTCAAGTTCTTCGGTTCTTTGGTGAACCAACATTTCCAAGTGTTCGGCTTCAAGTAATTGAGTCTTTAATGCTTTTCTTATCAAGTAGGCAACCAAAATAACGAGCAACAGACCAACTGAGTTGGCAATCACAATGGTATACAACAAATTTTGGCGACTTCTGTGCGCTCGTTCAGATTGGCGCTCTAATAAATCGTATTCTAGCTCTTCCATGGTTCGAATCACTTCGCCAAGTTCCGCCATACTGTCGTAACTTTGGCGCATTTTTTCGGAAGAGATTCTGTAGGAGTCAGGGTCTGCCTGTTTTTGTAAAATATGGCTTCCAGCTTCTTGAAGGCGTTCTAAAATAACCAGTTCCAAGCGCTTGGTATTGTCAATCTGCTCAGGTATTTGAAAATCGTAATTGCGCATTTCAATTAAATTTTCATCAATGGTGCTAAGCGCAAAATAATAAGGGCCTAAATAGCTTTCTGCGCCAGTTAAAAAGAAGCCGCGTAAACCTAACTCGGCTTCTTGTACCGATGAATATAAGTCTTTGATAGTTCTTAATACAGATTTAGTAAGATTTGCGTCGTTTTCGTTTTCGACCAATTCACTAAGCGCGCGGTAGGATTGGGTGGCATTAATAGCAAGAAACCCCACTAAAACAATGATAATAATCGCCCAGCCGCGAAAGAACTTGGGTTTATTCCTATGAGGCATTTGTAACCGAGTCCTTGTTGTAGAGTATTTTTGTTGTTAGAGGTTTTACCGTTTTATCCGAAAACCAAAACCCAAGATTTTAAAGAAGACTCTATATATTAGAATTTCCAGTAGTGTGTGCCGCGGAGAATGTGTATTGATGTTTCACCGATACAATTTTTACCGTCGGATTAATTTAAGAATCTGTTAATCCAAGGCTCAAACTTCAATTTATAGAAGACACATTATTGTACCGTTTTAGTTTTCTATTGCATCGCTGGCTTCAAGTAGCTGTACGCAGTCTCTACATTCGTTGAGTATACGTTCGGCACTTTTTTGCAATTGTGTTGGATCGGGATTTTTCTGTGCAAGTAGCTTAATTAGTTCAGCGCTTACCGAAATAGTATTCAGCTTGTTGCGAATACCGTGGCGTAAATGACTTAGTTGTTCGGTTTGCATGAGAGTTACCTCTGTTCGCTCAATAACTTTTTGTTAGATTGACTTAAAGGAAACTCTGGCGAGCCTTAGTTTCCCAAAACACAGAAACGGATTGTCAGTTTTGATACGGTAAACTATCGAAATTCGAAAATTAATCTTTGCATTTGAAATCTCTGATTACCTCAGAGATTTCCTGAGTCTAAAGCTTCATATTGATTTAGGCGGTTGTATAAGGTTTTAAGGCTTATTCCCAACATATTTGCAGCTTTAGGTTTGTCGCCATCCACTTTTTCAAGTGTTAAGGCAATGAGTTCGCGCTCTACCTCTTGAATGGTTGTACCTGCTTTTAAGCCCGATTGCTTGGGCTCATCTTTATTTGCCTGCGCGAATGGTGAGCCCATATCTACCGGCAGTTGCAGATAAGCACTTTGTGGATCGGTTAAAATAAAGGCGCGATACAGCGTGTGTCTAAATTCACGCACATTACCGCTCCAAGTGTAGGACGATAATTTTTCGAGTAATGCGTCATTGAGCTGTATGTGTGAACCATGCTCGCGATTTAATTCGCTAAGAAAATAGTCGGCAAGAAGCGGTATATCACCTTCGCGATCTCGAAGTGGTGGTAATGAAATAGGGAATACCGCCAAGCGGAAATAAATATCTTCGCGTAAGCAATTTTCTGTGGCAATTTGTTCGGGGGTGCGGTTGGTTGCCGAAACCACACGACAATTAACGGGAATTTCTTCGGTGCCGCCGACGCGAGTAATCATTCCGGTTTCTAATACGCGAAGCAGCGTTGGCTGCATATCAATCGGCATTTCGGTGATTTCGTCTAAAAACAATGTGCCATTATTGGCGCGTTCAAATAAGCCAATTTTGCGCGAAACAGCACCGGTAAATGCGCCTTTTTCGTGACCAAATAATTCGCTGCTTAAAAGCTCCGGTGATAAGGCGCCACAGTTGGTTGCCACCAAATCGCCTTTGGCGCCACTGGCCGAGTGGATGGCTTTGGCGATGAGCTCTTTGCCGGTACCGCTTTCACCCATAACCATTACGTTAGCGCGGGTTGTTGCGACGCGCTCAATCATGGTGTACACCGATTTCATCGGAGCAGATTCACCAATTAAAACGCCGAAGTGAGCACGGTCATCGCTCGCCTGAGCCAAATTAGTGGACTCTAATAAAGGTTTTAATGCTGGAAGGTCGATAGGTTTTAAAAGATAACTAACACCTGGGCCGGCGATGGAATTTACGACTGATTTAACCGCGGCATGACCGGTTATAAAAACAATTTTTGCCGGATTGGATTTACTTTTTAAGTCGTTTAATACCTCAAATCCATTACCGTCTGGGAGCATGATATCGAGTAGAACAACATCGAAGGATTGTTCAGCAATTTGTTGTTTTGCCGAGCTTACCGAATCTGCAACAGTAACTTTGTGCCCTAAAAGTGCAATTAATTCACTTGTAGCCTCGGTAAAACCTGAATCGTCGTCTACTAATAGTACGTTTGTCATTATCGTCTGAGCTCCGATGCTAATAACAGTGCAACTTAAAATGTATATGCCAGTTTTATATAATAAATGTTCGTTGTAGGTGGCGTTAGTTACTCTAAGAACCTCTGATTAGCTTCTCCATAATTTAATCAGAAGGCAGAAATTGGTAAAGGGAATTGCAATTTCTGCACAATTTCAATCACTTACCGTTTCGAAATTGGCGACACGTCTTTGTGTTACCGGAAACTCTGGTTCAATCAGAATTTCTGTTATTAGGTGGTGAAATCAATTTTATTCGTTACAAAAGCCCCACAAATTTAATCAATATTACCTTTTCCATCGGAACTTGCCTATGACATGCTACTCGTGTTGGCAATAGATTCCTTCAATTGTTTAATAAGTGCTCTTGTTTAATAATTAGTCTGGTTTAACGAATGCACTGGTTTAACATGTGCTCTGCACTGTGTATTTATTGCGAGAAAAACATACAACGCATTAAAGCCGGAATTAACCGGCCTTAATAAGGTTAGAAAAATTTGTATTAACTGTGTACAACACGCAATTCATTGCGTACCGACTCTACGGATTCGTCGTTTTTTGCGATCACTTCTGCGAGCGCTTTTTGTGCCTCAGAGCGCACTTCACCTTTGAGCGTGACAACATTGTCTTCGGTGTCTACGTCAATGGCGAAACCAGAGAGGTTATCGTTAACGATCATTTTCATTTTCAACCGTGCCGAAATAGTTGCGTCTTCGATTGCAGAAATAAATTCGCTTTGCTCTTTAGGCTCGGATTTGTCTTTTGATTCAGGTACGATTTCTAACCGGTTATCCACACGATCAATGCCTTCAATAGACAGTGCAACTTCACGAGCTAGATCTTTTTGAATATCTGAATTTACTTCGCCCCTTAAAATAGCGGTGTTTTTGTCAACTTCAGAATCAATGGTAAAGTTGTTTAAATGTTCATTGAATAAAAAAGCAGCTTCCATTTTGCCTTCTTTCCAACCGTTGGAGAAAATGATTTTCGCTTCTTGGCTGGTTTCTTGAGCGTTTTCTTTAATATGCTCGACGGTATCATGTGCGTTAGCAAATCCCGTGGCACACAGTGCTAGTCCACCGGCCAGCGCAACGGAGACAGCTTTACTGGTTAATTTTTTACGAGTTTTAAGGGTATTATTTAAATTCTTCATGGCTTACTCCTAAAATTTTTAGCGTTATTCGCTTAGTATGCTTCGCTTTCAAGAGTTAATAAGCGATAGCTGTGCCAATATCGCCAAAGCCTTTATTTATAAGGCCTGCGCTGAGTTTAAGAAGAGAATTTATGGCTTAATCAATGATCTTAGGTAGGAAAACTTGTAACCATTGCAATAAAGTTTTGCCAAATTTCCAAGATTTTCTGATTTGACCGTCTAATGAGGAACGGATTGGGTGATTGCAAGGAAATTGAATTGATTTATGCACATTTAATTTCTAAAAAATGCATGGCGTATAAGAGTATTCTTGTGTCACAGGATGCCCTAGATTTGTCAGAGTTTTCTATATAAATATTCAGATAGATACACGATTAACTCAAATTAAAAGAGAATGAACCATTAAGGTAGTATTATGAAATCAATTTTTATCGCGCTTTTTGCGACCAGTTTATTGGGGTGCGTTTCTACGTCAGATTTTAATGATGTGACCTCTAACATAACTCATACAGATACATTTAATGCGATTTTGGATGTGCCCAGAAATGAGTCTACGCTTTTTGTATTTGATATAGATGATACTTTGTTAACCGCGCCGGTCTTTTATGGTAGCGACTATTGGTATAACTGGCTAAAAACCGTCGATAAAAACGATGCTAATTATGTGCAGTGTAAGTGGGAGATAATTCCTATTTTATACGAGTTAACCACTCAAACAGTTCCTGCCGATGCTGGTATTAGTCCGCTGGATGTTTTCAATTCCATTGCCGGTAATAAGCTTATATTAACGTCAAGAAGTCCTGATTATCGACCGGCAACCACGCGAGAGTTGCATTACAATCATTATCAATTGCCGGAGCCTCTTTCTACCGAAACCGATAATTCTTATTTTTCATTGATTAAACCCGGTAATACGCGAATCGCGCCTGCGAGTTATAAAGACGGAATATTAATGACCACAGGATTTGATAAAGGCTTGGCGTTGTATGAGTTACTTGAAACATCTGATCTTGATTATCAAACCATCGTAATGATTGATGATGGTGAGGATAATATTCACAACGTAGCGCGCGAAGCGAAAAATCATCACGATAATTTTTATGGCTACATTTATACCGCGGTAAAAAAACCGTTGCCATTAAATGCAGATTCTGAAGAAGTAAAATCAGCAGCACAGTCCCACAAGATTTTGCTACAAACCTTAAAAACGGTTTATCCAGATCGATATAAAAGATTAGAGCAAGGTTGTGGTTACGATAAATAAAGATTTTTTTGTCGAATTTAAAATTGAACTAGAGTTTGTGTTTTTTATTTAGCTCTGATTAATTCAATAATGGGTTAGTCAGAGCTTTTTATTCATTAGAACTCTCTTCGGCAATTTGTGCGGCAATATATTGCTCTGGAATTTTAATTAAATATCTTTTTGGCCAGTATTTTCCGGTTATCCAAAAGGCTTGATGTTGTTCGCTCCAAGCAATGCCATTGGCGACCTTGTCTGAGGTAAAAATACCTTTCCGGTAGGGTTTTGCTAGTTCCGTTAAATCTATAGTGCCTAGAACATTTCCGGTAGTTGCATCAATGGCGATTAGTTCGTCGCTTAACCAGCGGTTCGCCCAAACAATTCCGTTGTGATATTCAAGCTCGTTTAGTAAATCCCAAGTGCGGTTGTAGCCCGTTACGGTTAGGATTTTCTCTACGCTAAAGTCGTCGGGATTAATAAATTGCAGTTGGTCAGAGCCGTTACTCATTATGAGTTGTGTGGCGGTGTGTGTGAGTCCCCAGCCTTCACCTTGGTAGTGAAAGGTTTGTTTTTGCGACCAGTATTCGTCGTAGCGATAGGCGGTTTGGTTGCGCCAAGTAATAAGATAAAAGCTGTTGTTCCAGAAGGTTAATCCTTCGGCAAAAATATCGTCGGGCAGTTTTTGGCTGTAAAAACCTTCGCCATTTTCTTCTTTATAGCGTGCTAAAAGAGATTGTCCGTAACGACCGCTGGATTCATAAATCCAGTCTTTCACGATCAAGAAGCCTTGAGTAAACAGCTTTGGGTTGTGGTTTCTCTCCTGTATTACCGAGTAGTCGATTTTGGGGACATTGTTTTTAAGTACATCGTTTTCGGGCTTCGCCGAGACGCCTGTGCTCACCCAGAAACAGAGCATCAAGCCAAATACGACAGTTTTTAGCGATTGCAATGGAGTTCGGTGACTGAAGGATTGTGAGAATCTGAGTGGAGAGAACATGCAACAGGCCCGGTAAAATGAAGCGAGAATTTTAACGGGCCAAGAAAGCGAATAACAAGTTCAGAGTGACGAAATTGATGGCTCTATGGCGTGTTTTCGGAATTCGCATCAGCGTTGCTGGCTGTGTCGGAAGACTTATTGGTTTGATCTGTAATCTCAGCCAGTGAAGGCGGTACGTCTGGGTTTAAGCTATTTGCAGTATTAACAAGTACCGGTTGTGCTTGTGATGCGCTGGTTGCTTGAGGTTTTACGGGTTCTTCTTCGGGTGGACGAGCACGCAAGCTGACGTAGGTTATGGCCTCGTGAACCGCTGTTTTCACCTTGTCTTGAATTTCTTTCTGTTCTTGCGGTGACAGAAAAAAGGTCATATCAACATCGTAGCGAATATATCTTGGCGGTAGATGGTTGAGACTTACGCAGGCAACGTCGGCAAGAAAGTCCGATTCTAATCGGGCTCTTTCGCTTTGATGTCGAATTTCATCAATGACCAGCTTTTCGTAGTAGTTGTGAATGCTGTCGAGCGCTGTGAGATGCGTATGACTGCTGGAATGCTGCAAAAGCATGAAAGATCCTCTTTAAGCAGTGGTAAGACCGGGCGCTATTATTGTTATAGGGCGAGAGCCTTACTGTCAGAAGCCTCTGAATTAACTTGTCTTTGATTGAGTATGAACACAGAAACAAACTAGGTGCCTGCCAATCTGTGTACATTAAAATACTCGGTTTATTGGCGTTGCTAACAAGGCTGTTGTCGTTTCGCTTCACCAATAATATGACTGAAACTCAGGTTAGTTTAAGTGTAGCCACTGATTGCAAGGCGTGCCTACTAATCCAACAATTAGGTCGGTGAGGTGTGTTTTCCGGTTGCTTGACGCTTGTTTCTGGCGATGTCACGCACCAAAAATCGCGCTGGATGCAATGCTTTGGTCAGCTCCAGTCCAACGGGATTGGGCGTTGCGTTTATGTGCGCACACAGAAGGTCGGTGGCTAGCGGCAGATACGCCAGCGCCCGTGAACCATACGCAAGGCTTGTGAATAAGCCTGGGTAGTAGCTGCCTGCCGTTGACACGACTTCACGAGCATTCTTGCTAAAGCGTGCGTAATCTCGGTCAAACTGCTTGGCAACGGGTACCGGGCCAACGATCGGTAGGTAATCGGGGGTACTGCAACGCAATGCCACGCGGCCAATGTAGCTGTGGTGTAAGCCCGCTTCTATGGTTTCTGTGAGTGGCTTGCAGATGCTGCGAATGTGCTCAATGTTTTCTTGATGATCCGAGGCTAAGACATCGAGGTTGGTACTTTTGGGATCAAAGGTTGCGCCCAAGCAATGATGGCCGCTGGCATCCGCCGGAGCGATATAGCCTTCTGAGCAGATTACGGTTTGTAAGTTATTACTCACTGAGTTTGACGGCACGAAGGTCACTTGCCCGCGCACCGATTTCAGCGGTAGATCTTGCGTTTGTTTGAAGCGTTTTGCGTCTACAGCATTGGCAATAATCACGTGGCTGAATTCACCCAAATGCGATTTATTGCCATCGCGCAGCTGCCAGAGACCATCTTTGTATTTCAGTTTATCAACAGTGGTATTTAGCCGAATTGCCGGTTCCGATTGCTCCAGCAGGCGGCGGCTCAGCTGGCGTGGATTAATCCAGCCGCAGTTTGGAAACCACAGTCCGCCGTGTTCTAAATCGAGGCCGGCCAGTTGCGATGCTTGGGTTTGAGTTACGTGACTGAACAGTTGTTGGGCCGTACCGAAGCGTGACCAAGTCTGGTCGTGTAAAGTTTGCAGTTTTTCATCGAAACTGAGTTGCAAGACACCACAGCGATTGCCGATGTCGGTTTCTTTCCACAGTGGTTGATAGAAGCGCTCTGCGGCCATTAACGCCAATAGATTAAAATCACCCAAGTGCCCAGTTTCTGGTGATAGTTTCGCAAACACCACACCCTGCGGATTACCCGAGGCTTTTTGGCAGATATCGTCGGTGGCTTCAAACAGAGTTATAGCAAAACCTAATTTACTCAGATAATTCGCCGCAAAGCACCCCGATAAGCCGCCACCAATAATGGCCACAGTTTTAAGATGATGTTGGTGTTTGCGATATTTATCGTGATGGTGTGCTGGAACAAACCAAGGCGACTCGACGGGGTAGCGAAAGCGTGTGCGGTGTGAGCGTTGCTCTTTCTGAGTAATGTGCGGTTCAACTCTGCCTTTTTCAGCGTTACGTGTTTCTTCAGCGTCACGGGCCTCGGAAGAATCTGAGGCGTTGAGAGCGGTGGATGATTCCATGGGGGAGGCGGTTTCTCCAGTAAAGTATCCCCGTAACATTTCGCGTTTTTTACCAAAACCCGGAACCTTTTCAGTATTAAAGCCCGCGGATTTTAAGCCGCGTTTCACGATACCGGCGGCGGTAAAGGTTGCAAAGGTAGTGGCTCGGTTGGATTTGGTTGCAGTTTTTGACAGCGCAGCGATGTGCGCAAACAAAGTTTCCGTCCACATTTCTGGGTTTTTCGCGGGCGCAAAGCCATCGAGAAACCAAGCATCTACATGACAGTTGTTTAGCGGCCCGCAAAACCAAGGGTGATTACTGGCGCGCATCTCGGCAAAGCCTGCACTGGCCTCGCCAATAATTAAGGTCAAGGTAACGCCGTTAAAATTTAGGCGGTGCACACCTTCCACTAATACTTGCGGATATTGAGCAAGCAGCTGCTGGCTTAGTGAGTGAAGGGCGGGCCAAAGCTCAAGGGATTTTTCCAAATCTGAGACTTGCAGAGGAAACCGTTCAACACTAATGAAATGCAGTTGGGTGTTTTCTGGTGAGTGATCGAGCCATGCTTGCCAGGCACATAAAAAATTCAACCCGGTACCAAATCCGGTTTCGGCGATTACGAACTTATCGCCTGCATTTAAGCTGCGCCAACGTTCGAGTAGATGATTCTGCTCAAGAAAGACGTATTGGGTTTCGAGCATGCCATTGTCTTTTGAAAAATAAACATCGTCGAAAACGGTCGACAGCGGTTGGCCTTGCTCGTCCCAAGCAAGTTGGGCGTTTTTTAGGGTTGTTTCGGCTTCTTTCACAGAAAATCTTGGTTCGTCGTTATTGTTGTTTAGTCGTGCTACCTCAGTAGGCAACACATTATTCTCTAACAGTAGCTTTGGCTTTGCTTGAGTGACGAGCGAGAGTATACAACTTGGATATTTTGCATCGACTTTTCTGTTGCTAAATGTGAAGTGGCCTTCAAGAAGATCAAATAGCCATATATTGTTAGATTAGAGCTAATGGTCGAAAATCGAAAGATGTGTAGAGCGTGATTACCAGAAAGCTGCGGTTTGAACGGAGTGGTTTTAAGGTAATAATCCGAGTGGATAAGTGCTCAGCGTGAATGCTAAGCACAGAGCGAATACCAATTACAGAACAAATACAACTGCTAGGTAATTCTGAAGATAGGTTTTAGAGCATCGCACCATTGGGCGATACGAGCGTCGGTTTGCTCGAATTCGTTTTCTTCGTCTAGGGCTAAACCGACAAAATGCTTGCCGTCGGGTGTGAGCGCTTTAGATTCTTCAAATTCGTAACCTTCTACTGGCCAGTAACCAACCAGGTTCGCACCCAAAGAGCTCAGCTTGGCGTGCAAGTAACCTAGGGCATCTAAAAACCATTCTGGGTAACCGACCTGATCGCCCAAGCCAAACAGCGCTATGGTTTTACCCGAGAAATCGACGCTGTCGATCTCATCCCAGATTTCTTCCCAATCTTCTTGCAGCTCACCGTAGTCCCAGGTTGGAATTCCCATGATGATGTTTGGGTAAAACAACGCATTGGCGATGGGTTCGTCACTGACGTTAAAAACATCAACGTTCTCTTCGCCTAGATATTTGGCGATTTTCTCCGCCGCCATTTCGGTATAACAAGTTGAGCTTCCGTAAAACAGCGCAATAGGTTTTGAAGACATAGAATCAGACACGGTTACCACTTAAATATTTGTTGCCCATTGTTCCACCCAATCGCTGGCTAACGCGTTTGGATCTTCACCAGAGGTTGCGTCTAACACCAAAATATCGCCGATTCGTGCGGCGCCAAGATCTTGCATGGCTTCTTCTAGATGTTGGCCGGCCTCACCAAAGGTTGGGTAGGAGCTATCGCCCAAGTTCACCAAACCGTAAGGACGGCCACCAATTCTTGGAAAATCGTTACGCAAGTGCAGATAAAACGGCAGTAAGTTAGGAGGAATATCACCGGCGCCGGTGTTGGATGAGCAAATCAACAAGACTTCTTGATCGTTTGCTAAATCAGGCTTTTTGAAATTATCGTTAACTCGCACGCAGTGACCTAAAGCTGTGAGTTTTTCAGCCATGGTTTTTGCGACACCTTGCGCGGTGCCCATTACGCTTCCTACCAATATTTGTATGTCAGCCATGTTCGCTTGCCTCCGTAAAAACGAGCGCGTAGTTTACGCGCTTATTGCGAGCCTGTGAAATTCAGTTGTCGCCAAGCTTCGTAAACAATTACGGCGGCAGCGTTAGAAAGGTTCATGCTGCGGCTATTGGGTAACATGGGAATGCGTAGCTTTTGGTTGGGTTCTAGTGAGTCTAAAACCTCGGGCGGAAGGCCACGGCTTTCTGGCCCAAAGACGAGATAATCGTCAGCGGTAAAGCTAACTTCGTGGTGGTATTTTTTGCCTTTGGTGGTGATGGCGTACAAATTTTGTGGTTTTGCCGCGTCTAAAAACGCCTGCCAACTCTTATGTACTACCAAGTCTTTCCATTCACCGTAATCCAAACCGGCGCGGCGCAATTTTTTATCGTCTAATTCAAAGCCTAAAGGCTCGATAAGCTGCAAGGTACAACCGGTGTTTGCACCTAAGCGAATAATGTTACCGGTATTGGGTGGGATTTCTGGCTCGAACAGTACGATATTTAACATGCGGTGACGTCTTTCAAAAAGCCGCAGTATAAGTCATTCGAGCCAGTAGATAAAAACCACAGTTAGTGGGGTTAAATGCGCATTAGGCTGCACTTAAATCCTGAACTGCGGCAATGCAAGCGCTGTCGCGAACGCTATGCAACACGTTGTTAAACATCATCTCATCGGCAAACAGTTGGCTTTTTACCAGCGGTTGTCCGGCTTTATTTTTAATAATGAAAAACTTCTCGCCCGCAGGGCCGCTGCCTACCGAAATCATCTCGCTCATCATTGAGCCGACACGTACGTCTTGGATGGCTTGTTCGGCGGTTGTTTTTTCTTCAAATTCGGCACTGATCAGCAGAACCTCACCGTTGCTGTTAAGTAATTCAAATTGATATCCAGAATCTTCGGTCGATTTCAATTCAAAAGTAGCTGCCATCGTTCGGTTCCTTTGCTTGGGTTAGATATCAGGATGGGTGGTCGAAATAGGGTAATACAACGCAATCAGTTCATGCCTATTTCTATCAGCAGTTTGGCAAGCGCCATGCCATTGAAAATGAGTTGAGTGGGGCGAGTAATTTGACCAAAATCAAGAAAATTGTCGTCAATACAACACATTTTGCGTTCATCTGTCGCAAAGCTCGCAAGATAACTTGATGGTTGAATGTGCACTTACGAGTCTTTTTTTAAGTGTTTCTTGTGATTGCTACGATAACTGGATTGCGATTGCAGCAAGCTTAAAGGTGTGGAATGTAATTTGCGCAATAACCGTTTTTTGATCATGGTTTTAATGAGGGCAAACAATGCAACCTATCTCCATTAGCATGAACATTCCCGATCGTAATCTTGAAAAAACTCCCATCGAACGCGCTATCACGGCATTAGCTGCGAGTGTTGCTACTCATCGACAAGATTTAACGGATTTAACGCAAGGCCCCTCGTTGGATATTACCTTCTGCTTGGCTTACAACGGCGATAAGCCCGAATTCGACGGTATGAGAATGGGCGGTTTTTCACCCGAAGGTAACACGCTGTATTTTGAGGCCGCCATTCCCGAAAGATTTAATCAATCCCATCAAGCAAGAGAATACGTTGCCGCGGTGATGGAAGATGTAATTACTAACGCCTACGATTATTTTAGTGACCAACAGGTAGAATTTGATGCTGGACTTTGGAAAAACGCGCTAACGCCGATTATGGCTAAAGCGAATAATATTGCACTGCCTTTGTAACGCTGTAGCTACGTGAGAATTTTGATTTAATTTTACGGTTAGTATGTTTTTTATGTTCAGAGAATTCTAAATAGATTGGAGTTCTCTGAATACGGTAGTTTCACTTCTAATTTATCTGCCCAGTTAATCACTAAAAACCTGTCTCGATTTTTAGATAATTACCAGTTTTTATTTTCGATAAATTGATTTTTAACGAAATTGAAATATGTGCGGTGCAACATTTTTACACCAATAATTCAGCAGTAAAAAACTAAATTATTCCAAATAATGATTTCACAATTCATTTCTAATTGTTATGAATGTGTTTTGGCTAAATATTGTTGAATCACTTATGATTTGCTGAGTAAGCGACAAAGTTTTTATTGATTCATTTGTGGTGGTGCTGGGTGTTAATTTTTTATGTTCGAGTTTTTGCTTAAAGTATTAATAAAAAATTAATACCTATGCACGGTGCAGTCAGAAATTGTCTAGTTATCTGATAATATTTGACAGCTATACCTAAATTTTGGTGGAGCGATCAAAAAGAGTCACTTACGATACGTGCGCCTTCAATTTAAATAGAAGGTTTTAATACTGAGCGCAACTATAGGAACCTCTGGTTAACTCATCTGTGATTTAATCGGAGGGCAGAAATTGAGAGTGCGATTTCCAATTTCTTGACAATTTCAATTACATACCGTTCTTGAAGTTGGCGATACATCCTTGTGTCGCGGGAAACTCTAGGTTAATCAGAGTTTTCTATAATAATTCATCTTATAAAAAGAGAGTATTTAGCCTTGAGGATAATTCTAAAAAACCTCAACGTTTAAATGTAATCAAGAAAGATTTTCTACTTTTTTAGCAAGCTTTGATTGATGCTTTAGAGATTAAGGTTCGTAGTCGGTTTGTCTTTTCTATTTAATGAAAAAATTTAACCAGGAAATAATAAAAATTAATAGTAGTACTAATGTAGCATTCGATGGCATTTATTTACTGCATGTTTATGCTTGAATAAATTCGCTTCAGAGATGAATCCTATAGAGCATTCAGAACAATAATAATTCACTGAATGGAAATACCCTTATGTCTAATTACTTAAAAGGTTCGCGTTTTTCTGCTTTTTTCATCAAACTGATTATCTTAATTTCGGCTACGTTAGGCGTATCGGCGGCCAGCATTGCGGCTTGCATTGATAACGTCGTACTAGTACACGGTAATACCGGTGATCCTAATGACTGGGATGCAACCTACGATGAACTGCTTCGACAAGGATGGACAACAAACCAAATTTATCGACCTAATTGGGGCTCTAAAAGCTGTGCCGCCTGTAACGATCATAGTGGCTCTGAAGAAACGCCAGTGCGAAATGCTATAAGTAGTGCCCTAGCCAATTCTTGTACCGGTAAGATCGATGTTATTGGCCACTCCATGGGAGTGACATTAGCAGCGCAACAAATTATAAAATTAGGTCAAGCAAATAACGTTAACACCTTTGTGGGCATTGCTGGAGCTTATCGCGGCTTACTGACTTGCGGCGTTTATCCCTTCAATGTTTCGAGCACTACCTGCGCCAGTCAAGGTCTTTCCGTTGGTAGCCCATTTTTAGACAGCATTTTTGGCAAAAAAATAGGTAATCGCGTATTCTCAATGAAAAGCTGGGTTGATCAAATTGTTTGTGGATCGGGCTCGTGCTTAGTTTACGGCGTGCACTCAAGCCAAATCGCCAACGAAAATGCCAGCTATACCTATAACTTGGGACACTTCGGTTTACAACTCTACACAGCGCCAGATCAGGTTGCTTTAATTCGTTAATTTTTCGTTGTTGTAGGAAACTCTGGTTTATTCGGAGTTTCCTATCAATTAATTAATTAATGAAAATACGCGTTTCCTAGCAAAACAAGGCTTTTGTTGAGTAAGAGAATCTAGGAACCTTTGAAGCACTTAAAAAATTGTACAAATAGCGACGATGATTAATATCCAGAAATAGCCATGATTGACAATGGTTTTAGAGAAGTCATGTTTTCAACAGTGCTAAAATATTGTAATTAGATGTAATACTTCCGTCGAATTTATTCTAGTATACTCATGGTTATTATTGTAATTATATGAAAGAGGGATATTGGATGAGTGACGGTTCTAATTCTACAATGTGCGAAATAAATCAGGGTGGTGAAACGCCAGATTGTATGATGGCTGATGATAGTGTTACTCCTCATGTTTGGAAGGATATGACTACATCGGACACGTTTGACTACATAAATTGCTTAATGAGCAATAATGCTAGTGAAACCGCCGGTTATCCTTATACCTATACAATACAGTTAGAATCAAATACCTATACAAGCTTTTCTACGACTCCAATTGATCCAAATACCGTAACTGTTTCCGATAACAAATCTGCGGGCTATTTAACATCGTTGGTCGTAACTGTTAAAAAAATGCCGCCTTCGACCGGTGTGATAAATGGGCAAGAGTATTTCTCTTTTAATGTCTCTATGGTTACAAGTGGTGGGAAAAAGCATGATCCAAAAATTTCGGTAGGACCAACAATTCCTAATTAAGGCTAATTTGTAATAGTGTTAAATTTTATTGCATATGTGTTTCGTGTGGATTTTATTGTTTTCAGTAGTTTGTATTTCCATTGCACAAATTTCTTCTAGCCACGGAATACTTAGCCATATGCCGCTAACGCCATGCTCCAGTGCTAATTTTATACTGGAGTATGATGAGTGCTTCTCTCCCGCTAAAGCGTACACAATTGCAGCAGTATAAAAAGTATTGCCACTACTTGGGAATTCTCGTTCTATTTTTTTGACTATTTCGATGGCTTCGGTGAACTGGCTTAAATGTGCCAGTGCTTGCGCTCGGTTGTGTAGCTTCAATAGGTCTGGAGTATTGTCAGTTAAATTTATGATGGTTTGATAATTTCTTGTTGCACCTTCGATGTTGCCAGAAGCTTTTTGGGCATCTGCTAAATTAATTAAGAAGTCTGTTTGTAATAGATTTTCAGCTACCACTTTTTCGAATTCTATGGTTGCGGATTCGTAATCACCTTGAAAAAATAAAGCTAATCCTAGGTTGCTTCTACTCTGAGCGTCTTCATTGATAGATATTAACTTTCTGTATTTATCAATTGCTTTGTCAAGATTTCCTTCCGAAAGCAGCCAAACAGCCTCCAACTTTCTAGCTGGAAAATGATTTTCATCTGTCTCGAAAATCTTCGTCAACGTTAGTTCTAGGTTTTTGTAGTCTGAACTCCAATAATAGCTGAGTGCAAGATTGTACAGATTAGTAGTCGAAGGAACTAGTTGAGATAATTGTTCCAGATAAAGACTGGCGTTTTGTGTATCTCCTACTGTTAAGTAATAGGTTCCGTGAGCATGTAATGTACTAATGTTGGATTTTAGATGTTGTTCTTTGGTGAGTATTAATGACTCAGCTTGATCAAATTGTTCCGCATTAATTAAATAATAAAATTCATGTAGAAAAATTTGCTGATGATTAGGAATGTTTTGCTTTTCAAGTTGGATTGTTTGGGCGAGTAAATTTAAATAATCTTGTTCCTGAGTTTGACTAAATAACTCATTTCCGATTCTGAAAAGTAAACGATAAATGCCTGGAAATAAAGGTTCTTGTTGTTGAAGTTTTCGAACATTCTCTAAAAGATTGGGTGCGCTTGAGCCTTTCTGGCTGTTTAATTGGTAAAGCTGTATGTATTCAGAATAACCGGTTTCACTTATCGAAAATTCAGGGGTTTTATCAAAGAGTTTTGGATAAATGCTCAGAACTGACTTTGAGATGGTTGGTAATATATCGTATTGCTCTTGTCTCAAAAATCTTTGTGTTGAAGCTCTTTCGGTCACTAACTGATCTGGATTTATTTTAGAAACGGTTAGATCACAGGTTACCTCTGTACAGGTCAGTTTCGGATAAATGATATCTTGCGCCGCTGAACGTTTTGCAAAGTCTTTTAAATTAACATTGTTTTTAAGGGATGAGTCTACTTCCAGTAGAGCGATATTCGAGTTCGATAATAGATACTCATCAATCCCTTGCAATATGCTCGAATGCAGTAATTCGTCTTTATTTGGGTTTTCCGGATTTGGCCATAGGTCTGGTGCGTAAACAGCGACGAGTGTTTGTGGTTGGTTTTTATTGTTTTGTATATAAAAAATAGAACCAGTCGCTACGATTAAAGCAATTACAATAAATGCTGCAAGTTGCCATTTGCGTTTAGAACTTTTGCGAACAGGTTCTAGCGGCTGTGTGTCTGATAGGTCGAGTGTGTCTGGACTGACTTTTTCAGACAGTATGGAGTTTAGGTAGGTTTCTATCCAAACGCTGCTCAGCGGTCTTTTCTTTTTGTCTTTCTCTAATGTTTGCAGAATTAAATTATTAATTCTTGGGTCTAGGTTGGGCTCAAAGTGAACGGGTTCTATGGGTCTTTCGTTCAGTAAGGCTTCTATGGTCTCTTTTTTAGAAGGATTTTTTCGTATATCAATAAATGGGTGGCGGCTGCATATCAGTGTGTAGGCGACACAGCCAAATGAAAATAAATCGCTGCTGAAGTCAACGTCATGTTCTAGAATTTCTTCGGGTGAAACCCAGTAAATAGAGCCAAATTGAGACGTCTTTTTTAAATCATTGTCTGAAAGGTTTTTGTGAGCGGAAAACAATTTTGACGAAATGCCAAAGTCACTCAATTTAACGATATTGTTATCGGATATTAAAATATTTTCCGGTTTTAAATCGCGATGAATAATTCCATTTTGATGAGCACAGGCGAGAGCTCCCGCTATCTGCTTAAGCCAGCGTAATTTAGTTGTTAAAGACGTATTTTGCTCAGTAATTTTAGAGCTTAGGTTTTCGCCATTAACGTATTCCATAACAATTGCAGGTGCTTGCTCGCCTTCAATGGTGTCATAGATTTGAATAATATTGGGATGATTAAATGCAGCCTGAGTTCGGGCTTCGTTCAGCAGAAACTCTTGTGATTTATCATCGGCCACATTGCCTTGCAGCTGTTTTATGGCGACTAGCCGATTTAAGCGTAGATCTTTTGCTAAATAAACAACACCCATGCCGCCTCTACCGAGTTCTTTAATGATCTCGTAGTTTTGGTAGTTGGGCTTAATTTCTGATCGATTTAAACTGATCGAGTCCATGATTCGGTAGCGGTTTCCGTGGCTGATTCAGCCGTATTGGTTGCTGATGATTTTTTTTGAGGGGTAGATTTATTGATAATAATATTATCGACGCTTAAACGTATTTTGCCCCGTTTTCTCTCAATAATGGTGCTGGAATCCAGCGAGTGCTTGCTGGCCTCTGAAATTTGTTTGCGAGCGCGAAATATCAAAATGTTAATGTGACTTTCTTCCAGCCCAACTTCCTGCGAAATTACCGTTTTACGGCACCAGCCTTGCTCTTGGACAACGTAGTTTTCGGCCACGTGCTTAAGCTTTTCACGAGCAAGATAAAGCAGTATTTCATGGTGGCTGCGTTCGCCAAGATCAAATTGTTGTTGGCCGTCGTTAATGACTAACGTGATGTTTTCTTCATCTTGGCTAACATCAAAAGTAAGTGTTAGCTGCGGAGCTTCTGTAGGCGGCTCAAAGCCGAGTTTTTGCGTTGCTTGTAAGGTTCCGCACAAAAACAGTTGGTGCATTTCTCCATCGACGCTGAACGTGCTGTTATGGTGTAGATATTCCGTTTGGTGAGTATCGTCGGCATGAATTTTTTCAAGGGTCCAAGCTTGTTGAGAGTTATCAAAATACAGAGCGTAGCTTGGATCTGCTTCTGAAGGCAGCAGGTTGTAGTTTTCTAGAATTAAAGATCTTTCTGGTGCGTTAGTAACCAATATCTTATTTGCTGGTGCACTATCGTCAACAAGCTGCCAGAGGTCATCTTGTATGCCAGCGAAGTAGAAGGTGTCTGAGCTTTGTATTTTTTCGGGTCGGCCCGTATCTAACTTGTTGCCGTTTAGCCAAGTGCCATTCATGCTCAGGTCTTTGATGCGCCAAGAGCTATCGAGATATTCTAGACTCGCGTGAATTTTTGAGACTTCTTTGCCGGCAATAGGTGTGTCGGCAATGTCCGCGCGTCTGCCCAAGGTGTGATGAGAGCGAAGCTCAAACTCCCGGCCGCTGAGTAGGTGTTTAATTCGCGCCATTTACTCAAATCCCTAGGTGAACAGAAAGCTATCTTACAGTGATTTTGCCGTCAAAGCGTTACGGTTTTGGCCGTAGCGATTATAACCGCCCAAAGATTGCGAGCGGCTAAGTTCGTGCTTTCAGCGCTGTACATCACAAAAAGAAGAACCAAAATTGCCTTTGTTTTTTCATACGAAGACGATTGTTTAAGATCCATTATCAGCAAGCAAAACGCCAGTTTGTTTGGGTAGTATGGTGCACCGTCGTGCGAAAGTGCTGATTCGTTCTTTATGCGATGGACAAAAACTCATTAATATGAATTTTTTTATCACCTTTTGTTTAGTATTTCTTTGATTTTTATATTCCTATGCTAACACCCTAGAGCACAATTAGGAATCTGGAAACTATTTGGAAAAAAGCCTTATTTTTTAATGCAATCTGATAATTGTGTCAGGTTTTGTTCGCTCTCATTCATCTGTGTCTAAATTACCTTTACCGTTTTCGTTCGAGTGTATCTTTAATAGGGTTTTTATAAGCGATATTGTTCTCATTTAAAACGGATGCGAGCTTTGTTCAGAGTTTTTCTGCGGGTATTGAGCAGGCGTTTGTGCGACGGCTTTTGGGGATGGTGTTTTGTTCGGAAAAGTATTGGCGTGATTTTGCGGACGATAATTGACTTTTGGGTAATTAAAGGTAGATATCATTGGGCGTTGTTGTAGAGGCCTCTGATCAATTCAAAGATGAGTCAATCAGAGGCTTTAATGGGTTAATTTTCTACCCAATTAAAGTGATCGGTGGCTTTTAGGCATTGGTCGGTGTTGAAGGCGTTTGCGGCATCTGCAATAAAGATTTGCAGAGCTTCAGATGCGGGGTAGCTTAAGTATTGAGAGCAATAGGCACTTTGACCGGGACCGACAACAATCTTTTGCTGTGCTTTTAGTGGACAGGATACGAGGCGATCCAGTGGCGACCATTGAAAGCAAATTTCATATTGTTCTCGATATTCAGAGGTGCTGCCTTCTGGTTTGAAGAAAGCCCACCATTGGCCGAATTCACTATTCGGATTGGTGCTGTTCCAAGCTCTAAAAAAGTCTGCCGGTAATTCTTGTGTGCTTTCGTATACTTGGCCTTTGCATAAACCTCCTTTACCCGCTTCTCCCAGTGCTTTATCCAGTAACTCTTGGTCATCGACCGCTTTAAAGTACTGCTCGAATTGAGCGGGGATTTCCGTGCTGCCCGGACAGCTTTCGCTGACAGACGCCACGTTATCTGTCTCTTTCGTTTGCGTGTTTTTGGTTGCTGACAGGTCGGTGAAGGTTTCGCATCCAGAAACAATGACCGTTAAAAGTGTTGTGAGCAGAATTTTGTTCATGTTCAGTCCAGTTGTTAACAAGAAAAGAGCGAGTGTTATTTTTATATCTCACGCTTTGAACTGGTATTTCTGGCAAGTTTTACGAATATTTTTTTTACAATTTTCATTTTTTGGAATTTCTGTAATTTACAGAAGTGTTTTTACTATGTTTTGTTTTAAGGCCGCAGTTTTTTTTGCGGGCATAATTTAATCGGTAGTTCTTAAATACCGTGCTGTTGTATTCGTACATGTTTTTTAAAAATATAAATGCATTAGAGCACGAATTTGGGTGGCGTAATCTTTGTTGATCGCCATAAAATAAGTTGGTGATCAGGGAGTTCTTAGGAATCTCCGATTAACTCCGTCATGATTTAATCACTGAGTGTAAATTGACGATTCCATGTTCAGACCCTTCACAACTATCATCGCTTAATGCTCTGGAAATACTTTATTGCTGAAAGCTCTGAGTTAATCAGAGTTTTCTATCATGATTAAAAGCCGTTGTTGAGATTGATACAACATGCTGGATTAAACATTTTTTGTATGATGGAGGATTTTTTGAGACCTATTATTTAAAAGCTTTTTGTCAGCTGTTTTGATTTTTAAATTATTAGCGAGATTGCTGACACTTCTGATTAACCGGTAAAAAATTAAACAAGGTTTTTGGTGATTAAAAAAATGCTGACAGAGCTATAAGTTTTAGTTGAGATACCTCTGATCAACGCCTCTTTAATTTAACCAGAGGCTGTAATCAGAAGTGAATGTAGCAAGTGCGATTACCAATTTATTTGCTATTTCGACTGTTTGTTTTCGGTTTTATATCTTCAACTACATCGTTAACGAAGATTGCAACACGTCCGAGATAGGCAGCTTTGGATAAATCGGAGTTTTCCTTAAATATTTACGCAGGAATAGCAGCTGGGCTTTCTTGGACATACAGCACCTCGTGAACAAATAACGCGGGCGGAACTGTCTAGGCCGCGTTTCACCCAAGAGATATTTAAAATCCGCGCGACACGAGTTAATTCTTTCTGTATTGAGTCGGGAATTTTTGCGGAACCGCCTGCGGCGACACAGGTTTCTTTTAGGCTCTGTGCAATTTCTTGAGCATTTTGCATCTGAGTATCTAAAGCGGGGTTAAGATCGATACCCGCACACAATACGTGGCTGTTGCCGGCTAAATCTTGTACTTTGAGCGATTCACAGGCGTAAATTCTTGGGCCGTCTCCGGCATCTAACACCGAAATCTGAGCCGAGGTTCCATCCGGGGCATCAACGTTGGTGATCATTCTGAATACAGCCCAGTGCTGGCAAGGGTCTTCTACCAGGCGCATGTTGCCCCAAGGCAGGGGAATGCCATTGCCGCGATACACTGCTTTGAGTGTGCCCGGTGCGTAGGCATCGAAATAATGCCAGTGTGGATAAGGCGAAACTGCGGTCATTCTGCGCATCACAACCGACGGCGTTACGCCAATGGTTTTGTGCACGTCAACACTGTAGGCAGTGCGATCAAGCAGTTGTCTGAAGGGTACTTTCGGGCACAAAAGGGCGCCGGCGAAGAAGCTACATTCGAAGTCTCGCCATGCTTGCAATATATCTCTAGGGTCTACATCCGATGAATTCGATAAGTCGAACCGACCTTGCTCTACGTTAAAGCCTTGGCTTCTGCCTGCCATTAATAAGCTCTTTACGCCGTCTTTGTCGTGCAAAATACAGTGACCAATGTGTACGGCTAGGTCGTATTTCATGCGAGCAGGTTGGGTTTTTAAGATGTTGTTAAGGCAAATTTTATTGGGTGACTCGAAATACGAGCGCACCATGTTGTTTGAGCGCACGCCAAGCTCATCGGCAATTTCTTCTGGTACACTGTCAAACCAAACGACTTCTAAGCCGAGTCGCCCAGCGATTGCAATCATATCGTGCTGATCTAAAGGCATACGCTTTTGACCAACTTCCTCAGCAGCGCGCTCTAGGTCAGGAAAGTGATTGCGATGGTATTCCTGATAAGCGCGGATTAATAATTGCGCAAATTGTCTACCGGTTGTTCCGGTTTGGACTAACATTTCAGGAAGGGCAATTTGCAAAATCTCATTTGAGAACAGAAAACTGGGCTCCAGTGCCATACCGCTAAGGCCACCACGGTTGGTTTTCACAGGACTGATCGCTTCATCGGAAGACACATCGTCTAAAAACCAGCCAATGTCTTTTTGAAAAACCTCCGCAATTACCCCGAGCATATCTTCACTGGGGACACGCTTTCCTCGCTCAATCATGGAGAGATATGACACCGAAGGGGCGAGATCTGCGTTGATCTTCACGCAACGTGACGATAAGTCTTCCATTGTTAAATGGTTGCTTTTACGCAGATTACGGATCTTAGTGCCGAGGAAATGGGATTTTCTAAGTAAGTTGTTTGAATTCTTCATTTTTGTGAAATTAACAATGTGAAATTTTTATTGTGAAATTTTAGTTAAAAAATTACTACACTAGCAACATGTTTCAACAGCAACTAAAACGCGAAGGGCAATCTCATGAACCAATCCACTGAAGCACCGAGACCAATCGACATGTCCCGGATTAACCAGGATTTGTATTCGTTCATCCAAAACGAAGTGTTGCCGCTCACCGATGTCAAATCAGAAGAGTTTTGGGCAGGCTTCCAACAGCTTATCGAAGACTTGGCACCGGTCAACAAAGAATTACTTGCAGTACGTGATGAAATCCAAGCCAAGATTGATCAATGGCATTTAGAACGCCAAGAAGGTTTTGAGCAAGCAGAGTATCAGGAGTTTTTGAAAAGCATAGGTTATTTGCTTGAAGAAGGTCCGGATTTCCAAATTGAAACCGCAAACGTTGACGAAGAGATTGCTTCTTTAGCAGGCCCTCAGTTGGTTGTACCTGTTAAGAACGCGCGCTTTGCATTAAACGCTGCCAACGCACGTTGGGGTAGCTTGTACGATGCGTTGTACGGTTCTGATGTTATCTCTAAAGAAGGTGAGTTAGCGCCAGGTAAAGAATACAACCACGCTCGCGGCGCGGCTGTTATTGAATACGCAGCAGAATTCTTAGACAAGTGCTTCCCACTTGCTAAAGGTTCGCACAAAGACGTTTTGCAATACTCCGTTTTCTCAAGCCATCTATTGGCTTACTTCGACGGCGGTATTACTTCTGGTCTAGAAAGCCCAGGACAATTCGTTGCTTACGATGGTGACGGCAACCACCCAGAATCCATCGTATTGAAGAATAACGGTCTTCACATTGATCTAGAATTGATTCGTAACGATCAAAAAGACAGCAATCACAACTCAACTATTACCGATATTTTGGTTGAGTCTGCGCTAAGTACCATTATGGATTGCGAAGACTCGGTTGCAGCGGTTGATCCTGAAGACAAGATCGAAGTTTACAAAAACTGGTTGGGCCTAAACAAAGGTGATCTAGAAGAGAGCTTTGAAAAAGGCGGCCAAACCTTAACGCGTAAAATGGCTGATGACCGTCACTTCCACACTCCGTTAGGTGGTGACTACAACCTTCACGGTCGTTCGTTGATGTTGGTGCGTAACGTTGGTCATTTGATGACAACAAGCTTAATGACCACCAGCACTGGCGAAGAAGCACCGGAAGGTATTGTTGATGCAGTTGTTACATCTTTGATTGCGACTATCGACCTTAACCAAAAAGGTAAATACCGTAACAGTCGTACTGGCAGCATCTACATCGTTAAGCCAAAAATGCATGGCCCTGCTGAAGTTCAGTTCACCTGTGACTTGTTCACACGTGTTGAGCAATTGCTTGGTCTTGAAAAGAACACCTTAAAAGTCGGCATTATGGATGAAGAACGTCGCACCACGGTTAATTTGAAAGAGTGTATCCGTGCTGCTAAAGAGCGTGTTTTCTTCATTAATACTGGCTTCTTAGATCGTACCGGTGACGAGATTCACACCAGCATGTTAGCAGGTGCCTTTATTCCTAAAGGTCAAATCAAGTCACAACCATGGATTGCTGCTTACGAAAACTGGAACGTGGATATCGGCCTTGAGTGCGGATTCACTGGTAAAGCGCAAATCGGTAAAGGTATGTGGGCGATGCCAGATGAAATGGCCGCCATGATGGAACAAAAAATTGGTCACCCAAAAGCTGGTGCTAGCACCGCATGGGTACCTTCGCCTACAGCTGCAACTTTGCACGCAATGCACTACCACCAAGTAGATGTATTCGCGACGCAAGAAGAGTTGAAAGGTCGTGAGCGAGCTTCTTTAACCGATATTTTGACCATTCCGTTGATGCCGCATGGTATGCAACCGACTGCCAAAATTATCGAAGCAGAACTGGAAAACAACGCGCAAGGTATCTTGGGCTACGTTGTTCGCTGGATTGATCAAGGTGTTGGCTGTTCGAAAGTACCTGATATCAATGGCGTAGGTTTAATGGAAGACCGTGCAACTTTACGTATTTCTAGCCAGCACATTGCGAACTGGTTGAAGCACGAAATTTGTACCGTAGAACAAGTTAAAGAAGTTATGCAGCGCATGGCTGAAGTTGTAGATCAACAAAATGCCGGTGACCCTAATTACCAAAATATGGCGCCAAACTTTGAGCAGAGCGTAGCCTATCAAGCTGCAGAAGCTTTGGTTTTTGAAGGCACAACACAGCCTAACGGCTATACCGAACCACTACTACATGCTTACCGCCAAAAAGCGAAAGCACTGTAACTGAAAGAATTTAACGCTGGACTCTCAACGTATTACCCAGAGGAGATTGACATGAGCAATTATTTAGAAAAAATCCAAGCCGCAGCAAGCGTTATTGATAAGAACGGTAATGCATGGCGTGAAATTAATCCTGAATACGCTGTGCGTATGGATCTTCAAAACCGCTTTAAAACTGGTTTGGATATCGCTCGCTACACTGCCAAAATTATGCGTGAAGACATGGCAGCTTACGACCAATCTCCAGCAAACTACACTCAATCTTTGGGTTGCTGGCACGGTTTTATCGGTCAACAAAAATTGATCGCCATTAAAAAGCACTTTGGTCAAACCAAAAGCCGTTACTTGTACCTTTCTGGCTGGATGGTTGCGGCACTTCGCTCTGATTTCGGTCCATTACCAGACCAATCAATGCACGAAAAAACCTCTGTTGCTAACTTGATCGAAGAGCTTTACACCTTCTTGAAACAAGCTGACGCTCGTGAACTTCGTCATATCTTCAAAGAATTAGACGCAGCTCGTGCAGCAGGCGACAAAGCAGCTGAAGAAGCGGCAATCGCTAAAGTTGATAACTTCCAAACTCACGTTGTGCCAATTATTGCGGACATCGACGCTGGTTTCGGTAACGAAGAAGCAACTTACTTGCTTGCTAAGAAAATGATCGAAGCGGGTGCTTGCTGCATCCAAATCGAAAACCAAGTATCTGACGAGAAGCAATGTGGTCACCAAGACGGTAAAGTAACCGTTCCACACTCTGACTTCTTAGCAAAAATCAACGCTGTTCGTTACGCGTTTATGGAGCTAGGTGTTGAAGACGGCGTTATTGTTGCTCGTACCGACTCTTTAGGTGCTGGTCTTACCAAGCAAATCGCGGTTACTAACGAACCAGGCGACCTTGGCGACAAATACAACAGCTTCCTTGACGGTGATTACATCGAAAGCGCTGACGACATTGCTAACGGTGACGTTGTTGTTAAAGCAAACGGCAAGTTGCTTAAGCCTAAGCGTTTGGCTTCTGGCTTGTTCCAGTTCAAAGCAGGTTCTGGTGTTGACCGTGTTGTACTTGACTGTATTACTTCACTACAAAACGGTGCAGACCTTCTTTGGATCGAAACTGAAAAACCACACGTTGGCCAAATCGCCGAAATGGTTAACCGTATTCGTGAAGTTGTGCCTGATGCGAAACTTGTTTACAACAACTCGCCTTCATTCAACTGGACTCTAAACTTCCGTCAACAAGTATTCGATGCTTGGGCTGCAGAAGGTAAAGACGTATCTGCTTACGACCGTGCTAAGTTGATGTCAGTTGATTACGATGCAACCGATCTTGCGCAAGAAGCTGATGCTCGCATTCAGTCTTTCCAAGCAGATGCATCACGTGAAGCGGGTATTTTCCACCACTTGATCACTCTACCAACTTACCACACCGCTGCATTGTCTACTGACAATCTTGCGAAAGGCTACTTCGGTGACCAAGGTATGTTGGCTTATGTTGCTGGCGTACAGCGTAAAGAAATCCGTGAAGGATTGGATTGTGTTAAACACCAAGACATGGCTGGTTCAAATATTGGTGATGATCACAAAGAATACTTCTCTGGTGACGCTGCACTTAAAGCAAGTGGTAAAGACAACACCATGAACCAATTCTAATTTGGTTATTGTTTGTTCATTTTAAACCGAGCGCTTGAAGCCCGCATTTATGCGGGCTTTTTTTAAGTTAATCTTTTATGATCATCTTGGTTGCCCTGCCATACATCGTTGCGTTATTAAATTCAGACAAGCAGCCGTTTACATAGGCGTAAACTTCCTTCCCAGCTAGCAAAGCTGATAAAGCCATTGTATATCGGCGATCCAAGTAGTCAGCATTCGCGCGATCCACAATTAAAGTATTACCGGTGCTAGTGGTTGTGCACGATTCTGTGTGATCGCGACCATCAAAAGTGATAAGTAAATATCCGGTATCAGACAAGTTAACAGAAGTTATTTTGTGGAATCCATTTCCTGATCCAGCTACTGCGTTAAATGAAGCTGCGGCAAAAATTAAAGATACAAAAAGTTTATTCACGGTTGAAGTTCCTTTGTGAAATGAATTGCGATATAGCGTTAGGTTCCGGTTTGAACAAAGGATTATATTGCTGAGCGATATTTATTATAGGAACCTCTGATTAACCTAAAAATATTTAGATTATTATTTGAGAATACCGT
>CALMJT010000109.1 GCA_937864365.1 uncultured Alteromonadales bacterium | reverse complement strand
TATAAACCTTAAAAATAAACCTAAAAACCGAATTAATTGTTTTAGAGGGAGTGTGCGTCTTGAAGAAAAAACTCAGGCCATGTAGAACTGGACGACACTTGTGTATAAATTAGTGAAAGGGTTCTCTAAAATTGAAACTACGTATTATTTTTACAATTTACAAGGATGCAACTCTTTAGTTTTAAAAAAAACAATGATCACATTAATTAAACCTTCTCCAAAGCACGCGAAATTGATCGTAGCTTAATCCCAAAATACTCGCGGCTCGGCCTTGGTGATGTTGTGCCAATTCCATTGCTGCGAGTATTTGTTGTTTTTCCCAATTTTCCCTTCTGCCTTTAAAATCTCTGAGGCTTTCTTCGGAAATTTTTTCAGGTATTGTTTCTTGAATTATTTTCTGTGACTTTTCAGATTCTTGAATTTTTCTTTTTACTAAATCGACATCATTTGCTGCATTGATTTTGGTGTTTTTCCAAGGCGATTGGAATGGATCAAGATTAATTTCAGATATTGGTTCTTCAGGATTTTTACAGCGAAATAAAGACCGCTCAACAACATTTTTAAGTTCGCGAATATTTCCGGGCCAGGAATACTGTAATAATTGCTGTTGCACGACTTCGCTAAAACCCGGGAAAAAATCCCAGTCCAGCTGACGAACAAAGCTTACGGCAAAGTGTTCTGCCAACAGTAAAATATCGTCCTCACGCACTCGCAGTGGCGGCGTATGAATTACATCAAAAGCGATACGATCCAACAGGTCGTTTCGAAACTCGCCCTTTTCTGCCATGGAATGTAAATTACCGTGAGTAGCACCAATGATTCTACCTCGGGTTACCAAGGTTTTTTGGCCACCCAATCGCTCGAACTCTCCGTATTCTAAGACTCGTAAAAGCTTTTCTTGTATTCGCAAAGATAGCGTTGCGATTTCGTCTAAAAATAACGTGCCCTCACCAACTCGCTCGAAGTATCCGGGTTGCGAACGAATCGCTCCGGTAAATGATCCCGCTTCATGGCCAAACAAGGTGGATTCGACGAGGGTTTCAGATAGCGCAGCACAGTTGACTTTGATGAAGGGTTCTTCCCAACGAGGCGATAAGAAGTGCGTTCTGTGAGCCATTAGTTCTTTACCAGATCCGCGCTCACCCAGTATCAACACAGGCCGATCAAGAGTAGCCAAACGAGAGGCTTGGTCTAGGGCATCCAGATAATAACGACTTTGACCAATGGATTGTTGTTTTCGATCTTCTTGCATGGCTAATAACACCAAATATTGGTTTTGAACTGGGTTTATTTAACCAAATAATTAGAGAGAAAATCAAAGCAAATTGAAAAAAAACCAACAAATCCTTTTAAATCAATCAGTTAACAAAATTGGCACAAAGTCAGCTATATATCGAATACAAAAATAGGAAAGACAGAAATTACTCATAATTTTCAGGAGATAGAACACATGGGCATCTTTTCACGCTTCAGTGACATAGTACAAGCCAACATCAACAGCATGCTCGATCGCGCGGAAGATCCAGAAAAAATGATCCGCTTGATGATCTCAGAGATGGAAGAAACCTTAATTGAGGTCAGAAGCTCAAGTGCGCGCATTATTGCCGACAAGAAAGCGGCTCAACGTCGCTTAGATAACATGAACGACGACTCTGAAGAGTGGGAACGTCGCGCTAAACTTGCACTAAGTAAAGATCGAGAAGACTTAGCGCGAGCAGCGTTGTCTGAGAAACAAATCATCAAAGATGAAATTGCGCTAATTGAAAAAGATTTGCAAAATTTGGAAGAGCATCTCACCAAACTGGATGTTGAGATTTCACAATTGCAGTCAAAACTTGATGATGCGAAAGCTAAAGAAAAAACCTTAAAAATGCGCCAAGAAGCCACCAGCGCTCGTTACAAAACCAAACGCCAAAACGAGCGCTCCGATATTGAAGATGCATTTACTAAATTCGAACGTTTTGAGAAAAAACTCGATAAATACGAAAGTGAATTAGAAGCCATGGATTTAGGTAAAGATAAATCAGGTAATTTACATCAGCAATTTGCTAATTTAGAGAATGACGACAAGTTAACGGAAGAAATTAATCGTCTTAAAAAAGAAGTTAACAATAACAACATTTAATTAGGGAGCCCGGTACCCATGTCATTCACGTCATTTTTATTCGTGCCAACAATCTTATTTATGATTTTTGTGGCACCACTTTGGATAATTTTTCATTACAAGAGTAAGCGAAAAGAGGAAACCGGGCTTTCCGAACACGAACGACTACAACTCGAAGAGCTTTTAGTCAAACTCGACAAGATGTCAGACAGAATTAAAACGTTAGAAGAAATATTAGATGATCGTCATGGTAGCTGGCGGTCAAAATCGGACAAGGAGAGATACCACTCATGAGCAGGTGTTCTGATAATAAATTCCAATGTTGGAAAGAAAAGAAAGCACACGGCTATAACCGCAATCTATATCGCAACAAACGCGACGGAAAAATATTTGGGGTGTGTGCCGGCATTGCCGACCATTTAAATATGGATCACTGGGTAATGCGAGTATTGGTTTTAGGTTCGTTTTTTATTCTTGGCCCACTGACATTTTGGGCATACATCACCGGCGCCATTGTCTTGTCAAAGCGTCCCGAGCAGTGGACCCCGGAAACCGAATACGATGAAGAACGCGGGCATTTTCGAGAAAAAACTATTTTTAAACACTCGAAACCAGCGCCACAAAGATTGAGGGTTGCAAGAGAGAAAATGGATATGGCGTTAAAAAGAATCGAAAAGATCGAGCGCTATGTAACTTCATCGCGATACGACCTAGACAAACAGTTTGCCGACATGGAGAGAGGTAAGTAATACCTCTCTGCCAATAAAAGTATCACTATAAATTCGGCATTTTAGGGACAATAAATTTAGGGGTGGGCCATGCGATACTTCGAAGGTGTTGTTATTGCAGTAATGGTATTGTCATCAAGCCTTTTTTATTTAATTGAAAATACCAATTTTCGCTGGCAAGTGACATTGATGGACGTCACCATTGAGGTTTCGAATCAATTTCACTCACCAGCGCAAGATACGATTAGTTTAGCTGTTCAAGCTGACCAACTCGCATCATCATTTCTGTTACCACCTGCAAATCCAACAAAAATTGGTAATCCGTTTTAAATTCATTGGCGTTGTGACCGGTATATTTTGTACCGGGCTCAGCCAAACCAAATTGCACTCCGTTTGGCAAATAATGAACAGAGGTAGCACCGGCAGAAGAAGAAAACTCTCTCGGTAAATTTAGGTTTTCGGTCGCAACGTCCAACAATGCATTTACCCAGCGACCCTGCGGATTACGGTACATGGGTTCGGCGATAGAAATATCTAAATTCATTGGCTTCTTGGTCGTTTCTTGCCACTGACCAACCTTCTCAAGAATCTCTGCTTTTAAATAATCAGGCTTTTTACCAACCGGCACACGAAGATTAGTGGCGATTTTCATTTCAGCATCATCAACACTAACATAAGTGAGCGATGTGGTAAGTGGGCCCATAAATTCATCAGAAAAACCAATATTTAATTTGCCGCCCAAATAATTTAATCCCCAGTTTGAAGCCGCATATTCGGCAGCATCAATAATATGATTTTGCTTTACAGGAAGCTGGCCGTTAAGTCGATTTAACAACAGCATCATTCGAGAAACAGGGTTTACGCCAGAGCCAGGATCTGATGAATGCGCCGAAACGCCTTTTACTTTCAACAGAATTTGATCGTTGACAATATCAACGTCAATCGAGAAATTACTGCCGTATTCTTTAACGAAAACCTGGGCTTGCTGATTTAAAAGCTCGCGGGTTGCAAGCAAATCATCGGCTAATATCGTTGCGATGGATTCGCGAGGAATTTGGTTGGTCGCCAAACCACCCGTGACCTTAATTACTTCCATTCCTTTACCGGTAGCGGTTCGCGCGGGAAAACTCGCCATTACGGTGCCATAGCCTTTTTCAGCAATAACAACGGGATAACCGCCATCTAGAGCCAAGTTATAGTCTGGTGTTGGGTGTCTTTCAAAATAATAAGGAATAGCGGTAGAAGAAGTTTCTTCTGTGGTATCAACCAATAACCGGAAGGTTCTATTAAGCTTAATACCTTCTTCTTGGATGACTTTCATCGCGTATAAAGTTACAACGATGCCGTTTTTATCGTCTTCGGCGCCACGGCCGTACATACGATCGCCAATTTTGGTTAATTTAAATGGATCGAGCTTAGTTCCATCGTCCAAAATCCAGTTGTCTGGATTGACCGGAACCACGTCACCGTGAGCGTGAATGCCAACCAACTCGTCACTCGCGCCAGGCAAAGTAATCTCGTAAACACGGTCATCCACGTTCTTAAACGCTAAACCAAAATCGGTTGCGAGTTTTTCAATGTGTGCCGCAAGCTGATGAAAATTCGGATTATCGTGCTGTTCATAACGGCTGTCACGGAATGTTGGAATAGCAACCAATTCGGCCAATGTTTCAACCGCTTGCTTGCCGTATTTAATACGTGTGTATACGCCTAAAAGGCGCTGAATTTCATGACTTTGCTCTTCGGAGAGCGCTTTGCCACGACGATATAAACTGAGTGTTTTTTTTAGCTCAGGATTTGATTTGGCCAATTCTGATTTTTGAACCGATTTTAAAAACTTATTAAACGAATCAAAGGATTTCTCATGCTGCGCAACAATAAGTTCCTGAACAGTTTGGCTTGGTAACAAGGTTTCTGCACTTGCTTGGGCAATTGGCTGACAAAAGGCCGACACCAATATACCGGATAATATCAACGGTTTACGCATAAACTGACGACTTAATAATCTCTTCATAAAACTCTCAAAATCTCACGTTTAAACTAAAAGCTCCTAGAGCCATAACATGTGTATGCTACTCGAATATAACCCGACGAATTAACCCTCAACCATCGGATTTGTGACAACTTCTGAATGAGTTGTTTCACAATTTTTTATGCGTTTTAAACCGCATATTGAGTATGGTAAATGCAGGGCATAACCACGGCTGTTAAAACAGTGTCACTAATGAGTATGGATACACGTTGCAGATGAGACGAAAACACGGTCTGCAAGCACAATAGACGCAACCAAACGATTTTAATAACAAAGCAGACTAAAGAAACTTCTGATTAACTCCTCTATGAATTAATCAGACGACAGAAATTGACAATGCGATTTCCGATTTCCTGACAATTTCAATCACTTACCGTTATTGAAATTGGCGAGACATCCTTGCAACACTGGAAGCTCTCGGTTAATCAGAGTTTCCTAAGCTTTTAATATTGAAATAACCTTAACTGGCTAACTCAGTCAAATACGATCAAACATTAAGCATTAGATGTACTATGAACCCTTCTGACCCAACACGAGCGACTCACAGTAATCACGGCGATAACCACGATTTCTACATCAGTCAAAAGCGGCTATTTGAACAGGGTTCAATGCAATTACTGCTGACCAACCTGCGCCAACTCTACGGCCACATAAACCAGTGCCATGACCCAGAAAACCTAGCACTCGCCATTAAAGCGTTATCGAACCTAGGTTTAACCCGAGACGCCTCCGCCCTGTTTTGGCGTAGTTGGCGACGCCTGAATAAACCCGACGTACTGGCGGATTTCTATTACCACCATCTACGTCGTAGAGGCAGTCATTGGCAAGCACTTTTAGAAGTGAAAGAGCACCTGCACAACGCCGATTTACCCAATAAAATCCGCGGCGACCTGTGGATAACCCAAGCCGAGCTATTGGCAACCTATCGCGATTTCACCGGCGCCGAAGAGGCGCTAGATACCGCCGAAAAATTCGACATCAGTCGGTGGTCGAAGGTGAGTCGTGCGTACCTTAAACTCGACGCCGATTTACCCAGCGAAGCTCTCGCTATTTGCAAAAACCTGCTCGCCGTAGAACCCAACTATCGACCTGCCATTCAGTTCGCCGCGCACATTTATCATCAACTGGGTGACAGCAATTCCGCCACTAGCTTGCTTGAAAACGCGGTAATAACCAGTGATATGCAGGTGCGCATGCAATCGTTCTCCACGTTTTCACAACTCATTTATTTGTACATCGAACAAAAAAAATATTCAAAAGCGGAACACGCCTTAACCCTATTAAAAACATTTGTTTTGAATCCGCCACAATATTGGCAAAATTTCGTCGATCAAATCGAGGCTGATTTATTATGTGCTCAACAAAAATACGAAGACGCTATTAAATATCTCAGCCCCGTACATTTATTTACCCAAACCATTTCTGAAAGAATTAAAGCGAATTCACAAAACACGCAACAGCGTCAAGCGGGCAACCGCACCGTTTTAGAAACCCCTTACGAGCGCCAGAACTATTTAACCTGTGCCCCGGCAAGCTTAACAACAGTTGCCAATTATTTTGGCGCAAACGTCAAACAACAAGATGTCATTGATGAAATTTGCTACGCAGGCACACCCGATATTGACGAGCGCCGCTGGGCAAGAGATCAGGGTTGGCTGGTTAAAGAATTCGAATTAAATCGCGAAACCGCAGTAAAACTGATTGATGCCCAAATACCCTTTTTATTTTGCACCGTTGAACCTGGAATGGGACACCTTCAAGTATTGGTTGGTTACGATGAAGCCACCGAAACCTATATTATTCGCGACCCAAATTATCCACGTTTACGAGAAACGCTTATTGGTATAACTGAGGATTATTATGCATCAAGCGGGCCGCGCTGCATGGTAATGATTCCACCGGAACTATATTCGCGAATCGAAAATATAACGCTGCCAGCTTCGGAGTTATACGACCATTATTTTGAATTAAAATTGGCGTTAGATAATCACCAACGCGCGAATGCCTACCAAGCCTATCGAAAAATGCTGACCATTGATGCCGAGCATCGACTCACTTTATTTGCCAAAAGAGCTTTAGCGAGTTACGATTTTGACGATAAAAAGTTAAGCATCATCAACGATCAATTGCTTGAGCGATATCCAAACGATGTTAATTTAATTTTAGCAAAAGCAGGAAATATCGCTTATTTAAAAGGCACCCAGGAGCTTTTAAAATTCCTAGAGCCTTACACTCAACAAGCAAACTGTCATTATTTGATATTAAATCAGTATTTGGAATATTTCCGCCGCGACGCACGCTACCGAAAAGACGCCGAAAAATCCGCGCAAAAATTATTAAAATACTACGGCGCTCAAGCGAATATACTTACCACCTGCGCCAGTTTATTTTGGGAGAGCGACCAAAAAGAGCTCGCCTGTGAAGCCTTTCGATTAGCGACCTGCCTTGAAGATAAGCAAGAACAATACGCTCACAATTATTTTGTGACCGCGCAAAAATTAAAAAAGACTCAAACCGCATTGGATTTTTTGCAGTCCAGATTCGATCAATTTCAGCATAAATCGTCCGGCCCGGCCTTGTCTTTATATTCCGCACTCGCGGCCATAAACCGCGAACAAGATGGTTTGGAAATACTGAACAAAGCCGTTGTAGCGCGACCCGGTGATGGATATTTACTAATTCAAGCAGCAGAAAAACACCTGCAAGTTGGTCAACACAGAGAATGTCTTGAACTTCTTAAAAAAGCCGAACCTGTTGCAAACCGTTTAGAATATTTGCAAACCCTTGGAGCCTACTACACATTTATTCACGACTATGACGGTGCCTTAAAAGCCATCGATGAACTTCTCGTTTACGAGCCATTAAATCGAAAAGCCTATCTCAATAAAATAACATTGCTAAAAAACCAGGGTAAAAGCGCGGACGTAAAAATATTCGTGAATGAACTGCTAAAGTCATTCCCCGACAATCTAGGAGTCTTGGCGACCGGCTATCAAATAATCGATAAAATAGACCATGAACAGAGACGCGAAATACTCAGCACCATTACTCAAAAACACCCAGAAGACCCTTGGGCGTATATCGAATTATCGCAGCTTTATGTTGACAATAACGATTTAAACCAAGCGCTATTATACGCCCAAGAAGCCGTTAAGGTTGCACCGCAAAGGGCCTATAACTATGTGCAACTGGGCAGAGTGTATTTACAACAACTCACTTACGAACAAGCGCAACAAGCCCTTAAAAAAGCCATTGAACTGTCCGCAGACGAAACCGAGGCCTTTGATTTACTCTTAGCTACGTGCCGAACTCAAACGGAAGAAAAAGAATCCTTCACGTTTATTTTGACTCAATTGATGACGCAAACTACAGAAGGTTACGGTGTACTTCGTTATTTAGAATTAGCCTTAAATTACCTAGATTACAAAGAAATTGCGTTATTTTTAAAACAAGCCCTAAACGAAAGACCAGATCTGTGGCAAGTTTGGATTGCGAATGCACGCTTTCGCGTAAAAACCGGAGAACAATCATTAGCGCTTGAGCTCTTAAATTCGGCAACTGAACGCTTTCCACTAAACAGCACCGTGTTTTATTTAGCCGCAGAATCTTGTGTTGAAATTAACAATCTCACAGAAGCTGAAGCCTATTTAAACCAAGCTCTCATTGTCAATCCATTGTATGCATCTGCTATTAATTTATTATCCGATGTTTTGCTGGCCACAGATCGTATCAGTAAGGCCATTGATCTGTTAGAAAATCACTTAAAACGCCAACCGCACGATTACCCCAGTTATGCATACCTTGCTGATATTTATTTGCAAAATCAACAAAAGCAAATTGCCTGCGAAAAACTGCATCAAGCACTTGAAATAGAACCAGAATACGCGTGGGCCTGGCAAAAACTGGCCTTGCTTGCCGAAAACAATGCCGAATTGGTGAAAATTCAAAACAAACTCACCGAGGTCAGAAAAAGCCGGCCCGGCTCCACACAATTGGCGTTATCACAAGCGAATATTGAAAAAAACATCGACGCTAAGCTGGATATATTACGTGATTTTCTTCAACGCTATCCTCACAACGCAGACGTCGCCATACGCTATTGCGAAGAATTAATTAATAAAGATTACATAGAACAAGCACAGCAATTTATAGAACAAGAATATTGGCGAGAAAACCAGCTGGCCGACATTCAAATAATACGTGCGCAATTAAACTACCAAACCAAACAACCCGATTTAGCTTTTGCGATTTTAGAAGATCTATTATCAAAAAATCCCAGCCACAGACGCGCTTGGGAAGTATTACTTACGTTCTACAGTAACGAAAAAAACACTCAAAAGGCCGTCTTTTGTGCCGATAAATATTCTGATTTGATCAGAACAGAAGCCGAGAATATCGCCTACATTGGGGTTTTATTAAATCGAACTTCGGCGCAAGCACAAACCGTTGAAAAATATTACCAACATGCGTTGGAGCTAAATCGCACCAGCGGCTATATTTTTGAAAACTACAGTTCGTTCTGTTTTGATCAATTAAAGGCTCTAACATCTGAGAACAACACGCAGCCAAAAGAAGAATTAGAATCTAATAAAAAGCATTGGATAGCGGTCCTGAGAGATATGCTTGCCAACGCTGTGAATATGACAGAACAACCCTGCTTTTTATGGGCCGCTATCAGATTAGCAACCTATGAACCAACTGAATTTGATGCATTAAGCTGCTGGGACAAATTACTCGGCAATACACGTTGCAGTTATTATTATCTGAGTAACACGTGGAATGATCTTAACTCCTTAAAACTTCAAGATGCAGCGATTACGGTCATAGAGAATCGAGTTCATAACAACTTGGATATCGCCGCCGATGCGGGTGTGCTCTGGGCCGATGGTACAATAAAGTCTAAAGGGCTTTCGGCTTTCGAGAAAAATCTCCCTAAAAGACCAATACTGTCGGACTTTGATCACAGAGTTCTGGAAGGCTATCTTAGATACAAAATATCAAACTTGTCTTCAGTGCCCGAAAAAATCCTAACTCAATTTAATCAAGCTTTTGCCGACGACGCTACAAATTGGAGCCTTCTCGGTGAGCTGTATGCGCGAATGGATCAATGGTACTCGTGCAAACAATGGATGAGGGATTATAAGAAGTTTTCAGAAATAAGCGCGCGAACACTTTATATTTACGGATTATCAGAATTACACACCAACCAATGGCAAACCGGCAAAGCCATTATTCGCGAGTCGGCACAATTGGAGCGAGATGACTTCTACGAGGATATTCTGTGTTGGATATTATTGTTTGACGTTTTGGAAGGTAAAACTGTTGATTATTCGCAATTGGATAATGTCGATTATTCTTATTTAAGCAGCTACAGCCAATACATTTACACATTGTTGCACGCAATTGAAAAAGTAGACAACGGTAATCTAGAATCTACATTTAGCAGTATCAGCCATTTACTTAGAAATGCTCAAGCCAACTACCAAAATATAACGGGCGCCAGCGCTGCTGTAATGATTAAAGAACACGCCCGCCGCTATCTAGAGTCGAAAATCACCAGTACCGCACCAATATCGTGGTATTGGCGATGGAGGCTGGGCAATCATTTTTAATTAACGTTAAAAGACCGTTACATAGAGGATAAAAACATGAGAGCTATGCAATATATAACCTTTGTTTTTTGCGCACTAATTTCTCTGCATCTACACGCAAGTGAGAATATTACCAAAAAAGACATTCTAAAAATAATTCATGAAGTTGAAGCGGCGGCAAAATCACACAACGTCGAGGCTATTATTAAGCATTTTAGTACAGACGCTAAAATCACTCTGAATTTTCCAACCGAACTTGGCGGTACACAGGTTTTGAGCGTTGCAGAATACAGTGCTTTATTGCGTGATGGCTGGAGTTTACCCGCCGAATTTAAATATGATGTCAAAGATATTCAAATTGAAATTAGTAAGGATCAAAAAACCGCTACCGCAACCGATATCGTCTACGAATCTATAGAGATACCTGGGCAATTTAAAATTAAATCCAAATCCTTCGAACAAGTGAAATTTGGATTATTTAACGGCGCCGTACTCATTACAGATTTGAGTGGAAAAACCGAAATCCAACAATAGAAATCTCTGATTAACTCATCCATGACGTAATCAGAGTGCAGAGATTAAAAACGCGAGTTCCAAATTTTTAACAATTCCAAGCTCTTACAGGCCTAGAAGTTGGCTGCGCATCCCTGATTAAATCTTCCTTCAATTAATCGGGGATCTTTCTATTTAATCGACGATCTCGTAACCACCATCAATATAATGTATGCCGCCGGTCACAGCCTTAGCGCCATCGCTTACTAAGAACGCCGCGAATGAGCCGATATCGTCTAAATTAAGAGGTTTATGCAAAGGCGATTTATTGACAAACTCGGTTAATAAACTGTCGAACTTTTCAATACCCGACGCGGCGCGAGTATGAATAGGCCCCGGAGAAATAGCATTAACTCGAATGTTATTTTTACCCAACTCAGCGGCCAAATAGCGCACCGTTGATTCTAAAGCAGCTTTAACGGGGCCCATTAAATTGTAGTGATTTACCACCTTCTCAGAACCGTAATAGGTTACCGTCAATAAACTTCCACCGTCTTTCATTAAGGGTTCTGCACGTTTAGCCATGCGAATAAAGGAATGACAAGAAATGTCCATAGCCTGCAAAAAGCCCGCACAACTGCTGTCAACCACGCGCCCTTGCAAATCGTCTTTGGGCGCAAAGGCGATGGCGTGTAGCATAAAATCGAGTTTACCCCAGCGCTTTTCAATATCTGCAAATACGGTATCCATTTGTGATTCGTCGGTAACATTCAATGGCAGTATTGACGCCGCATTTAATTGCTCGGCCAGGGGTCTTACGTATTTTTCGGCTTTTTCATTTAAATAGGTAACAGCCAAATCGGCACCGGCGCCGCGAAAAGCCTGCGAACATCCCCACGCAATGGATTCTTGGTTGGCAATGCCAACCACTAAACCTTTTTTACCGTTTAAATCTATGATGCCCATATCGCCCTCTTAGAATTGTTCGCCAATGGTTGTTAAGGTCTGCTTAGCCAGCATCCACTCTTCGTTGGTTGGAATTACATAAATACCTAACTGGCTGCTGGCTGCATGTATTTGCGTTTGGTTCAGCTGGTTTTTATCGGTATCGATAGCAGCACCTAACCATTGTAGGTTTTCGATAATTTTCGCGCGCACTAAGGCGCTGTTTTCGCCAATACCACCAGTAAAAATAATGCCGTCAATGCCATTAAGTGCCGGAATTAATCCAGCCAGTTTTTGGGCGGCACGAAAACAAAATAATTCCAACGCTTCTTTCGCGCGCTCGTCGTTTGAAGCCTCTAATTCCCTCACATCACTGCTGATTTCTGACACACCTAAAAGACCAGATTGTTTATAAAGCAGTGTTTCAATCTGAGAAATATCGAGTTGCTTTGCCTGGGCAAGATACAGAACCACTCCAGCGTCCAACTCGCCACAACGCGTGCCCATCATCAAGCCATCAAGAGCGGTAAAGCCCATGGTTGTGGTAACACTTTTACCACCCTTCATGGCACACATGCTGGCACCATTGCCTAAATGCGCTACTACCAATTTTTCTCGATGCTCGGCCAGCACATGCTGTTCAATGACAGTACTGATGTAATGATAGGACAAACCGTGAAAACCGTAGCGCAAAACGCCTTCTCGGGCCAGCGAGCGTGGTAGCGCGAACAGTTTATATAACGGCGACTGAGTGGCATGAAAGGCCGTATCAAAACACGCGACTTGTGGAATATCTGAATAGTGCCCAGCAATAAACTCCACCGCCGAGAGCTCCGCGGGTAGGTGCAGCGGTGCTAGGGGTATCAACTCACGCAATTTATCGGTAATGGCGTCATCTAATCGAATGGGTTGAACAAACTCTTCGCCACCATGAACCAATCGATGACCAATCATTTTTATAGTTCTGTGGCCGTGATTTTCTTCTATATGTGTTATTAAATCCTCAAGGGATTTTTCAAGAGGGTTATGATGCTCACGATCGAATTCAATTTTACCGTGCTCGGCCGGAATTAAATCCGGCAATTCGTATACCGAAAACTTTAAATTCGATGAACCCGCATTGAGTGTTAATAATACGTTCGACATAACAATATTTACGAGAGTGATTTATTACGAAGATAATTTGCGTAAATTAAGCCAAGCGCACAAGAAGAAATACGTGTTGCGCCGCGACCAGCTGCTCGACTGGTCAGAATGATTGGCACACTGGCACCCAAGACAATTCCAGCACCTTCAATTCCAAACAAATAACCGAATTGTTTGTAAAGCATATTTCCCGCTTCAAGATCGGGCACAACGATGATGTCGGCATGACCAGCCACTTGCGAAACAATACCCTTTGCTTGAGCTGCTGCTTCAGAAATTGCATTATCTAACCCAAGCGGGCCATCCAAAATACCACCGATGATCTGGCCGCGTTCCGCCATTTTACACAGTGCAGTTGCATCCAGCGTTGATGGTATAGATTCATTGACAGTTTCTACCGCCGAAACAATCGCAACCTTGGGTGTGCCTCTGTCTAGCGCTAAGAAGAGATCAATGGCGTTTTGAACAATGTCTTTTTTTACGGCTAAATTGGGTGAAATATTAATAGCAGCATCGGTTAAAAACAGGGGTTTTTCGTAACTCGGCACATCGAGTGCGAATACGTGACTCATGCGACGCTCGGTTCTTAATCCATTCGCCTTATCAATCACCGCCGCCATTAATTCATCGGTGTGCAACTTACCTTTCATCAATGCCTGTACTTCGCCGCGCTTAGCAAGAGCCACAGAAACCTCAGCGGCTTCGTGGCTGTGTTTGGTTGATATTAATTTAAATTGCGAGATATCAAGGTTTTCTGCTTCGGCAATGGCACGAATTTTATGTTCAGGCCCAACCAATACGGGAGCAATAATTCCTGCCTCTGCCGCCTCAACGGCACCACCCAAAGACGCACCATCAACAGGATGCACAATTGCCGTTGCAACCGCTTCTAATGATTTGCACTTGGTCATCAGTTCTTGATAAAAACGTCCTTCGTCATTTTTAAATTCTACCGATGGTAAGGCGATTTTTTTGCGTTTTACTTTTTCAGTGGGTGCAATAACGGTGGCTTGGCCAACCACAACTTGCTTGCCATCTTGATTCGCACAAACGCAATCTAAAATTAATTGATTTTTTTCGACTATTTTTTCTCGCACCGAAACCGTAGCAGTAACCTTGTCACCCACTTTTACCGGCCGCGTAAATTTAAGGGTTTGCTCAAGATAAATGGTTCCTGGCCCCGGTAATTGCGTACCTAACACGGTAGAAATCAATGCACCACTCCACATTCCGTGGCCGATAATTTCGTGGAACATATCACTCTTCGCGTATTCTTCATCAAGGTGAGCGGGGTTTACATCGCCAGACATAATCGCAAAAAGCTGAATATCTTTTATCGTTAAAATATGCGATACGCTGGCACTGTCACCAACTTCAATCTCAGAAAAAATTTTATTTTCAATACAATCAGACACAATTAATACCACTCATTTTGAATTCTTTAATGTGTGTTAGGCCGGTAATATAAGTTATTAGGAAACTCTGGTTACCTAGAGTTTCCAGCGATACATAAATGAGTCGCTCATTTCAAAAACTGCAAGTGATTGAAATTATCCCAAAAATTGGAAACCCCATTAACAATTTGTGCTCTCTGACTAAATCGTAGGTGAATTAATCAGAGGATTCATTAGGTACCAAATACATAGGTTCCGGGTGCGTCGGTAATGACCGCAAAACCGGCCTTTGCATTTCCCATAGATGGCGGATCAACAGCCTCACCGCTGTTTTGATTCAACCAGCTCACATATTCAACCCACCAAGAGCCTTCTTTCGCAGGCGTTTCTGCCAACCAATGGTCTGGATCAAGATAGGTAGCATCGGCACTGCGTTTGCTGATTCGATAATGACGTCGCGGATGTCCGGGTTCAGAGACGATACCTGCGTTATGTCCGCCACTGGTTAACACAAAACTAACTTCGGTATCACTCAAAATATGAATTTTATAAACAGAATGCCAAGGTGCCACATGATCTTTTTCGGTGCCAACCGCAAAAATAGGCGCTCTAATATCGGTAATAGAAATGGGTCGACCACCAACAGTGTAATGGCCCTGGGACAATTGATTTTCTAAAAATAATTTACGTAAGTATTCACTGTGCATACGATAAGGCATACGAGTAGCGTCGGCATTCCACGCCATTAAATCGTTTAGTGGTGCACGCTCACCCATTAAATATTCGTGCACAAGCCGCGACCAAATAAGATCGTTAGAACGCAATAACTGAAAAGCACCGGCCATTTGCGAGTTTTCTAATACACCTTGGTGCCACATCATGTCTTCTAAGAAACTGACTTGGCTTTGGTCAATAAATAAGGTTAACTCACCCGCTTCAACAAAATCGGTTTGCGCAGCTAATAAACACATCGATTGAATACGGTTTTTAACACAAACCTGATCGGTAGTTTCGCCGAGCGTATCACGCTCAAACTCTTTGCAATCACGGGCTTGGGTTGCCGCCGAAATACTCAACAACGTGCCACCTAAACAATAACCCATGGTATGAATTTTATCGCTACCGGTTATCGCTTCCACGGCATCAAGCGCGCGCTCAATACCTTTAATGCGATAATCTTCCATAGACAATTCTCGATCTTCGCTGGTTGGATTTTTCCAAGAAATCGAAAACACGGTAAAACCTTGATCAACCAAATATTTCACCAACGAATTGGTTTGCGATAAATCCAAAATATAATATTTCATGATCCACGCAGGAACGATCAGCAAGGGTTCTTTTTTCACATGTTTGGTTGTGGGCGCGTATTGAATCAGCTCAATTAATTCGTTGCGATAAACCACCTTCCCGGGTGTTACAGCTAGATTTTTACCTACCTCAAATGCCTCAGAACCCTGTGGTTTTTCGCCATTAATTTGTCGTTGTAGATCATTAATAAAATTTACATAACCGCGAATTAAATTGGCGCCGCCTTCGTTTAAAGTTTTTTGCAAAACCTCAGGATTAGTCATTAAATTATTACTGGGCGATAGAGTATCCAATAATTGCCGAGCGCCAAATTGCACCATTTTTTCATGATGTTTTGAGACGCCGGTGACATCGGTGGTTGCCTTGTCCCACCATTGTTGCGTTAATAAAAATCCCTGATGAATAACGTTGTATGGCCATTTCTGCCAACTCTCATGAGAAAATCGATTATCGTTAGCCAAGGGTTTTACGCAGGAGCCGTCGGTACACCACACCGCAGAACTGGCGGCATAATTAAAAAGGCGAATATTTTTGTTGAGATATTTCTCGGCTAATCGCCATTGCTTACCGGGTGATATAGCAAGATGTGTATACCAATCTGAAAATGCCTCGACAACGGAGCCGGGCGATATTCCCATGGTCATCTTGGCGATCGCTGCATGTACACTTTTATCGAGGGAATCACCCACTGCCTTCGACGGCGACTCCATAACGGTTGAGTACTCTTCTAACAGCCGATAGTAGGGCCAAACACTTTCTAACAATTGCAAGTTTTGGGTTTGAAAATCACGAAGCGCGTTGGCGCTTTTAGAATCTATGGGAAACTGACCAAATGTTACGGATTCATTCATGAGTATATGCTCAACTTACCCTCACACCGCAGGGTCTAAACTTAAAATAGATACGATTTATGGACTGTCGGTTGGACTGCTATACCCACAACTTAATTCAAGACCAATTAAAAAGATATGCCGAAAACTGCTCTAGTTTTTGTTGAATATCAATAAATCGTACAATCTATACATCAAAACTGCGCTACAGCGATTTCACCAGATTACTATGACGGTATTGCATAGGAAACTCTGATTAAACCAGAGCTGCTAATGCTATGACTTGTGTCATCAACACCCAGAGGGGTAAGTGATTGAAATTGTGAATAAATTGGAAATCGCATTTTCAATTTATTCCCTCTGATAAAATCAGAGAGGCGTTAATCAGAGGTTCTCGCATAAAGAGCAGACCGAAAACCGATATGCATCTACAAATGTGCATTACAAATATGTCATATAAATATGTTTTGTATATGCCTTTTACAAAATAACCGCTTGATTAACTCAAGGAGACTCTATAGAAGCTCTGATGAACGTAGAGTTTACTGCAAGAGTTTGCTACAAAAATCGTGGTGCACAGTTATTTTTAACGATATTTTTTAGCAGTTCAACAATTGCCTAAATCTACAAAACGCGCATTTTTTGCTGCCAACAAAATAACGTTATAAACGTATATGCCGCAGTATTTCTTAATGATATTTATGAATTTTTCTTCAGTGCAACCGACGTCAGTATTGGACCAATTAACTCGAAAATGAGTGTACTTGCAATAACAATTTGCAGCAAAATTTGCTCGTAGTCTGGAAGAAATTGTCCTGCAACTAATGCCATGCCAATAGCGGCACCTGCCTGAGGCATTAATGCCACACCAACCCATTTTTTAGTTTTGGCATCCACACCCGATATGCTCGCACCGGCAAAAGCACCACTCCATTTACCAGCGATTCGCGCAAGCGTGTACACTCCGGTTGCCAGCGCAATCACGCCAATGGAATCCAACTCAAGTAGGGCGCCCGCCAAAATAAAAAATAACAGCAAAAATGGCCACTCGACGTTTTCGATGGCGTGAAAAGGTTGATCGTGATGCTTGGCGATATTAGCAATCACCGCACCCATAGAAATTGCCGCTAATAAAAATGACACTTCTAACCATTGAGCTAGACCACTGCAAATAAATACAACAGCCAGAGCCTCTACTAACACAGGCTCGCCCGGCTTTAAACGACCAGTGATATAAGCCGCCGGAACACCAAGGCCAACGCCTAATGCGACGCCACCGACCAGCTCTTTGCCCGCATGAATAAAAGATTCAAATCCGGTACCGGCTGCAGCTAAGGCAATGCCAACCGAGAATATGATCAAGCTCCATACGTCATCGAGTGCTACGATAGCCAGTAAAAGATTCGAGAACCGATTATTAGCGCCAACGTCAATCACACTTTGAAAAGCCACCTCAGCGGCGGTTGCTGCACCAATACAACCAAGCACTAGCGATAATTTCCAATCCAACCCCGCTAGGGTTAGGGCAAGCGTTACTAGCACTGCTGTCGTTAGCGCCTCCGCCAGCGAAATCCAAAATAATGGTGCACCCAACCGCAAAAAGGTATCTGACGTTAATTTACCACCCAGTAAAAAACCGACCATGACCAAAGCTATGCTGGTTAACCAATCGAATTGCTCTTCGACAATGGAAGGAATAACGTTTAATACCTGCGGCCCGAGGACAACCCCCACACACACTAGGATCGTAACCCTTGGTATGGCGGTTTTTTTTGCGATGACATCGGTAATTAAACCTATCAGCAGAAAGCTGCCGATAGCGATAAGAACAATAGAGTCTTGATTCATTGCGCTTCGCCTCTGTAATGCGCGAAGAGTACTACATTTGTTGGGCAACCGATTTTTTAAAAAGCAAACAAACTCAAAGATTCGATTATTTAAAAAAAACAAACTATTTCGCAAACGCCTAAGCGGTGCTTGTCTCTCCAGTCCCGTACAAACGCTCAGATCAACACTCTTCTAATTCGCCTATATTTGTCGGTGAAAAAAGCAGAACCGCTGCGTCTAGCAAGCAACACAGCAAGCAAGGTGGACACATCCAAGCAACAACGCAAATTTACGCAGAAAGATCGTCTTTGCGTACGAGAAAAATTAGAAAGTATTTTGTTTGTAACCATTCACTCTCATCAAGAACAAAGAATAGTAGTGACCGAGCAGACCGGGAAATGATTTTTGGGAGGGTTATTTGAATGAAGACATTTGGGAGCGATTATCGCTTTGCGAAAATCGGAAGAGATATCACATCGCCGCTACACGCAGTAACCGCGATGTGAAGTTGGCTTAAATCGATTAACAATTTCGGTTAAGAGAGAATCGAAGTGACGACCGAGTTCAAACGCTTTATTGGCAATTCAATCCTCTCGGCTATCAATGCACCCCAGCCGAATCCGCTAACGACAGCAAACCGGGTACCGCAAATGCAATGATGCGATCCAAGAGCGCTTCTTCATCAACTTCAGGGGAAATGTCTTCACCAAAGTGCTCGATGCGCTCCAATTGGGTGTGAACAGCTTTCTCGATGTTCAGCAAAAAATACAATTGCCACGACACATCGGATCTATCGGCATTGGGAAGCGTATTTGCCAAGGCATCAACAAACAGCTGCAACTGAGCATTGTGCTCACGCAGAGCCTCAAGCAGTTCTTCGCCCAGCTCTAAATCAGAGGCGCGCGCTAGGAGCGTACCGTTCGCCACGGAGCAATTGCCGTCAACCGCAGCAACAGAAGGTCGCAATAGCGCCTTGAGAATAGCTTCAACACGGGCTCGAACAGAAAGATCCTGAGACAAGGCTTCCTGTAACAATTGATCTCGCTCGGCGCCAATGGTGTCGCTGGCTCTTTTCACCAAAGCGACCAACAGTTGATCTTTGGTGCCGAAATAATAATTGACCGCTGCTAAATGAGTGTTAGCCTCTTTAGTAAGCTCTCTCAGATTAACCTTATCGAAACCTTTTTGAGCAAACAGACGCTGTGCGGTGTTAAGAATACGCTCACGCGTTTCATTATCTTCAAGCGCTAAGCGAGGTCTTCCACGACTTTGCTTACGAACTCCTTCATCTTCTTCTTTCTGGAACATTGATTACAAACCCCTTAATTTTTTAATCTTTATCACATCGATATATTTAATAGTTTTTAGTTATTCGATGGGTCTTCTCTTTACAAAAGACCTAGTATTTCCTGCGGTCGATCAACTCTAGCAATCCTGCCGCGCTCATCGTCCACGAATATGTATAAATAAGTGAATGTTAGCATCTAACGTAATTAAACCTATCCACAATTATGATGAAGTCAATAGGCTGAAAACGAATCAAAAAATCATATTTTTGCCACCCGCGTCCATGACCCCAAACACCCCGAAATCGAATCAAAGCAGTCCACAACGAATTTAGTCCGACACAAATTCCAAAAACTCCAATAAAAACTGTTTTCCTCCGAATCGGAATTTTTATTCCATAAAAATCTTGAATTAAAGATCCAAATTCACTAACGTATTAAAAAACCATAACAAAGTATTAGAAACGCCGTTATGCAAAGCCAAGTTCCATCTTGGTAGATTATCGAGAACTTCTATACACCTGATATAAGTTACAGCTGAAAAAAGGCGAAGACATACCGATAACCATATGGATTATTTGCCACCGATGTAGCCATAATCAAGCATAATTAAAAGTTATAAGCAGATTGCCGGAATAGCACGTTAAGACACATCGCAAAGATGATGCTATTTGCCGAAAATAACTTTTGAAATGTGGTCTCGATAATAAAATTGAATAGTAATGGGTTAATTTTTTACGAAATTTCGATTTATGACAGGTTAGACATGTTGAGTCGAAAAATTAGATACGAATTAATTGATATCTTGAGATGATTAGCGTGTCTAGATCACCAAGATATACAAGGGATTGTTAGAGGCTCCAATCAGATTTCCCATATATAAGAAGAGAATTGTTAAAAAAATAATTTCTCTCACCCGTACTAATTTACGATACAACTATTTTTTTGAAAGTATTTTTAAGGCCTTTAAATAATTGATACTTTTTTAAATGTTTATTTTTACAGGTATCAAACAGGTCCTAAAAATCGCTAGATTTCTACTTAAATAGACAAGCGGTGTTTTTTTAAAAATTAAATCGCAGATAAATTCGGAGCTTTTTAATTAAGATAAAACCGATTTTAAGTAAATTACTTTTTTATCACGCAACCGATAAATAAAGTAACCAAGTTGTTTACCAAACGTTCAAAGTGTGAAATTTGTAACAACTTAAAGAGGCATTTAAAGGTAATCTTAATAAAACAATAACAATAAATGTTAAAAGGATGCATAAGTTTTAAAATCGATTATTGTTGCTTATGAATCGGAAATACCGATAAATACTGAATCTCTGAAATCTGTGAGAATAGGTTCATACAGTAAAGTTACAATAATTTACTCAGCATAAAAAAGTAATTGCTCACTGATTTTTTAATGTAAAAACCTTAAGCAGTTACCGGAAAGATCGGACTAGTATAAATGGATAACGCCTTACCTGATGTCTACGAGTTACTGGATACAACTCACAGGCAAGGCTTTAAAGAAATCAAAACTTGGAACTTGGATAACAAACACAAAAGTCTCGAAGGACTTTACCCTTCTAAGTTTATCTGGATGAATATCTGGTCTCGTTTTGTCAGTAGATAAAATTGAAAGAAGTTGGCCTTTACTATCGGCGCCTTAAAAGAATGAGATTTTTGCGAGTACTTTTTTGCAAAAACAAACGAAATAGAGAACAGCTTTTTAGTAAATCGATTTTTATTGTATTGCTTTTTATATTTTCGATATAAATGCAAAAAATTGACCGAAAAGCCTAACTTAAATTAAACGGTTAACTTAATTTTTTAGCGCAATATTTAATAGGTCGAATGTGACGTTATATATCTCAAAATGTTGCTATATAAAATATAATTGTTGCCAAGAGCTGAAGCTGGCAAAAACATATTAAACAAGCGTTCAAAACATGATATAAAATGCTGAACATACATTACTTAACTAAAACATAACCCGTTATTTAGTTATCATTTTTAACGTTAAGTATATGCAGCAAAACAGGACGCAGATAATTGATTGTTAAAATGAGCGGAATAAATATTAATACTGTCCGCCGCCGCATTAAGAATCTATAAAACAAAAATTCACAAAAATTTAGGAGGCCTAAAAACCACTCAAGGAAGTATTAGCCATTACAGAACTACTACCCCAAACAACTGTAATTTGCTCAGCGATAAAATCGATATATTAAAAATACAATTAAAAGGTGTTAAAGCACCAAACAATAAAACTTCGATTCACTTTTTTTATTTACAAGGAAGCTAAAGTTATGAACAGTGAAAAAATCAAAAGAAGTTCACGTGGTCGCCCAATTTCTTTCGACAAAAGCCAGCTAGTACACGCGGTTATGCATAAGTTTTGGGAACAGGGTTACAATAACGTTTCTTTAAATGAAATCGCCCGAGACAATGGTCTTACTCGTGCGAGCTTGTATCACAGTTTCGATTCTAAGGAATCACTATTTTTGCAAGCCTTAAATCTTTACATTAAAAATTCTCCTGACGCGTTACTTGATAATGTCGAGGAAAATGTTCATGTCGGTGATACTTTCTTCGCCTTAATGGACAAAATTTGTGAAGAACGTGCCGCCGATGAGCGTCACCGTGGCTGTATGGTATTCAATTGCATCAATGAATTGATCACCTCCGACAGTCCACTGGCTCATCAAATGATGGAAGTATTAGAAAAACGTCGTCATCGTGTACGCGACTTATTTTCTCTTGCCGTTAAAAACAACGAGCTGCCAAATCATACCGATATCGGATTGTCCAGCAACATGTTTTTAACATTCTTAGGCGGCCTCAGCACTTTTTCAAAAACACCAGCAACCGAACAAGAATTACGCGCTGTGTGTGAAGGCTTCTTAAACAGTATGGGATTCTATCGTCGCTCTGCCACGCAGTAATCTTCGAAAAATCTAGCATTACCCAGAAACCCCCGGCGACCCCGGGGGCTTTGTATTTTTAGAGAGCTCAACGGAGAAAGGTGTTTTTCTAAGCGATTGGCTTGGAAGTATTTTCAAAAATACGCACAATCACCACCAACACTCCTTCAGTAACTAAAAATCTAGTGCCCCGCCACAGCAATACCCTCAAATTTAAATAACGTATTAATTTTATTTAAATAAATTCTCTATTCTCGAAAATTGAAAAACTACAGGAAAGATAGCCACTATTTTTATTAATTGCGGATCTTAGTGCGCAGAACATTTAGATTTATAGAAGAGTTTTTATAGAGATTTCTCTTTGGCGTCGTCCACTGCCAGCGTAAGTGACTGCGGATTACCGTATCTGTGATTTAATCAAATAATAAAAATTGAAAATCGCATTTTCAATTTTTTCATAACGCCAGTCACCTAGTATTCTTGAACCTAGTGTTCTTGAACCTAGTGACACATCCATGTGCTGCCAGAAACTCTGGATTAATAAGAGTTTTCGGTAAGTTACATCCTTCAGAATAACGTCTTTTAAAAACAGCGAATGAAATTAATGTTTGACTCCTGGCATGGGTAATTGTGGTAGCGGCGGTTCACAGGACAAATACGATTGCTTTAAAACCTCTAGACTTTCCTTAGATTTACCCATGCTCTCATAGAGTCTCGCCAATTCAGCGGCTGCCTCTTTTAGCGCCCCCAAATGAATGCTTTGCTTAAAATAGTCTTCCGCTTGACCCCAAAGGTGATTTCTTAAACAGATTCTTCCCAACGACAAATACAACCCAGCATCATCTGAATGATCACCAAGCCAACTCTCTGCGGTTTTAAGTTGTTTGTCCGGTTTCTCGCTTTCTAAAAGGCCGTAAACCACAACTAACTCTGCGTTCCAGCGCGCCTCTATGGATTTCTTTACCGCATCTTCGCTCAGTTTTAACGCCTTTTGTCGCTGTAATAACTTCACATAATGAATTAACAATGGCTGGTGAGTTTGTAAGGATGTGGGTAATTCCAACCATTTTATTTGCAGTTTTTCGGCGATTTTTGCCGGCGTTTCATTTCTGTACTGTTCAACTAAATTATCCAATTCAAATTCCGTTAAATGAACTTGCAGCTGATGCCATTTGGATTCGGTGAGTTGCTTTTTGATTTTCGGTAAAATTTGCTTAACGTTTTGCCACTGCCCAGCCTCGGCATACAGACTGCAAAGGCGCTCCTGAATCAATACATTACCAGTGAGCTCGTCGTCAGACTCTAATAATTCAATAGCTTCGCTGTGACGACCTTGTTCCTCTAAGATTTCCGACTTAGCCAAGCGAATGGCCAATACCCCGGTATTGTATTGTTGCGATTCATCGAGTATTTCCAGTGCTTTTTCGCTATTACCCAGCTTTTGCATTGCATAGGCGGCAACCATTAAATTAATTTCAGGCATGGGCGAGCGATTGGCAGAACGCAGTAACAGTTTTCTAGAAATTTCGTAATTGCCAACCAGATATTCAATAACACCTTGGGAGGTTTGACGCATAAGTTTTTGTTGGGATTTAATTCCTAAAACCCGCTTAAAAACGCGCACCATAAATAAAGCGGCTTTTTTGAGGTATTTATAGGCAATTAAAAACGCAATCAGCATAACCACAGCAAACCAAAAATTCACTTCTACTGTGGTTTTTCCTAACGAAATTAAGACATATCCGGGCGTTGCTAGTATAAATTTATTGAGAAAATACCCACCGACAAGAACCGCCAAAATAATCAGTAATATTTTTATGATCCGACTTTTCATTGCTGCTCTCCGTCTTTGGAAAGATCTTCCTCAGAATTTAAGCGATGAAATTGATCCAGATAAGCTTGAAGTTGTTGTTGGGATGTAAAAATTGTCGGTAGATTTTGCTCTACGGTTTGTAATTTTAATTCGGCAATTTCGGTTAACAGAGATTTAGCCGGACTGGACTCGGGAAAATATTCGGTCACAATGTTTTCGGCCTGGCTCAACGCGGCTTGATAAATAGCGGTTTCTTCACGCAATAAAGCGAGTTGCGCTTGCTCCAGTGAGAAACGCAGGTTTTGTCGAAGATAACCCACCGACGAAGGAGGCAAGAGAGGTCCGACAGGCTCGTCGTGATGCTGAATTTGAAGGTAAGGGCGACTCACCTCACCAAACCAACGACCCGCGGAAACAAACCAACCCTTGGTCATTTGCCACCAGGTCTGCGTTTCTTCTGCCGCTGCGTCTTCACCCGCTAATAAATCGATGTCTTGGCCATGCAATTCCGGTTTTTGAAAAGTAGGCAGCTGATCAAGCGCTTCGGCTAAACCTTGTAATCGCAAATAAATGCCTTCGCGATCAATTTCCTTTGCAAGCTTAAGAGCAGCAAGATCACGCGCCAGCGCTTCGCGCACCGCAAATAAATCGGGCAGCGCTAATTCACGCAATATTTGATCGGCCGCTTCCATTAAGCCAATGGCAGAACGTGCACTGCGATCAACCAATAATCTTTGATTTGCCAAACGCACTAAATAATGCGCTTCTGCCAACTGCCAATCTTCTCTGCTGGTATTTGAAAGCGCCAGTAAACGTTGATTGTGGCTATCTAATCGCAGCTGTAATTCTTGGAAATGTTTGTCGAGCGTAGCTTGTTGATTTTTATCGGACGCGGTCAAAGCTTGCAGCTTTTGATTCAACTGAGTATCCGCTTGATTTAATTGCGTTAAAGCGAGGTCACTCGATTGTACTTGTTCAGAAGCTTGTTCTACCGTGGTTTCTAATTGATTCCATTTTGGCGAAATGGATACATAGCCAAAAACCAACGCCGCAATCACGCCAAGGATCAAGATAAGATTTAATCCCACCAATAAACCAACAACACTGGAGCGCGTTTTTTGCTGGTGTTGTTTCGAGTGATGTTGTTGCGCGTCGTGTTGTAGTGCGGCTTTTTTAGGATTTTCCTCTGATCTGCTCGCAGCTGTCTCGGTCTCTGTTTCGGTCGTTTCGGCTTGAGCAATCGGCTCTTGCGTTTCTGTTGATGTACTTTCCGATTCTTGTGCGTCTAGCGCTGATGTTTCCGCTGAGGATTTTTCCTGCGCTGAGGCTTCAAGTGCTTCTGGTTCGGTTGAAGCGGAACTATTTTGCAGATCTTTTTTATCGGTCATGAACTTGGTGTCCTCACCCAGAAAATATCAATGCAGTTTATTCTGGTTTTGTTGAATCGTTCGAGAAAGATTATCAAATCTCGTTTGAGCTGTAGCGCAATCACTCTCTTAAAATTTAAAACTTAGGAACACATCCTTGTGCCGCGAGAAACTCTAGGTTAATCAGAGTTTCCCTTATTTTATGGTTAAAACTTTAACCCGAGACCATGGCATAGGCGTGATATAAGGTCTTTAGCATAATTTCGTCGGTAGCATTTTCAGCGATAAATACCTGAGAAAAACCCAATTGTTTGGCAAGCTCCGCCACACGCTTGCCAGGTACAATCACCGGCTGATGCACTAACGATGTCAATCCACAATGTTTGATGGCTCGATACACGTTTGCCAAGCTCTCGCCACTGTACGCCAAAATTATATCGTCTCGGTTGCGGCCAAAACCTTGGTCTATTAACGCGTGTAGGCTTTGACGCGGTTGGCTGCGTTCGTATAACTCACAATAATCCACGCGCGCACCACGTTCGGTTAAAACATCTGCTAATGTCGTGCGCCCACCAATGCCGCGAAAAATGAGCACTTTTTGGCCTTGTACATTATGCATGGCGGCAATTGCCAGTAAGGATTCGCTGTCCATTGTCTCGCCAACGTCACAGGCAATTTCAATGTTGTATTTGTGTGCGGCTTTCGCTGTTGCACGACCCACCGCATAAAACTCGGTATTTAAAGGAAGTTGTGGCCAAAACTGTTCGATTTCTTCGGCGGCATAATCTACCGCATTTTGGCTGACAAAAATGGCTTTGTGGTAGAGATCAAGATTCATTACTTGATCTCGTACGTGCTGACGAGCGGAGGGATCAGCGATCGGAACAATTTCCATCACCGGGCAAACCCAAACTTCAAATCCGGCCTTGTGCAGAAGTTGCAGTGTTTTTTGCGCTTGTTTTTCAGGACGTGTTAACCAAACCGTCATTGTGTGATTACATCCTTTTCCGTCATGGTTCTACGTCATTCAAAAATATCCGGGTAGTCAGAAAAACCGCGGATACTTCTTTAGAGTGTGATATGGATTATTTACTCTACGTTGTGCCCATAAACATCTGCCAGAATTTTCCCTGCTCCGGCTTCTAATAAACGCTCGGCTAAAGTCACGCCCAATTGCTCTGCCTCGCTGGCGGTTCCGGTAATTTCATCGTGCAGCATTAAGGTACCGTCGGGTCGGCCCACAAGACCGCGCAACCGTAACGATTCACCGTCAAGTTCGGCAAAACAACCGATTGGTACCTGACAACCGCCTTCTAAACGGCGATTCATGGCGCGCTCGGCAATAACTCGCTGCGCGGTTGCTTGGTGATGCAGAGGTTCTAGCAGTTTTAGTGTTGTTTCGTCGTCGGTACGACATTCAATACCCACAGCGCCCTGACCGCCTGCCGGTAGACTTAATTCTGTGGATAAGAATTCACGGATGCGCTCGGGCATTTCTAGGCGAATCAGGCCCGCCGCCGCGAGAATAATGGCATCGTACATGCCGCTGTCTAGTTTCGCTAAACGCGTGTTGACATTACCGCGCAAAAATTCAATTTTTAAATCGGGACGTACCGATGCGATCTGACATTGTCGGCGTAAACTTGAAGTGCCAACGATGGCGCCTTGAGGAAGAGATTCAAAACTTTCGTAATTATTAGAAACAAACGCGTCGCGAGGGTCTTCGCGCTCACAAATAACGGCCAAACCAAGACCTTCTGGGAAGTCCATGGGCACATCTTTCATGGAATGCACAGCGATATCGGTTTCTTTAGCGAGCAAAGAAGTCTCAAGTTCTTTAACAAACAATCCCTTGCCGCCAACCTTGGCTAAAGGAACATCAAGAATTTTATCGCCGCGACTGGTCATTGGAAAAAGCTCGACGGTAAGACCGGGATGACTTTCTTCGAGACGTGCTTTTACGTATTCGGCTTGCCACATCGCTAGGGCACTTTCACGGGTGGCAATTCTTAGAATTTTACCATTGCCCGCAGAATGGGGCGTTTCGGAGACTTGTGACATGCTGTTTTCTCTTTTTTCGATATCGCTTTCATTCATTGAATGCTCGAAGTTTTGCCCATTTGCAATCCTAGCATCTAGACAAAACACGTTCTCAAGAGGTCGGATGATACAGCGTCACAAGCTTTGGTGAAACGACTACAACTGTTGCATGAGTTCTTTAACTGCCGCCAAGTGCCTGCGGCTAACCACTGGCTTGATGTCGCAGTCTGCCAGTAGCAATTGATAACTTTTATCAAGATTACGTTCTAACGCAACGATATGCTTTATGGAGACCAGCGCATTGCGATGAATACGAATGAATGATCCTGCGAACATGGTTTCTAATTCTTTAAGAGTATCATCAATCAGCGTGGTACCACCGGTATGCACAACGGTGACGTACTTTTGATCGGCGCTGAAAAATCGAATGGTATCAATCTCGATCAATTCCACACCGCGATGGGTTTTCGCAGCTATGTGCTGACGAGACGGTACTTTTTCAGAGGTTGGATTATGGCGTTGGCGCTGAAGGCGATTTAAGCGCTTAGCATTATCTAAAGCTTCTCGTAATTGCTCGGCACGCACCGGTTTTAGCAGATAACCAACGGCTTTCACATCAAAGGCTTCTAGGGCGTATTGATCGTACGCTGAACAGAAAATAATAGCGGGAGGGTCTTCTAACTGCTGAATTTGGTTGGCCACTGCCATGCCGTCTTTGCCGGGCATGCGAATATCCAAGAGAATTAAATCGGGATCAAGACGCTCAATTTCTGACAAGGCGTCATTGCCGTTACTGGCTTCACCAACAACCGAACAATCTTCGATGTTTTCCAGCATTTTTTGTAAACGTGCCCGCGCGAGAGGTTCGTCATCGACTATCAGAATATCCATACATTCTATTTTTTTGTGCTTAGGTGATGTTGTGTTTTTATGGTTTTTAAGTTCGCGTTAATAGTGATTAACGTCCCAATAAATCGGGTTCTGCAAAATCTGTTTGCAATTTTGAAGGATCGTAGCTTAGACAGACTTGATAAGTGTCGTCGTTAACGTTTGTCTCAAAAGTAGAAGCTCCCGGACAATAAGCCGATAAACGCGCGCGAATGTTCGCCAACGCGATACCATTGCCTTTGCGAGCGGAGCGTTGTGAAGCGAATAAAGGATTAGTTACGCGTATTTCTACACGGGTAGCGCTAGCATCGACTTCAATGATAATTTCGCCACCTTCTGGAATTGGCTCGATACCGTGGTAGACCGAATTTTCAACCAAAGGTTGTAAAATCATGCTGGGAATGAGCACAACGGAGAAATCGCCACTTTTTTGCCAACGAATGGTCAGCCTGCCATCAAGTCGCAACTTTTCAATCGATAGATACTGCTCAACCAGTTCTAGCTCGGTGGTTAAACTCACCAGCGCAGGCTTAGCCAAACTCGCACGGAACAGATCGCACAAATCTAGAGTAACTCTCTCGGCCTTTTCTGGCTCAAGAGTAATTAGGCTAACGATGGAGTTCATGCTGTTAAATAGAAAGTGTGGACGAATCCGCGCCTGCAACGCTGAGATTTGCGCCTCGGCGCTGGCCTGTTGCTGGAAATACAACTGCTGCTGCAAATACAAATAACGCAATACAATGCCGCCAATAATGGCCGAGATTAGCCCGGTTCTCGCCAGCGTATCACTATTAATTTCGGTATAGATCATCCATTGCGACAGCGCCGTAAACCCAAGCGAAACCGCCACAACCAATAAATAACTGATGCAACCTGCCGCTAATTCGGTGATTGAGCCCAACCAAAAGCGAATCCGACACAAAATTGCAGCACTGATAAGCGTAATCCACTGCACCAGCATCGACAGTTGACCCAAGATTGGCCAATCAAAATGACTCAGTGACGAACGCGCAAGCACCAAAGCTAACGCGATTAATTCGGCACCCATTACTAAAAATAATACCGACTGCAATGAACAGATGTCGGGAATAAAAGGCCGCTTTCTCCGAGAGGAAATCTCAAGATGGCTGTTGTTCGTGCGAGGCTTATTATTCAAATTTTTCTCGTTTATAAGGCTGATCTTTTCCAAATGATCATTCGGTAATTTATGGATTTTAAGCGCCGATTTTTATAGGTTTGAACCCACTCTATGATCATCCAAATTTAATATTCATTCTAATATTAAAGATTTAACGCTTTTAAAAAAGTGACGACGGGTAATTTTTTGAAAACTCATTTCACTTTACGTCATTACGCGGGCGTTTATTCAATTATTCGCGTAATTTGATTAAACTCTTAACAGAATCTCTGATTAACTCATCCATGATTTAATCAGGGGACAGAAATTGACAATGCGATTTCCAATTTCTCCACGATTTCAATCACTTACAGTTTTTGAAATTGGTGACACATCCGTGTGTCGCCGGAAACTCTAGCGTCTATGTTGATTCGACTGAGATGGCTACACTGACGCTACTTTCTATTGATGAATTTTACTAACCGCAAGCTGATCCGTTTGCCAACGAATTTAAACCGTTATCCGAGCAAGAATCACGGGAAGAAATCCCTGCACTGCTTTTCTTAATACAAGGCCAGTATCCATGTCTTCAGACTCATCGACCAATCAACAATGGGGCGGACGCTTCAGCGAACCTACCGACGCTTTTGTACAACGCTTTACCGCTTCTGTGGATTTTGACCAACGCATGTACAAACAAGACATCGAAGGTTCCATCGCCCACGCGACCATGCTCGCTAAGGTTGGAGTTCTCACCAATGAGGAACGCGACCAAATTATTACAGGCTTGCGTCAGGTAGAAGAGGAAATTACCAACGGCACTTTCCAATGGAGTGTTGAGCTTGAAGACGTGCACATGAACATTGAAGCGCGTTTAACTCAGTTGATTGGGATTACGGGTAAGAAGTTACATACTGGCCGCTCTCGTAATGATCAGGTCGCAACCGATATTCGCTTATACCTGCGCGCTGAAATTGATTTGATTAACGAAGAACTAAAGCGCCTACAGACCGGCCTTTTAGACTTGGCCGAGCGTGAAGCCGAGACCATTATGCCAGGCTTTACACATCTACAAACCGCGCAGCCTGTGACCTTTGGTCATCATCTGTTAGCGTGGTTTGAAATGCTCAAACGCGACGCCGATCGTTTGGCAGACTGCCGTAAGCGACTTAATCAATCGCCACTTGGCGCCGCGGCCTTAGCAGGAACCAGTTATCCCATTGATCGCGCTTATACTGCTGAACTGTTAGGCTTTAGCAAACCGACCGAAAACTCGTTAGATTCCGTATCGGATCGCGATTTCGCCATCGAATTCTGCGCGTTTGCGAGCATTTTGTTCACGCACCTATCACGCGCCTCTGAAGAATTGATTCTTTGGACGTCGGCACAATTCAATTTTATCAATTTACCCGACCGCTTCTGTACCGGCTCATCCATTATGCCGCAGAAGAAAAACCCCGACGTACCCGAGCTTGTTCGCGGCAAAACTGGTCGTATTCACGGTCATTTGATTGCACTTTTAACGTTGATGAAATCTCAACCCTTGGCCTACAACAAAGACAACCAAGAAGACAAAGAACCAGTTTTCGACGCTGTTGATACGGTGAAAGACTGTTTACGTGCCTTTGCCGATATGATTCCGGCCATTGAAGCGAAAAAAGACTCTATGTACGAATCGGCCAAACGTGGCTACGCCACTGCTACCGACCTTGCCGATTATTTGGTTCGTAAAGGTTTGCCATTTAGAGATGCGCATGAAGTTGTTGGCCGATCGGTTGCCTTTGCGCTTGAAAAGAATTTAGATTTATACGAACTGGAGCTCGAACAGCTACAACAATTCTCAGATATTATTGGTGAAGATGTATTCGAAGTTCTGACCTTAGAGGGCTCGGTCGCCGCGCGCGATCATTTTGGCGGCACCGCACCCAACCAGGTTCGCCAAGCTATTGCCAGAGCTAGAACCGAAATGAGCCCTTGGTAAAAGGCGCTTTCCATAAATCGCACGCGTGCACAAAACAGATTCACACTTATGAATCAACCCATCGCCAACCCACAGGTTCAGCACGGTTTAGATGCAAAACGTATCACCGAGCTAAAAAACCGCTTTCTTGCCATCAGCGAAGAAAAGTTGGCGCGCACGCGTCTGGAATTAAACGAACGCCAGCAGGTGGTTCTCGACACGTTGGCGGCGCTGTTTCACTACAATCATCCTGCTTTGCCTGGGTATGTAGGCTCTCACACGCCATCTGGTCTGCACGGTTTTTCGATCACCAATCGTAACAAGCTCGCTATTAAACGTTTAGCGAACGATTTTTCGTTCGAAGAACCCAGCCACGATGCGCAAATTCAAGCCTTGTTTGTGATGGGTAGCGTAGGCAGCATCATTCATGGTGGACGCAGCGATATCGATTTGTGGATTTGCCATTCTCCGCAACTCGATGACAACGGTAGAAAACTGCTGCAACAAAAAGGTGATCGCATTAGCCGCTGGGCGGAGGCCTTCGGCGCTGAGCTGCACTGCTTTGTGATGTCGAGCGACGCCTTTAAAACCGGCAATCTTGCCGACTTAGATAATGAATCCAGCGGTAGTTGTCAGCAGTTTTTACTGCTCGACGAGTTTTATCGTTCCGCCATTTGGCTCGGTGGCCGCGTGCCCATGTGGTGGTTTGTTCCACCCCAATTTGAAGGTCACTACGATCACTTTAGTCAAAGCCTGATAAGAACCGGTATTGTAGATAAAAACGATGTTATCGATTTTGGATCGATTGCCAGCGTTCCCGTAGAAGAATTTGTGGGCGCCGGAATTTGGCAGCTCTTTAAAGGCATAGAAGCACCCTACAAATCGGTGCTAAAACTGTTGTTGTTAGAAGTCTATTTGAGCGAATTTCCACGAATTAAAAGTTTGGGGATCGAATTTAAAGAAAAGGTCTACGAAGGTGAGACGCATTTAAATCGACTCGATCCTTATTTGGCACTCTATCAGCGTGTCGATAACTATCTAAAAGGTAGAAAAGAACGCAAACGCTTAGAGTTGGTGCGCCGTAGTTTGTATTTTTTAGCGCATTGTCCGCTAACGCAAAAACCTTCCTCTCTTGGTTGGCAATGGCGATTACTGCAAGAACTCGTGCACGGCTGGGGTTGGCAACACCGGCAGTTAGCACGCTTAGACGCGCGCAACAAATGGAAGGCTAACCAGACTAATCTTGAAAAGCAAAATCTGGTGCAGGAGCTCAACCGCAGTTATCGCTACATTTGCGATTTTAGCGCACGCCTGGGCTTAGAAAGTGTTGTTACGCAAGAAGAGATGAGCATTCTGGGTAGAAAGCTCAATGCTGCCTTTGATCGCCGCGCCGGCAAGATAGAATTAATTAACCCAGATATTTCCGCTGACATCAGCGAGCGCTTTTTACTGTTCAAGCGGACAGAACACGCCGACACCGTCGATTCTTGGCAAGTGTTTGGTCTACCAACCAAGGCCACCTCACCCACCATTAACTTTTTGCTTAAGCAAACTCACAGCCTTAGCGAGCTGCTTTGCTGGTGTTATTTAAACGGGGTTTATACAACGGAATCTGAGGTGATTGTTCGCGATAAAAGCTTACAACAAAGCCACATTCTACAATTTATGAGTGCGCTCAAAGCGTGTATTCCGTTGCCATTGGTAAAACCAAAACACACGCAATTTTTAACATTTCCTACGATTACGCAATTTTTGGTATTTGCGAACCTATCGAATACGGTAGAGCTGAGTAAAGATCAGCGCAGCAATGCCGATTCGAAAGATGTTTTCAGCTACGGCAAAGATCATCTTAATATCGTTCAAACCATTGAGCTTGTGTATGTGAACAGTTGGAACGAGGTGGTTTGTCAAAGCTTCACGCAAAACGCCGTGTCAGAACTGGCAAAACGCTATTTGCAGATTCACTACAATCAGCCCGTTGAACAAAGTGCTCCGGAGGTTTTTGTACAAAGCCCGCATGGAGAGTTTAACTACGCCATTTGCGACCGTCTTAAGGTATTTTTAAAAGACCTACTGGAGCAACTGCACCGCCAGCGTCAACGCGGCCCAGAGGTTGGCTTACGTTATGTCTTTCAAACCGGTGGTAAGTACCATGTACTGCGCTCTTTCCCCAATAAACCTCACGTAGACACCTTCAACAGTCTCGACCAACTTAACGCTGGCCTGCAAAGACCTCAAAGTAAAAATTCGGTATTGGCTCTTGATCGCCACACGTTGCCAACATCACCTATAAGGCTGGTCATCGAAAACAGTCAGAACGAAGGTATTCATGTTTTTGTGATGCCGTTGGCGCTGCATCGCGCACGCGTATTCTTTGTGGATAACAACAAGAGCATGCTGCAATTGCAGTTTCCCTTTGGCCACCTAGATAACCTGCTGCATTCCATCAGACACTTCATCACCAATGTTTTGAACAAACAACCTCTGTTGAGTGACCGCAGAGCCGATATTGCCGCAACTCCCTTCGCCTGTGATTATCCAATTAACTTCCATAAGCTCGTGCAAAATAATCATCAATGGGATCGTTGTGAACCTATGGAATTGAGCCATCGGGCGCCCACGTTTTCGGAGTTTGAAGTTAAAGCCATTGTCGAACCGCTGGGTTCAGATCAATTGCACTATCGCCTGTTTTGCGATCAATTTGAGTTTTCCGGCAGTCTTCAACAGCAAGTGGCCGCGGTTCGGCAATTTATTTTGTCTCAGCGTAAAGGTGATAAACACTATCCTTGCTACCTATCCGACGTGGATATTTCTCTGTGTCGCGAGCAAATTAATCACGGTGGCGATTTGCTGTTAAGTCATTATTTGATGGTCAAAAACGATATTGAGCAAAAACTTAACTCCACTCTCGTTCGCTAGCTTTCATTGCACAAAAACGCTGATCAGTCCCGAGTTGCCACAATACCGAAATGTGTTATTAACACAACTTATCGTAAGCTACTGAAATTACAGAGAAAGTGAGTACTTCTGCAATTCTTTCTTCCTTTCAGTTCGGTCATACCATAAATAATCCAAAGATCTGATTGCTTAACCCGCATCCAAATTGTGCGCATTTGTCGCGCGTTTGATATACTTTGAGGCTATTTTTTGTGGTCATCAAAACATGTTTAAGAATTTCTTCTCCAGCATTCGAAATATGCGTTTAACGTTCGCTAAACGGCTCGCATTGGCGACAACCGTGCTGGTGTACTGCGTTGTAGTGTCTGGGTGTGGCCAAACCGGCCCGCTTTATTTACCCGAAGACAAACCAGAAACACCAAAAACCACCTCAAAATAACGTTTTGCCCAGACTTATTTAGACCTGAACTTTTTGCTTTACCGGATTAATCATGACCCAATTCACCGAGAATAACGGTGCGCTGTTCGTAGACAACCTATCTGTCGCTGAACTTGCCAAAGCCTACGGAACACCTTTGTACATCTACAGCCAAACGGCTATCACACAAGCGTTTAACGAATTTAAAAACGCACTGGGTGATTTTCCATCACTGATTTGTTACGCCGTTAAAGCTAACTCCAACCTTTCTATCTTGAAAGTTCTGGCCGATCTCGGCAGTGGCTTTGATATTGTTTCATTGGGTGAGCTGGAGAGAGTTCTCAAAGCTGGCGGCGATCCGGCCAAGATCGTGTTCTCTGGTGTGGGTAAGTCGGTACAAGAAATGAAACGCGCCTTAGAGGTCGGTGTTGCGTGCTTTAATGTCGAATCTGAGGCCGAACTTGAGCGTTTGAGTGATGTTGCCGTCGGTGAAGGTAAAACCGCAAAAATCTCTTTGCGTGTAAATCCCGACGTAGATGCGAAAACACACCCTTACATTTCTACGGGGCTTAAAGAAAATAAATTTGGTATCGAGTTCAATCGCGCCATCGACGTATATTTAAAAGCAAAGGCGCTTCCTGGAATTGAGATTGTCGGTATCGACTGCCACATTGGCTCGCAACTAACACAAGCGACTCCGTTTTTAGACGCGACCGATCGAATTCTCGTACTGGTTGAGCAGCTAAAAAATCATGGCATTGTATTAAAACACATCGATTTAGGCGGTGGTTTGGGTGTTACCTACAAAGACGAAACTCCTCCTGCGGTTGCAGATTACCTGTCGCCAATTCTTGCCAAGCTTAAAGATTTAAAAGTAAGTCTGATGCTTGAACCGGGTCGAGCTATTGTCGCCAACGCCGGTATTTTGGTTACCAAAGTAGAATACCTAAAACCTACCACCGAGAAGAACTTCGCTATTGTTGATGCTGCGATGAACGACAACATCCGACCATCGCTTTACCAAGCGTGGCAAGAAATTCGTCCGGTACAATCCAGTAACGCGACACCAGACATATGGGATATCGTTGGCCCGGTTTGCGAAACCGGAGACTTCTTAGCAAAAGGCAGAACCCTAGCAATCGCCGCGGGAGATTATTTGGCAATGTTTGGTGCTGGCGCTTATTGCTTTAGCATGAGTTCAAATTACAACAGTCGGCCCAGAGCCTGCGAGCTGCTCGTTGACGGTGACACATCGCGAGTTATTCGCCAGCGTGAAAGCTTCGACGATCTTATTCGTGGCGAATTGGTTGGTAACGCCTAATCATGAGAATTCGATTTACTAAAATGCATGGTTTGGGTAATGACTTTGTCATGATCGATGCAATCAGTCAGCGCCCAAATTTAACCGCCGAGAACGTTAGAAAACTGTGTGATCGTCGTTTTGGTATTGGCTGCGATCAACTGCTCGTCGTTGATCACCCAACCACTCCTGACATCGATTTTAAATATCGCATCTTCAACTCTGACGGCAGTGAGGTACAAAATTGCGGTAACGGCGCTCGCTGTTTCGCAAAATTTGTTCGCGAGCGAAAACTCACCGGCAAATCGAGAATTTCGGTAGAGACTTGTACCGGAGTCATGATTTTGGAAGTTAATAAAGATGAAACCGTGCGGGTTAATATGGGTGAACCCATTTTGGCACCTCACAAGATCCCATTTGCCGCGCCCGAACAGTTAACGAGCTACCCAATCATCGTAGATGATCAGCAATACGAGATCGGTTCGGTATCAATGGGCAATCCACACGCGGTATTATTTATTGATGATACAGAAACGGCTCCGGTTCAAACCCTTGGTGCTAAGCTAGAGTGCCACCCGGATTTTCCAGAAAAGGTGAACGTTAGCTTTGCTCAAGTAATGTCACGAACCGAAGTGAAATATCGCGTCTTTGAACGCGGTGTTGGCGAAACTTTAGCCTGTGGCACAGGCGCTTGCGCTGCGGTTGCTTGCGGCATTGTGCAAGGCAAGCTCGACAACAATGTGACCGTACACCTAAGAGGCGGTGATTTAAAAATTCAGTGGCAAGGTGTAGGCCACCCTCTTTATATGACCGGACCTGCGGTTACCGTATACCATGGCCAGGTAAGAATATGAGCGAGAATCTAGACCCAAATACGTTGCAACCGGCTACGGTTGCTGAGTTTTTAAAACAGAATCCCGATTTTTTTATTGAGCACTCTCAGCTGTTACAGTCCATACGTTTGCCCCATGACAGCGGTTCGGCAATTTCGTTGATTGAAAAACAAATCAGTGTACTGCGAGATAAAAACGTTGAACTGCGCCACCGACTGAATGATCTTGTCGAAAATGCCCGCGATAACGATATCTTGTTTGATAAGACTCGACGTTTGGTTCTAGGTTTACTTGAAGCAGAAGATCTCGGCGATTTAGTTGATGCACTTCACTACAGTTTCGATAGTGACTTTCGAGTGCAATACACCAGCTTAATCGTGTTTTCAGACTCGGGAGATGAGCGGATCGGTCCAGCGCGTGTAATGTCGCTAAAAAGTGCGCAAAGAATGTTACCCAGATTTGTCCGCCTAAACAAAACCCTGTGTGGGCAATTCTCTCCGGAAGACCTTGCGGAGCTCTTCCCAAAGAACTACGCTCAAATTGGATCCTGCGCAGTAACACCGCTATCAAATGGATACCCGTTGGGTGTGCTCGCCATTGCCAACTCAGACCCCAATTATTACCGCTCCAGCATGGGCACTTTGTTTTTAAGCTATATTGCCGAAGTGCTGAATCGTTGCTTGCCAAGAGTACTAGAGAACTGACCGCCACAGATAAGCAAAAATGCCTATCTGTGGCAACGAGTGACTATATCGGTCGGCTACCGTAATTACTCGAAGGTTTTTGTGGAGGATCACCACTCACATTAGACTCAATGTGATTGATTTTTCCGCCACGAGAAAGAAATTCTTCAATTTGCTGTTGAAGTTCTAGGCGTTCTTTCTCTTTCGCCGTCAAACTATAATCAACATCTATGTCATGAGAGTCGCTATCTGATTCAGATTCGGATGCAGACTCAGATAGATCATCATCAGAGCCGGCTTCAATGTCCGCAGAATCATCTTCGAATTCATCTACAGCTTCGTCGACCATATATCACCTTTTAAAATACAAATAAGCGGTTACAAATATGAGTGCTTGGTATTAAGAACAGTATTTATAGCGCAACTTTTGGAATTTTTACTCAGTTTTCATCGATATTTTTTAGTTTTTTTATTTATAAAAAGCATAATAAAAAGCTAAAAAATGTATATCTAAAAACCTGAGTAAGGACGCGATATTAGCAGTCTTCGAATATTAACGGCGAGTAGAAAAAATCTTGAATATCAGACGATTTAATGCGCAAAAAGAAGGGACATCTTTTAGGACGTAAAGGTAGATAAAGCTTCCCGCAGGTTACGGGAAGCAGCAGGTAGGTACCGAAGTTAAACCGCGTCTGCGCCAGTTTCACCGGTTCTGATACGTACAATCTCATCAAGTGAGGTAATAAAGATTTTACCGTCACCAATTTTACCGGTTTGCGCAGCTTTAGTAATCGCGTCCACCGCTTGCTCGACCACAGAGTCATCAACGGCCAGTTCAATTTTTACCTTAGGCAGAAAATCAACCACATACTCAGCACCGCGATAGAGTTCGGTGTGACCCATTTGGCGACCAAATCCTTTCACTTCGGTTACGGTCATACCTTGTACACCGACTTCAGACAAAGCACTGCGTACATCATCGAGTTTAAATGGCTTGATAACAGCGGTGATCAACTTCATTTATGTATCCTTTATAGTAATTTTTCTTACTTGTTTGGCCTTACGCACTGTCCGAAGTTTAAGCGTTGGTAACAATATTATGCGCCTATTTGTTAAACCTTAACATACAATGACGCGATTTCCAGAACCGGGGATTGTGCGCTTACAGAATTATCTCCGATTTCCAGTCTTGCAACAACGGACTGCCTGTACGACCGACCCACAACCAGTTAATTCCTAAATCCAATCTTTTAAATAGCTTCAAATCAGAAGCCAGATTCAACTACGATCTATTCAACTACTATCTAATAGTACTGATGAATAATTTAACTGATCTAGATTAAAGTTGTGTTTAAAAACACTGAGATGTTAGAACAAAAAAGCCCGCATTAAGCGGGCTTTTTTTTGCAGAATGGGAAATTATTTTCCAGTGAACTCAGGGTACGCTTCCATACCACATTCAGAGATATCAACACCTTCAAACTCTTCTTCTTCGCTTACGCGAACACCCATGATTAATTTGATGATATACCAAACAACCAAGCTGGTTACGAATACCCAAACGAAGATGGTAAGTGCACCAAGAATCTGCATGCCGAAAGATGAGTCGCCATTAGTTAACGGCACAACAAGTAGACCGAAAAGACCAACTACACCGTGTACAGAGATAGCACCTACAGGATCGTCTATTTTCAACTTGTCTAAAACCAAGATTGAGAAGAATACGATCACACCACCAACAGCACCAATAATGGTAGCAACTAGAGGAGATGGAGTGTCTGGACCCGCAGTAATGGCAACCAAACCAGCTAGAGCGCCGTTTATC
>CALMJT010000108.1 GCA_937864365.1 uncultured Alteromonadales bacterium | reverse complement strand
TGGCGACACATCCTTGTGTCGCGAGAAACTCTAGGTTAATCAGAGTTTCCTATATGCAATACAAATTAAACAGAATGCAATCAACCAGAAACTCTCTATTACCGGCCACTAATTAAACTCTCTTTAAATTTAGCAACATACGTTTGGATGCGCGCCGTATTCTCAGGCCCCATTCGAATCATAAACTTTTCAAGTGGCGTCAATTTTTCTAACTCGGGATCTTCAAAAAGATACGCCACGGATTTGGACGTTAACTCTATAGGCCCAGGATAAACAGGTGCCTTTAGAATATTATCCAAAGCTAAAATTAATGTATTATCAAAATTTTCGGGAGGATAGCCGAGTTGCCCATAGGTTTTTTCAAGCAGAGGTCTGAAATAATGAAATGTATCTGCAAGAGCACTCGGAGAAATAATTTCTAAACCTGCAATATAGGAATCAAATCGAGAAAAACCTTTCTCATCTAAAAAATAACGATTATCAATTTTTTTCATCGGAAAGGTAGTTTTTGGTGGTTCTACTGAAACCACACCACGAATTAATTGCCCTTGTGATAACCCGTCGACAACGGTTACCCAACGCTGGAATAATTCCGATGAACTTAACCACAGTATTTGTTGTTCGCTAAAGCCGAGTTCTTGAAAATAATTGCGAATAAAAGGATCTGCTTCAGTCAACGGTGGCAATGGCGCTCGCACCTGCTCCGGCGCTTGCAATTCAGGTGTTTCTTCTTCACGTGTTTGCACAGGAATATCCGGTGTTGTTACGGCCTCAAGCGGTGCAAAATCTTCCCTCGAAGATTCGACATCAGGTATGGCCTCGCTACCTACCGAATTTGTTGTATTGTCGTCCGGCTTGCCAGTTAAATTTAGATACACGAACCCTAGCACTGCTATCAAAAGTAAAGCCGCAATAATTAAAAAGATAACGTTAAAAGACGATTTTTCTGATACGTGATTATTTTTCAAAATCGATACCTAAATATTTTTATCGTTTATGTATACGGGCAATTATCCTGAAAGAAAACCGATAAAGGTTCAATACGAACAAAGCATTAATACTTCTGGAACCCTAAAAACTTCTCCGTTAATTTGTGATTCTTTAACAGTGAATATGGTCAGCAGCATTTTTAATGTTCCTTACACGTTTTTTAATTTTTAGGATTTAAACACACCATACGCAACTGAAGAGACTCACGTGAACGAAATTCGTTCACATCAAGATGATACGCACAGTGTGCCTGTCGAATATTTTTATCGGGCCAAACACGAGTATCTACGTTAAACGCGATTGCATCAAAAACATCTTGCGGACTTGCTGTTGGGGCAACCGTCAGCTTTAGATGTTTTTCACCGACGATTCTTTGCGTAAGAATATTAAACTCACCATCAAATAAAGGTTCCGGGAAATTCTGGCCCCATGGCCCTAATTCAGCTATAGACCTTGCAGTCGCCAAATTAAAATATTCAACCTCAAGTAATCCATCCGAAATAATGGCAGCTTCCAACGCATCTGCATCAATCAGTTGTCGAACTTGCTCATCAAACATCAGCGCGAACTGCGCGTAGTGTTCATGTTTAAGCGTTAATCCCGCCGCCATGGCGTGTCCGCCAAACTTTTCAATTAATCCAGGATGTTTGGTAGCAATACTGTCAAGAGCATCGCGAATATGCAAACCCTTGATGGATCGTGCCGAGCCTTTTAACTCTCCAGTTTGGTCCGATTGCGCAAAGGCAATTACGGGTCGGTGAAAACGGTCTTTGATACGCGACGCTAAGATTCCTACCACACCTTGGTGCCAATCCGCCTGATACAGACACATTCCCCAAGGCAACTCGGTGTTTTGTAACTGGTCTAGGTTACCTAAAGATGCCAAAGCTTCTTGTTGCATAGCGGCTTCTATAGAGCGGCGATCCTGATTTAAATCGTTTAATTCCCGAGCCAACTCGGTTGCTTCGGTATAGTCGTCGCTCATTAAACAACGAATCCCTAAACTCATATCGTCTAATCGTCCAGCGGCATTAATACGTGGCGCAATTGAAAACCCAATGTCACCGGATGTTAAATTTCGACCATTACGACCAGCGATTTCTATCAACGCTTGAATTCCCGGACGCGCCTGTCCGGCTCGAATACGCAGTAAACCTTGATGCACCAAACGCCTATTCAGAGAATCTAAGCTAACCACATCAGCAACTGTGCCCAACGCAACTAGATCTAAATAATTTGCCAAGTTAGGCTTCACAATGTGCTGATCTGCAAACCAATTCAGAGTGTCTAATACCGATCGAACCTTGCTTAACACATAAAAAATAACACCCACTCCGGCGAGATTTTTACTTGGAAAAGTACAGCCTGGCTGATTCGGATTCACAATCGCATCGGCACTTGGAAGACGGTCTCCGGGAAGATGATGATCGGTAACCACAACTTTAATGTTGTGCTCTTGCGCTCGATTTACACCGTCTATTGATGATATGCCGTTATCCACCGTAACAATAACGTCCGGCGATCGCTGCGCAGCTACCTCAACAATTTCTGGAGTCAGTCCATAGCCATAATCAAAACGATTAGGCACCAAATAACCGACATCCACGGCGCCCATTGCGGTTAATGCCAGAACTGCCAGAGATGTGCTGGTCGCACCATCGGCATCAAAATCACCCACAATTAATATTTTTTGCCGGCAAATAATCGCTTGAGCTAAAACCTCTGCGGCCTTATCAATACCCAATAAGCTCTCCGGCAACGGCAAATTATTGAGCCCATAATCGAGATCACTGGGATGAGTGATTCCACGATTTGCCAGTAATCGCTGCATCAATGGCGAATAATTCGACAATGAACTGTCTGGTTGAATTAACTTTCGTTTGATGACGGTATTTACAGTGTTCAAGGTATTAGATCTTCAATTATTTACGGTAGAAATTAAGAAACATTTAACAACAGTCGGCGATGAATTTCATTGCCAATATCCGCGTTAAAATTCTCCACTAAGGTTACGAATTTATCTATTTAGCGATTTTAATTGTTCAGCACAATTTTCAAGCTTTCGCTTGTTAGAAAAAGTATTTTTGCAGCTACTGGTATTTTTCACCACTTTACTTGCACTAATAAGATACGCGAAGTTTATGAGGCAATTGCTCATTTAGGCGTCTCTCTGACAGTGTTACAGCTGATCTGCTAATAAGTGAGAGCATCGCCGCGCTTCTGTTTCAGACTGATGACCCAATACATTAAGACAAGGATTACCGCTACCACCAGCGGACTCTTCAATATCTAGGAGGGCACTCAGTGCGCTTTACCCCTCATTCGATGGTTATTCTCACCGCGGTTTTGTGTGCTGGTTCAAGCCTAAGTCACGCAACTGTTGTTAAACAAAGTAAAGGCGATTTTGAAGATAAATTTCGCCAGCTCGATGAAATTCTGCCAACACCTAACGTCTACCGTAGTGCTTCCGGTGAGCCTGGTATCGACTACTGGCAGCAGCAAGTTGATTACAAAATTGATGCTGTTTTAAACGAAGACAAGCGCACCCTTAGCGCAAAAGAAACCATCACCTACCACAACAATTCACCTTACAACCTCAAATACCTTTGGATTCAATTAGAGCAAAACCGCTTTAAACCTGAATCTATTGCCGAGCGCACACTGGATTTCGCTGGAGAAGGACGTAGAGGCCCCGGTACTCGCGCCGCTGAAGGTGGCAAACCTGCCGGAGTATCGCTGGGTGAGCTTCGCCGTCAGCAATTTTACGCCGACAATGACTTGGGCTATCAGTCTCTAGAAATTACCGACTCTGAAGGCAACAAGCTTCCGTTTATCGTCAACGGCGCGCAGTTACGCCTAGATTTACCTAAAGCTTTAAAAGGCAATGAGTCGCTTACCTTCAATATCGACTACACGTTTAATATCGTCGAAGAAGACGCCGTGAGCGCTCGCGCCGGCTATGAACACTTCCCAGATGATAAGCGCAAAGGCGGCAACGACATCTTTCTACTCGCACAATGGTATCCGCGAGTTGCAGCCTATTCCGACTACGAAGCATGGCACAACAAAGAATTCTTGGGCCGTGGTGAATTCACACTGGAATTTGGTGATTACGACGTTTCTATCACCGTTCCTGCCGATCATATTGTCTCGGCAACCGGTGAGCTGCAAAATTCGGCTGATGTTTTAACCAAAACTCAGTTAGATCGTCTTGAGCAAGCTAAAACCGCAAAACGCCCGGTATTCATCGTTACCGAAAAAGAAGCCCTTGAGAACGAAAAAGCAGGCACCAGCGATAAAAAAACCTGGCACTTCCAAGCTAAGAACGTTCGCGATTTTGCGTGGGCATCGTCTCGAAAGTTTATGTGGGACGCCAAAGGTTACCAGCAAGGTGGCGAAGACATGCCAGAAGTATTGGCCATGTCTTTCTACCCTAAAGAAGGCGGCGATCTTTGGAAAAAATACTCAACAGAAGCCATTGTTCACACCTTAGAAGTCTATTCTCGCTTCTCTTTTGATTATCCATACCCTGTGGCTCAGAGCGTTAACGGCCCTGTAGGTGGTATGGAATACCCAATGATCACATTCAACGGCCCAAGAACCACTTGGAACGAAAGTGATAATTCTCGAACCTACACTCAAAAGGAAAAACGCTTCTTAATTGGTGTGGTGATTCACGAGATTGGTCATATCTACTTCCCAATGGTGGTGAACTCCGACGAGCGTCAATGGACTTGGATGGACGAAGGTCTAAACAGCTTCCTAGACGGAATTGCTGGCCGCGAGTGGGACCCGAATATTCCATGGCAAGTTGAACCTCGTGACGTTGTTGATTACATGAAATCGGACGTTCAGGTTCCGGTAATGACTCAATCAGACAGCGTTTTGCGCCTAGGACCAAACGCTTACACCAAACCTGCGGTCGCCTTAAACATTCTTCGTGAAGTTATTTTGGGTCGCGAATTATTCGATTTCGCCTTCAAAGAATACGCACAACGCTGGAAATATAAGCGCCCTACTCCGTCGGACTTTTTCAGAACCATGGAAGAAGCGTCGGGTGTTGATCTCGACTGGTTCTGGTACGGTTGGTTTTACACCACCGATCATGTAGATATTTCCATCGATAAAGTTTCTAAATTACGTTTGGATACTTGGAACCCAGACGTTGACCTTGAGCGCCTACGCCAAGAAGAAGCCGATAAACCGCCATCACGTTTTGTTGAAACCAACAAAGCCGAAGGCCGCGAATTGTGGATCGACAAAAACCCCGATATTCGTGATTTTTACGACGAAAACGATCGCTTTACGGTTACAAATAAGGAACGCAATAAATACCAGCAAGACCTTGCCGACCTAAAAGATTGGGAACGTGAAGCATTGGCTCGCGCGGTTAAAGAAGACAAAAACTATTATTTGATGGAGTTTTCTAACATCGGCGGCTTGGTTATGCCAATTCTTCTTCGTTTAACCTACGAAGACGGCACCGTTGAAGATCAATACATTCCTGCGGAAATCTGGCGTCGTTCACCCAAAGCGGTACGCAAACTGATTGTTACGGAGAAAGACAAGCTTCTTAAGTCTGTTGTTGTTGATCCGGGTTGGGAAACCGCCGATGTGGATGTTGAAAACAACCATTATCCACGTCAAATAATTCCTTCACGTATTGAAGCATTCAAAGACGAGAAAGATGAGCATCCAATTGCGCGTGACATAATGCACGACATCAAAACCAAAGTAGAGCCACCAAAAGAGAAAAAGCAAAAGAAATAATGTTACAAAATTAAAAAGAGTTTGAACCCAGCATTATTTAATTACACCCTATAACGCCACTTTTTAGTGGCGTTTTTTCAATGACTTATCGTATGAAACTAAAACAATTTTCTTCTTTTATATTACTGATATTAACCACAATTATTGCTGTAACTCAGGTTCAAGCGCATCAACAGAAGTACGCAATCACCACCATTGAGTTAAACCCAAGAACGGAAAATCTAGAAATAATACATCGCTTTCTAGTGCACGATGCAGAACACGTAGTGAAACAACTCTTTAAACCTACCGCCGATTTTAATAAACAGCCAGAAACGCAAAAAGCTTTCGCCGATTATGTAATTGAGAGCTTTAAAATTAAACTTCAAGATCAAGAACCCGTTTTGGTTAACGTTGGTTTTGAATCCGACGAGAAATATTTTTGGGTCTACCAAGAAGTAGAAAAACCCGAAGAGATTCAGTTTATATCGGTTAAACAAACGGCTTTACAAGAGATATGGCCAAAACAGACCAACTTAGTCAACGTAGAAGGTTTTGGCAAAATCAAAAGTGTTGAACTGAAAAAAGGCAGCGATTGGCAGTTAATAACATTAGACAAAAACGACCAATAACAGACGTAAATTTCTCTATTGGATTTAATTTATTCGTTTTAAAGTGAGCGTAGGATGCACATTCTTTTCTCCTCTTATCAAACATTGGCCAGTAATTTCAGCTCTGTATCGACTCGATTTTGAAATTCCACCAACACATCACCTTCATAATTTTGGGCATTGGCAACCACATTTAGCCAGTGCCCATAGTTATCATTAGCTTCAAACACATTTACATCAGACAGATCAACGTCATCCAGCAGAGAAATTTTGTTAAATAAATTAAGTTTCAGAGAAAATGCAAATATCTTTGCCGTTTCGTATATCGCAAGATTAGAGTCAGTACTCAGCATCTTCTTGAAATACGACTCATACAAGACTTTAGTTAAAACAATGTCATCTACCTGTACGGACTCGGCTTGTTTAAAAAATTCATACCAGCGTTTGTCTTGCGGTCGCACAAACGTTAAAAACACAGTTTCTTCTAAAAAGAACGACATCATAGACTCAATAGCGCTCTTAGATTTCAAATGCTTTACCATACGCTGAAGCGCGTAATAATCTGGCAAATGACCTGAGGAGTTATATAAGAATTGACGAACAACACCCCAGTAGTTTTCGACATACTTGTCAGGCAGAGCGGTAAGCTGGTCTTTTATAAACGAATGCGTCTCTGGATTAAGCGTAGTATCTTGTAATTTTTCATTTAACTGCTGAAAAGTGTTTTGGCAAACTTTCTTAAGAGCCTGGCTTGAAAAAACACTTTCAATTGCCTTATTTTCAAGCTTAATCAATTCAATTATTACTGGGGCACGCAACAATACATCAATAGAAAGTAAATCCATTAAATTAAAATTAAATTCTCTGTTTAAGATCCAAAAAACTTCTACAGTAAATGTTTTATTCACATACAAGTCAAAAAAATGCTTAATGCTGGTCAATTGATTAGAACTAATAGACAACTGGCTCTCAATCCAATAATTCCATTCTACGTCATTGTAATCCTCAGATTTTACCAAAGCATTTGACCTACCGCTTTGACCAGCCAGCAGCGCTGAATTTAAATTATCTTGTTTAAAATAATAACCCACTATCGCCCTATCAATAACCGGCAACGACGTTGACTCAAATACGTTTGGGTATAGATCATCAACTTCCGAAACTTTTGACGAAAAAGACTTCAGCGGTAAATCATTAATGTTCAACGATAAAAATCGACTTAAATGGCTTTCGCTATAGCAATCAAAATTAAAGGATTCATCGGTCATCTCACTCCAGTGTTCCGGCAATTTAAACACATCGGCGAGCTGTGTTTTACACTGATCTAAAGCTTCGCGAATGGGAGAATAATTCACTAAAAATTTAGTGTAATTCCAGTCTGCGACCGTTATTGTTTCAGTGTTATAAATTTCCGCAAGTGCCTTAAAGACTGCATGAACATCTGATTGCGTAAGATTGGGGCCATTAATGGTTAACACACAGGGCATAATGGAGTTGTTATGTTCGTTTTCCAGTAATAAAACATAGCCTTCTGGTACGCCTTGAGAATTCTGGGATTTAAATATCCAAAAAACACGTACCTGTTTTAACAATCCGTAAAACGGTACAGAGACCATGCTGCAATCTTTCGCAACAGCCCCGCGCAATGTTGAATACAAAACCGGTACTTCTTCGAGTAGGATATGTCTCGAAGCAACTTTTTCTTGAGTTGCATTATAAATTTGCGTAGCTGTAAGTACGTGCTTGGGAATAAATTGATTTAAGGTGTTATTGGTAATTTTTTGCAGCTGACCAAAACCTTTCTTTTTAGAAACATTTTCAATAATTGGTGCTAAACAAAGGCGAAAGTGATCATCAAATACATTTTGTATTTCTGTGGGCGAATAGTGTTTGCAAGAAAAATGTATCAAACCAGCAGCATTAATGGCTTTTCCGTTTTGATCGTATAAAAAAGGTGCTAGACGAATTAATTTTTTACTGTTGTGATCAAATCGATCATCCAGATTTTTTAAATAAACTAAATCTTGCTCGATGGATTTAAGTTTTTTTAAATGACGCTTGAGATTCGCGGCTTCTTCGGTTAAAAGTTTATTAAGCGCTTGAAGTTTATCTTGATCGTGCCTGCCGGTGACGCTTTCCGAAAAGTGGATATGGCAACAGGTCAGCTTTTCGGTGTGACTGCTCTGTACAGACTGGCCCTGAGCTCGCAAGCGCTCAATGGCTGCGCGAAAAACAGAAACAAAATTTCTGTTATACAGAGCATTGGCCGTTGGAAAACTGGGAAATCGTTTTATTAACGGCAGCAACAAATTAAGAATTTCCGAACTTTGCGTCAAATTCATAACGACCTCATGTTGTTCAAACACGAATAAGCGAATAATAACCCAGCAAACTTAGCGCCATAATCTTGTACTTTCGGTACACAAAAACCTCAAACCGATTACAGACGCTTTTAATCCAACATGAATACAATTTATATCAGATACTGGTACAGATTATTGGCATGAGTGCGGTAAAACAACTTAAATTCTTTTTTTAGGGGATCACTAAGCAAAAGTGCGAAGCAGATAAGTGTTGCAACGTGATCCTGAACCACGGGATCAGGCAACAATCTGGGAAATTCTCACAGGACACCGTCTTCTGTTGAAAATCTACAAACAAAGAAACTTGAGCGATCAAGAAGAGACTGGATTACTGGATTACACGGAGAGGTTAGATTGAAAGTGGCCAGAAGAATCCTGGCCACATTGAGCGGTTTTTTACTAACGGATATTCGCAGACATAAACTGTTGTACTGCAGAAATATCGTTCGCTAGTACCTGATACTGCTCCTCACGCTCGAACAAATCGACCATGTGATGCGGTAATTCAGGATTTGCAATGCCCACCGCTTTGTTGACTGCCTCAGGGAATTTTGCAGGATGTGCCGTCGCCAAACAAACCATGGGTGTTTCTGGCGATTGATTGTTTTTACGTGCTGCTTGCACGCCAATCGCCGTGTGCGGGTCTAGTAAATATCCGGTATTTTCAAACACATCAGCAATAACCGTGGTGGTTTCTTCGTCATCCAAGCGATAACTGGAGAAACCCGCTTTTAGCTTAGCGAATACGTCATCGGGAAGCGTAATTGGCCCCGATTTAAAGTCTTCCATAAGTTGCTTGATTGCAGCACCATCACGACCGTACAGGTCAAACAACAAACGCTCGAAGTTGCTCGAAACCATAATGTCCATTGATGGCGATAGAGAATGAACCAAACTTTGCTTACTGTGATCGTTATTGGCAATACAGCGATGCAAAATGTCGTTCTGATTGGTTGCAACAATCAATTGCTTAATGGGCAGACCCATTTGTTTGGCAAGATAACCGGCAAAAATATCACCAAAGTTACCGGTCGGCACCGAATAAGAAACCTCACGGTGCGGCGCACCCAACGCTAAAGCCGAGTAAAAATAATAAACAATTTGCGCCATGATGCGGGCAAAGTTTATTGAATTTACGGCAACCAATTGGCGGCCATCTGGCAAGAATGACTGATCAGCAAAACTGGCTTTCACCATGTTTTGGCAGTCATCAAAATTACCTTCAAGAGCAATGTTATAAACGTTGTTTTCGATAACTGTGGTCATTTGTCGACGCTGTACATCGCTGACACGTTGATACGGATGCAAAATGAAAATATCAACGTTTTCGCAATGACGACAACCTTCGATGGCAGCTGAACCGGTATCGCCAGAAGTTGCACCCATTACGACGACTTTTTGATCGCGCTTTTTCAAAATATGGTCAAGAAGATTGCCTAAAAACTGCAACGCAAAGTCTTTAAACGCAAGGGTTGGTCCTTGGAACAGCTCTAGAACCCATTCGTTTTTACCCAATTGCACCAAAGGCGCAATCGCATCGTGACGGAAAGTCGCGTAAGACTTATCGATCAAACCTTTAAGCTCTTCATCGTTTAGCGTTTCAGTGACGAAAGGCTTCATTACCTTAAACGCGAGTTCTTGATAGCTTAATCCGGCCCAAGATTGAATCTCTTCTGCGCTGAATTTGGGTAAGGTTTCAGGCACATAGAGGCCACCATCACTGGCTAGGCCTGTCAAAACCACATCTTCAAAATTAAGCGTTGGCGCCTGTCCGCGCGTACTGATGTATTTCACAACTTTTTTCCCAGAAAATTAGATTACTTACCCAGTGATTCCATACGAATTTGGAAGACTTCACCAACCACCGACGATAGGTTTTGAATTTTCTCCACAGCTCGCATTAAATCTTTTTCCACAGCTCGGTTGGTCAGCAAAATAATTGGCGAGGTTTCGATAGATTCGGGCTGTTCTTTTTGGATCAAAGCTTCAATGCTGACGCCTGCATCACTTAGAATTTGCGTAATGGTCGAAAGTACGCCCGGCTTATCCAGTGCATTTAAGCGAATGTAGTAAGAGGTTTGCACTTCTGAAATCGGCAGCACTTCAAAGTTATTCAGCGCATTGGGTTGGAAGCCCAAATGAGGCACTCGGTGCTCGGGGTCAGCAGTTAAAGTTCTAGCAAGATCGACGATATCGGCAATTACAGCCGAAGCAGTTGGCTCAGCACCCGCACCCGGTCCGTAATACATAGTTGGGCCAACGGCATCGCCTTTAACCATAACGGCGTTCATAACGCCATCAACATTCGCAATCAATCGCTCTTTTGGAATTAATGTTGGGTGAACTCGCAATTCAACCGCATCGCCAACTTTGCGGGCAATACCAAGGTGTTTAATGCGATAACCCAACTCTTGGGCGTATGACACGTCTTCGGCGGTAATTTTGGTAATACCTTCGGTGAATACCTTGTCGAATTGCAACGGCATACCAAAGGCGATAGACGCCAAGATCACTAACTTATGAGCAGCGTCGATGCCTTCAACATCAAAGGTAGGATCTGCCTCGGCGTAACCTAACGCTTGCGCTTCTCTCAATACGTCATCAAAGGCGCGACCCTTGTCACGCATCTCTGTCAAAATAAAGTTGCCAGTACCGTTAATAATACCCGCTAGCCATTGAATCTTGTTGGCGGCCAAACCCTCTTTGATGCTTTTAATAACAGGAATACCGCCAGCGACGGCGGCCTCAAAGGCTACAGTGACGCCAGCTTCTTTAGCGGCTGTAAATATTTCGTTACCAAACTCAGCGATTAATGCTTTGTTTGCAGTCACAACATGCTTGCCATTGGCGATGGCTTGCAAAACTAAATCTTTCGCAATGGTTGTACCGCCAATCAATTCAACAACAATATCAATTTCCGGGTTGGTTACTACCTCAAAAATGTCACGAGTAACATTAAAGGCAGAAGTATTACAGTTAGGGTTATCTCGTCTAGCGCCAATTTGTGTAATGATAATTTCACAACCTGCACGAGCGCTGATTTCAGTCGCGTTTCGAGTTAAAACATTAACAGTGCCACTTCCTACGGTTCCTAGACCGCAGATACCAACTTTTACCGGTTTCAAAATTAACTTCCTCTGGATTAACGACGCCTTCATGATGAGTGAACATTTACCTTATTTGGCGCCCGAAAAAGGGTAGGCAACATTACTTAGGCTGAGTTGCTGTGTCAAATTTAACACTGATTTATCGCGCTATTAGCTCGTCTCACGACTCTTCCAAACCTAGTCTGAGTCTTTCAAATCAGCCAGCTGATTTTTAGCTTCGATCCATTGCGACATAAATTGCGTTGACCGATGATGATGATGGCGCAACATCAAACTAACGAAATTGCTATTACGATGCTGAGCTAAATTTTCTTTGAGGTAGATTAATCGGGTAACTAGCTCATTACCCCAGTTTGGCTTTTTGTTGTAATACTGATCATAGGCATCGCAACGCGAATGAGCGCTGATCCAAAAATCTTCATCGGTATAAAGCCGAACGGCTGCATTTATAAACTCGGATTCTTTATCAGCGATAACACCCGGCCAAAGTGTCTCTTCCAACATCATCGATTCAGCACCAACTGTAGTGCTCACACTGGGTGTTGCAGCCATTGCAGCCAACACTAGCTTTCCTTTTTGCCCAGCACCAAAACGCAATGGCGCAAGACAAACACGAGCACGAGACATCGCTAAAAATGCGTCTTCTATCCAGCCGTGCACATAGAAACCCAATTTTTCATTATGCAGTTGTTTGGCTTTTGCCGGTAAATAGGCACCGTAAATATGAAGTTTAGCATTGGGAATTTGCGCTCTAATGCTTGGCCACAGTTCTCTGAGCCACAACACAGAATCCCAATTGGGCGGATGTCGGAAATTACCAATAGAGATGAAATCGGTTCTATGTTCGTATCCGAGCATCTTTGCTAGATGAGAGTTATCGGGGTTTATGTCACCGGCACCGTATCGCAAAGGAAGGTTCACTAACCAAGACTGAGGAACTTGATAGTGGCGCTGCAATAAATCAAATTCGTCGCGTGAAATAATTAAGGATGTATCGCACCGGTGAATAGAAGCAATTTCACGAAGTGCTTTCTCGGTGTTTAAGTCAAGTTTAGAACCGTTTGTTAGTGCTTTTTGCCGAGCTTCTCGTAAGCTGTGCAAGTCTTCCGTATCCAAAATTCGTATCGCGTCTGGGCAATTAAGATCAACTCGCCAGCCAAATTGCTCTTCCATCATATAACGATCGAAAATCACAACATCAGGCGACAAATCTGCAAGGTACAAATCAAAGGAAGAATTGTTTACGTCAATAGCTGAAGTTTGAACACCAATGCTCTCAAGCGGGAAAGATAACTCCGTCTTTTGTGCAGGGCTTGCAAAATGAATCTCTTCACTCACAGATTGCATAAGTCGAATGATTGCGAGCATCTGCTCACCGGCGGCTGAAGCTTTAGGCTCTGGCCACACCCAACCAATAATTAACACCCGACGAAATGCTGTTTGCTGTAGTCCACTCAATGTCGATCATTCCTTGCGCCAAGATATTAAAGAAGCCTTTCGCTGTGGCAATGTATTCAATAGGCAGTTTAATCAGACAATGTGTATTTTAGAATACAAAATAGTGCGACATGATTAGTCAAGACTGGGAAATCAATAGACCAATTAAACGGGTGATTCGTTAATTTTAAACAGAACAAGCCCAGATCAATGAAAGCACGTGCTGGCCTTAACGCAAAAAAGCCCTTAAAGGGCTTTTTTGAAGAACGATAACAGCTTTTTCTAGGCTTAGTTAGCAGAAGCAACACCAATACGCGCCGCTAATTCTTTAGCAGGTAAGTAACCGGGTAGCAAAGTACCATCGTCTAACAACAATGCAGGCGTGCCACGAACACCAATGCGATTACCAAGTGCATAGTGATCGGCAACTGGGTTGTTTTCACAAACATTCATAGCAATTTCTTCACGAGCTTTCAGTTTATTCATTGCTTTTTGCTGATCGTCCGCACACCAAGCCGAAGCAATTTTATTGTATGACTCTGAGTTTAGCCCGCTACGTGGATACGCTAAATAACGAAGTTCGATACCCATTTCGTTCAATTCAGCCACTTCTTGATGCAAACGCTGACAGAAGCCACAATCAACATCGGTAAATACGTTCACCACCCCTTTTACTTCACCTTTTGGTGAGTAAACAATCGCATCGTCGTGATTCTCGTCTAGGCGGTGAGCCAACTCTTTACGATACTCTTCGCGCTCTACTTCTTGTAGATTCACAAAACCACCAGCAACTACCTGATACATATCAGTTGCAAGCACGTATTGGCCATCAGCACTTACGAAAAGCGTAGGGCCATTTTCAATTTTCGCTTGGTAAAGTCCATTCACCGGACTCTTCTTAACAGACTCAACAACCAGCTGCGGACGAGCTTTGTTAATGCCGGAAATTACAACCGATTCAACTTCTTTGGAGACAGACGTGTCTAACTCTTGAGCAGAAACAGTCATTGCAGCCAATGAAAAGGTAAGCGCAGACAAAGTTGCACCTAATACTTTATACAATTTTAATCTCGACATAGACCGTGTCATTAGGGCTCCAAGACTGTGTTTTACGTTAAGAGAATTCAAGCTGCACCTCGTCCATAGTGTTTATTTATCATGAGCAAGCCTGTAAAAGACTATAGATATATTTTTACGGTTATTAACAATCGATAATTCGAGCTATTGGAACTCATGTTATTAACGAGGTTCCAAAAATTTTCCGCAAAAATTGTTTTTTTTCAAATTACTTATTTTCTTAAATTTTAGACACAAAAAAGCCGACATAAAGTCGGCTTTTTAGAAACATCAACCTGTAACTTAGTTGAGTTTTTCTTTGATTCGAGCAGCCTTACCAGTAAGGTTACGCAAGTAGTAAAGCTTAGCTTGACGAACATCACCACGACGCTTAAGGCTAATGCTATCAACCAATGGGCTGTGAGTTTGGAAAGTACGCTCAACGCCAACGCCGTGAGAAATCTTACGCACGGTGAATGCTGAGTTTAAGCCACGGTTACGCTTACCAATTACAACGCCTTCGAAAGCCTGTAAACGCTCACGACTACCTTCTACTACTTTCACTTGAACAACTACGGTGTCACCCGGTGAAAACTCAGGAACATCTTTTTTAAGCTGTTCGTTTTCTAGCATTTGAATAATTTTGTTAGTCATTTTTTGCTCCTAACTCTTTATCGGTGTAGCTTCTCAGCTAGACCATCAATTCAGTTCTCATCAAAAACTACCGACCTGGCGGATGAGTCTTTGCGAAAATATTCTTAAGGTTTGCTTATCGAATCTAAATCGCTTGCTTGCGAGAGATATTCTTTCAGCAAAGAATTTTCTTCTTTACTGAGCTCCCTCTGCTTTAATAAATCTGGTCGTCTTTCGTAGGTTCTGATTAAAGACTGTTTTAAGCGCCACTTTCTAATACGCTCGTGATCCCCAGACAATAAGACTTCCGGAACTTGTTGCCCTTGGTACAACTCTGGCCGAGTGTAATGAGGACAATCCAGCAGGCCATTTGCAAAAGAATCTTCATTTGCAGACTCTTTATGACCCAGCGCTCCTGGAATTTGGCGAATTAAAGTATCTGCCAAAACCATTGCCGGTAATTCACCACCGCTTAGTACATAGTCGCCAATCGAGATTTCACTATCGACGTAGGATTCAATGAACCGCTCGTCAATGCCTTCGTATCGGCCAGCAATTAATACAAGATTATTACTGACAGAACTTAGGTTGATAACATCGCCTTGATCCAATGGTTTTCCTTGAGGGCTCATATAAACAACCTTTACGGGTTGTTCATCTTGTCTTGCCCAATCGAGAGCCGTTTCTAGTGCTCTTTCTAAAGGCTCAACTTTCATGAGCATTCCAGGACCACCGCCATAGGGACGATCATCAACAGTTTTGTGGCGATCTTGCGCAAAATCACGAGGATTAAAGCAGCGCAAATCCGCAAGGCCATCTTTGATTGCTCGAGACGTAACACCGTAGTGCGTAATAGCGTTAAACATCTCTGGAAATAGTGTCACAACCGCGATTCGCATAACCAATCCGTAGCAGGTAATCTTGCGAGCAAGATTACTCGACTCTCTTTCCAAGGACTTCTAAAAATCTGGGTCCCAATCAACCAAAATCGTACCTACATCAAGGTTTATCTCTAAGATAAATTGCCCGGGCAAATACGGTAACAGCCGTTCTCGATCATCAAAACTTTGTGCATCTGGCATAACAACAAGCACGTCGTTAGAACCAGTTTCAATCAGTTTTTTTACCACCCCTAGATCCACGCTCTGTAAAGAACCTGAATCGGCGTCACCGGCTTCAGCATTAACATGGGTTATCACTCTCAAACCCATCAACTGACTCCAGTAGTATTCGCCGTCTTCTAACGGTGACAATTGCTCGCGATCAATAGCGATCTCAACACCAGCCAATAACTCTGCGGCATCGCGATCATCAACGCCCTTAATGTGAGCAATTAGACCTTTGCCGTGATTTTGAAACTCATCACACTCAAAGACCTTTACACCATGACGGGTTTTTAACCACCAAGGCGTGTATTGAAAGATATTTTCTCTGGGCTCGGTGTCAGACAGAATCTTAACCCAACCCTTAATTCCGAATGCACCGGCTATACGGCCAACCGGAACCAAACCAGACATACTCAGCGCGCGCTCAAAAAATTAAGCCGCAATTGCTGCTTTTTGAGATTCTTTAACCAATTGGCTAACGCGATCAGACATTTGAGCGCCTTGACCTAACCAGTATTCAACTCTTTCGTTGTCGATACGCAAACGAACTTCTTGACCACGCGCAACTGGGTTGAAGAAACCCAAACGTTCGATAAAACGACCATCACGGGTGTTACGTGAATCAGTTACAGTCACATGATAGAAAGGACGCTTTTTAGAACCGCCACGAGCCAAACGAATACTTACCATTTAAGATTCCTGTTTTTGTTAAGCTGGACTTTGCCTCACGGCAATGCCACACATTTATGTCTAATAGAAGATAGTCTTCTGAAAGGTAACTCTTGAGTAAGAATTTACCCAAAAATTTAAGGCGCGCGATTATATTTCAACCGCGCGCCAATGTATAGAGGAGCCAGAGAGTTTTGCGGCTATTTACCCATACCAGGAGGTAGGCCACCACCACCGGGTAAACCGCCAAGCATGCCACCCATGCCGCGCATCATTTTCGCCATACCACCGCCCTTCATTTTCTTCATCATTTTCGCCATTTGCTTATGTTGCTTGAGCAAACGGTTCAAATCTTGAATGTCGGTACCGGAACCCATGGTGATACGGCGTTTACGTGAACCATTAAGAACGTCCGGATTACGGCGCTCTTCTGGGGTCATGGAGCCGATAATAGCTTCCATTTGTTTGAATTGTTTGGTGACATCCGCTTGCTCGGCCATCTTGGCCATACCACCCATTCCGGGCAGCTTTTCAAGCATGGATGCCATACCACCCATGTTAGCCATTTGCTGGAGTTGATCGCGTAAATCCTCAAGATCAAATTTCTGACCCTTTTGGACTTTTTTAACCAATTTTTCAGCTTTTTCTCGATCGACTTTTTGCTCGGCTTGCTCAATAAGTGACATAACGTCACCCATTCCCAAAATACGAGAAGCAATACGTTCAGGATAAAATGGCTCAAGCGCGTCAACCTTTTCACCAACACCCAAAAACTTGATGGGCTTGCCGGTGACATGGCGAACCGAAAGGGCTGCACCACCACGGGCATCACCATCGGCCTTGGTAAGAACAACACCCGTTAAAGGTAAGGCATCATTAAATGCTTTTGCGGTATTAACGGCATCTTGACCGATCATCGCGTCGATCACGAACAAGGTTTCGACAGGATTAATTGCGGCGTGCAGATCCTTAATTTCACCCATCAACGCCTGATCAATATGCAAACGACCCGCGGTATCGACGATTAGCACATCGAAAAACTGACGCTTGGCATGAGCAATGGCATTTTGTGCGATGGTTACCGGTTTCTCTTCAGCAGTAGAAGGGAAAAACTCAACCTCAACCTCACCCGCAAGAGTCTCCAGCTGTTTAATCGCTGCCGGACGATAGATGTCGGCAGAAACAACCAACACCTTTTTCTTTTGTCGTTCTTTAAGAAAACGCGCCAACTTGGCAACAGAAGTGGTTTTACCAGCACCTTGTAAACCCGCCATCAAAATTACAGCAGGCGGTTGTGCGGCCAAATCCAAGGTCTCGTTGGACTCGCCCATGGTTAAGACAAGTTCGCGCTCAACAATTTTTAGAAATTGCTGGCCGGGATTCAACGCCTTGGAGATTTGCTGACCAAGAGCCTTAGAGCGAACCTGTGATACGAAATCTTTAACTACCGGCAGCGCAACATCTGCCTCAAGCAACGCTTTACGAACTTCTCGTAAGGTCTTTTGGATGTTGTCATCGGTAATTTTTGCCTTACCAGTAATGCTGCGTAAGGATTGCGTGAGTCGATCAGAAAGATTTTCAAACATAAGATGCAGTATGTTGTGATGATTACACGAATAAAATTGGCCGCAGAGTATACCCAATGCTTAGGGAAATGCACGACTAATCCTGATTTTGAGACGTTTTCTGCTCAGTTATGCGTATCACTTGTAGATACAGGACTAATGTCTGTAGAAATTTACAAACTTTGTCCCTTCTAAATGCCGCTTTCCTGTGACACACTCTCGTCTTTGACGAACTTTTCAAGTCTGAGAGTGATTTACAAACTGTAATGTCAAGCTTCGCCCCCAGTATAGCTGCCGTGTTTCTTTACTTAGTGTCTGGCGGATATATCTCACTTCAAATTGCAAAACTTAAGAATGTCCAAAAGTCTTGGCTAATCACCGCCTGTTGTCTTGCCGTTATCGCCCATGCCCTAAGTATTTATCACTTGGTATTTGCCGAAGACGGCTACCGGCTGGGATTTTTTGTCGCCCTGTCGTTGATCACCTGCGTAGTGAATTTTTTAATCGCCGTCAGCGGCTTGCGACTACCGATATTAAATTTATTTGTTTTTCTGTTCCCTTTTTCAGCCTGTGTGATTATTGCCGCCTTATTAGCAGAAGGCCCAGTTACACCGTTTAACAATATTCCACACGGCCTGTTTATTCATATTTCGCTGTCGGTTCTGGCTTATAGCCTTTTGATGATCGCAGCTCTTCAGGCTATTTTACTGGCATGGCAAAACCATCAGCTACGCAACAAGCATGCAACCGGTCGAATCCGATTATTACCTCCGCTCCAAACCATGGAAACCTTACTGTTTGATATTGTTTGGGCGGGTGAAATAACGCTTACACTCTCGATCGTTTCTGGTTTTATCTTCTTAGAAGATATGTTCGCGCAGTCGCTGGTGCACAAAACTATTTTGTCGATCTTTGCCTGGCTGCTTTATGCCACGTTATTGTGGGGCAGACACGTCAGAGGTTGGCGCGGCAACAGCGCAATTCGCTGGACCCTCTCGGGCTTTTGCTCACTAATGGTGGCATATTTTGGAAGTAAATTAGTTATCGAATTAATTCTTCATAGAAGTACTTTATAACGGTAAACAGAGACTATCGTCACTGCCACTCTTGACTAATCAACACAGGTTTTCCCCGCTTGAGCGATATACCCATTAGCACCCTTTTTGGCATTCTTGCTTTTTTAATTGTTCTCTCAGCTTTTTTCTCAAGCTCAGAAACAGGCATGATGTCCATCAACCGCTATCGACTAAAACACGCCGCCAATAAAGGTAATAAAGGCGCTAAGCGTGTTGCCCGCCTACTCGATCGACCAGATCGTTTAATTGGCGTTATCCTAATTGGTAACAACTTAGTCAATAATTTTACCGCAGCGTTGGCAACCATGATCTGCTTACGCTTATACGGAGAAGGCTATATCTGGGTAGCCAACATAATCCTAACCGTCGTCGTATTAATTTTCGCAGAAGTAACCCCAAAAACCGTCGCCGCACTGCACCCTGAGCGCGTAGCCTATCCTTTTAGCTGGGTTTTACAGCCGCTACTTAAACTGTTTTATCCAATTGTGCTGTTGGTTAACTTCTTATCCAACTCTTTAGCCCGCGTGTTTGGCGTTGACCCCGACAAGGCTCCAAAACAAGATCAGTTACATCCAGACGAACTCAGAACCGTAGTTGACGAAGCCGGTGACCTAATCCCTGATCAACACCAGGGCATGTTGCTTAACGTACTCGATCTTGAGAAGACCGTTGTCGAAGATATTATGATTCCTCGCAATGAGGTAGTAGGCCTTGATCTTAATGACGATATCGATCACTTGATGAACATAATTCGCACCACCGACTACACCCGCTTACCTGTGTATGAAGGCGACATCAATAATGTTATTGGTACCCTGCACCTGCGCCATGCATCGCGCATTATTACCAGTGAAGGCAGCACGGTCACGCATGCAGCGATACGCCGTTACACCAGAAAACCCTATTTCGTGCATGAAGGCACACCACTGAGTAATCAGCTTCTAAACTTCCAAAAAGAAAAAAGCCGCATGGGAATTGTGGTCGATGAGTACGGTGAAGTTCAGGGATTGGTAACTCTAGAAGACATTCTCGAAGAGATTGTTGGCGACTTTACCACCAATACAGCCGAAGACTCTTACGAAGAAATTACCGATGTAGGCGAAGGCTGGTTTGAGATTGATGGTTCTACGTCAATTCGTGACATTAACAAGCATTTGGGATGGAAATTACCGACCGAAGGTCCAAAAACCCTGAACGGGCTTTCGGTTGAATTCCTGCAATCCATCCCCGACGGGTTGATCAGCTTCAAACTTAATGGCTATATATTCGAAGTCATCGAACTGAGCGACAAGGTTATTGTTAAGGCAAAAGTCAAAAAGTCCAAATCCAAGAAGCCTCTAATTTAATACCTCAATTCAATGAGAGCTTTGAATCAATGAGAGCTTTGAGCACAGCAAGGATGCACAGCCAAATCCAACAAGCATAAATCATCGAACTTGACCAAAACTTGGCTATCACGCAATTACTTTTCGGCCTCCGGCTAGATTACGGATGAATCAATCATAGACATTTGCAAAGTGCGCCTAAAACTGAAGCTCCTATAAAAACGGATTCAGTTTTTTTGCCCGCTCACGGCAATGCTCAAGCACGGCTAACTTATTGTCATCGGCCATTCTTCCCCACTGCGAAATCTCCGACCCCGTTCGATAACAGCCAACGCAGACGTCTTCATCGTTTAATACACAAACAGAAACACATGGCGAGTTGATTGGCTTAGCTCGGGCACCAGTATCTGATGAATCTTGACTTGGTTTGAATGATTTAAAGGTCATTTGCTTACAAACGGCGTAGGTTGTGGAATCGATCCGAGTTATAACACACTATCGAAACTCTGTTCACGCTTGAAGAGCTTATCTGGCGAAATCGGCGAACACAGCATCGATCTTAAAAAGGGTTACTTAGTCAGTAGGTTCGCTCCGGGGCTTGATGTTCACGAGTTAAATTAACGTCAAACCCGTATTGCATCAAATCCACCAGTATCCGAGCTGTAAGGCCCCATATTTCATAGCACTCAAACTGCCAAGCTGGCGCCCAGTGATCTTTTCCAGCACGATGAAAAATATCTGTGCGTGTTCTTAAGTCTTCTCTTAAAAAACTCAAGGGCACCAAAAACACCTCGTCCAACTCGTCTTGATTAGGAATCAACACCGGCAGCGTTTCTATGATGCCAACCACCGGAACCACATTAACACCCAATTTCGACGCTCGAAGTGGCAGGCAGCCCATAAGCTCCACGGCACTGGGCTCTAAACCAATTTCTTCTTGGGTTTCGCGCAACGCTGTGGCAATTAAATTGGCGTCTTGGGGCTCCCACTTTCCACCGGGTAAAGCAACCTCCCCTGCATGAGACTTCAAATGACTTGCCCGTCGAGTTAACACCACTGAATAATCGTCACCAAAAGGTACTAATCCGACCAAAACACCAGCATTTCGGATGTTTTTTTGCTGAACAAGCAGATTTTCGATAGAAAGCAAATTTTGCTTAAAAAAATTAGGCATAAGAAATATTTGTTATCTAACTCCTAGAAATTAACGATGATCAAGTGAATCATCAATGACTACCTGTATATGAATGATAGACGTCATAACAAGAGGCCAAAAATCCTTTTTAAAATGGCGAAAACGTTTTTCTATATAAGAAATTATTATTTAGGTCGCCAATTTCTGATTGATAGTATCAGGAATTGTTTAGTTCTTCTGGCTTCTTATAGCATTTGTTTACAAAGGACTGACACAAAGCCAGTATAGGAAATCACAAAGCGAGGCGAGCAATGCAAAAAGATCTACCCGATTTCGACACCTTAATGGAGTTAGCGAAAAACGATCCAACAGCGTTTGAGGCTCTTCGTGAGCAATATATTAACGCTGTCATCGAAAACTCACCTGTAAATATGCAACGTCGCTTACGTGGATTGCAATTCCAAATCGACGCAAAACGTAAGACCAGCAGTACGCCGATGAAAGCTTGTATCACGCTGTCGGCTATGATGCACGACAGTTTTGATCGTCTGCGCCGGGTACTCAATGAGGGCCAAGACGATTTACCTGCAGAAACAAACCCAACAATCAGTGCAAAAATTTTAGCATTCGAGACCACAGCTGCCGCACAATAATTTAAGATATACTGCAAAACCTTTCTTTGGATTTATTTCATGAAATTTTGCAGTAACTGTGGCGCCAAAGTCAGCATTCAAGTTCCTGCAGGCGATGACAGAAACCGTCACGTCTGCATTGAATGCGAAACCATTCATTATCAAAATCCCAAAGTTATTACCGGTTGTCTACCCGTATTCGAAGACAAGATCCTACTGTGTAAACGCGCAATCGAGCCGCGCGCGAATCTATGGACCCTGCCAGCGGGTTTTATGGAAAACGGTGAATCTATAGAAGAAGGAGCATTACGAGAATCTTGGGAAGAGGCGCGTGTAAAAATCAGCAACCCATCTTTGTACCAAGTTTTTAGTGTTCCCTACATAAACCAAGTGTATGTGTTCTATAAAGGCGAGGTCGCTAATCAAGACTTTGGTCCGGGGCCAGAATCGTTGGAAGTTGAACTGTTCGATTTCGACCAAATCCCTTGGGATAAGCTCGCCTTCCCCGTGGTTCGAATCACTCTCGAAAACTATCTGACTGATTACTCGAACAATGTCTTTCCCGTGCATAACGATATTGTTACATCCAACAACGGCTAATTCCTTTGCAAATAGTCACTTTAATCGACGTGAAATAGACGGCCCTTAAGCACGAGTTATTTATTAGCTCAATCGACACATCAGCAAGCAATTATTCAGGAACGGGTTAGCAACAATAATTGGACTAAAGGTCCGCAAGCGTTAAAAACGGCAGCACTTGATAAGCGGGCTCTTCATAGGGATGAGCCTCGATCATTTTTAACACTGCCGTTTTAATCAGCGCCGCCTCGCAAACCAGCTCTAATCGAAACTCCGGCACTCGCTCCAATTCGCCTTCTTGCCCTAAGTATGGTTGGCTATTTGGCAAAGGCAAAAACTGCCCCTGACCTAACACCTCCCAACAGCAACAGGCGTAATCGCCAATTCTTCCAGCCCCCGCATCAAATAATGCCGATTTGACGGTTTCTTTGGACTCGCCGGGAACATAAACAATGATTTTATACATAATCAAAAATCAACTTATAAACCACCAACAAAAAAGCCTACCACGCAACCGCAGTAGGCTCTTTAGAACAGTACTCTTTTTAGAATAGTACTAAATGTGTTAATTAAGAACCTAAAAAGCTCTGCACCATGGATATCATCACACCAGCGGCAACCGCAGAACCAATAACACCCGCAACGTTTGGCCCCATGGCATGCATAAGCAAAAAGTTGTGTGGGTTAGACTCAAGACCAATCTTGTTGGACACACGAGCAGCCATGGGTACGGCAGACACACCGGCAGAACCAATCAACGGGTTTATCTTATGCTTGCTAAATTGATTCATAAATTTAGCCATCAAAACACCCATTGCGGTGCCAATACCAAAGGCCACAATACCTAACGCCAAAATACCCAAGGTTTTAGGATCTAAGAACTTGTCAGCCGCTAGCTTAGAGCCGACCGAAAGACCCAAGAAAATAGTGGTGATATTGATCAACGCATTCTGAGCAGTATCGCTCAAGCGATTAACAACCCCACATTCTTTCATAAGATTACCGAAGCAGAACATACCTAGCAGTGGCGCCGCTGATGGCAGGAACAATGCGACCAAAATCAAAATCACAATTGGGAAGATGATCTTTTCAGCCTTAGATACTTCGCGCAGCTGACTCATAACAATTTCGCGTTCCGATTGCGTGGTTAACGCACGCATGATCGGCGGCTGAATCATTGGTACCAAAGCCATGTAGGAATAGGCAGCCACAGCAATCGCCCCCAGTAAATCTGGAGCCAGCAAAGACGCAACATAGATCGCGGTTGGGCCATCCGCGCCACCAATAATACCAATGGCCGCAGCATCTGCGATGGAAAAATCCATTAGACCGGCGGCGTTTAAGCCCACAGCACCAAGCACTGTGGCAAAAATCCCAAACTGAGCGGCAGCACCCAAAAACAATGTTTTAGGATTCGCCAATAACGGGCCGAAATCCGTCATTGCACCAACACCCATAAAAATTACTAGGGGCGCAACACCAGACGCAATAGCAACCGAGTAAAAGTTATACAACATGCCGTTGGTGAAACCAAAGTTCTCCGCCGTTTGCACGGCCGCCAAGTGAATTTCGGCGGTAGAATTCCCGTAAGCCGCTTTTAATAGTTTAAGATTTTGCCATTGCTCAACACCTAAAGCCTGAGCCATGGCTTTTAAAACTTCAGGATCACCACTGGCAATGGCAGCCTCGGCAGCCGAGAGCGCCAAGTCAGCCCCAGGAATATTGGCTAAGATTCCACCAAAACCGATTGGAATCAGCAGTAGTGGTTCAAAATTTTTCTGAATAGCGAGATACAACAACAGCATTCCAACCAAGATCATAATGATCTGGCCGCCGGTCATGTTGTACAAACCGGAGTCTTGCCATAGGGCTAGCATACTTTCCACGTGTAACCTCCGGTTTAGGCGAGGCTGAGTAAACAGTCGCCAACAGCAACCGAATCACCCGCCTTAACATCAATAGTTGTAACCGTACCGGCTTTTGGCGCAGAAATATTGGTCTCCATCTTCATGGCTTCCAAAATTATAAGCACCTCGCCCGCAGCAACGGCTTGGCCGGGTTTCACAACAATCTTAACAATGTTACCCGCCAGAGGCGCTGCTACTGGCTCACCACCGCTTACAGGTGCCGGAGTTGCCGCGGATGCCGAAGGCACTACAGCACCACCAATCGGCGCCAATGACGAAATATCACCACCTTCAGCAACGGCAACGGTGTAGCTCTTACCGTCAACGGTGACGGTGTAAATCTCTTCGCCAGCTTCATTTTTAACAGGCTCATGCACACCCGGCTTAGGCTCAAAAGCAGAAGGATTATCACGATTTTCAAGGAATTTAAGACCAACTTGCGGAAACAAGGCGTAGGTCAAAACATCGTCGATCTGACCTTCGCCTTTGGTCAACGCAATGCCCTTTTCAGCGGCAAGCTCTAGTAACTCGGTTTTTAACTTGTCCATTTCAGGCTCAAGTAAATCTGCCGGACGGCAAGTAATTGCTTCGGCACCATCCAACACGCGAGCTTGTAGCTCGGCATTTACGGGTGCTGGAGTTGCACCATATTCACCTTTGAGCACGCCCTGAGTTTCTTTAGAGATCGATTTGTAACGTTCACCAGTCAACACGTTCAGTACCGCTTGAGTACCCACGATTTGAGAGGTTGGAGTTACCAAAGGAATAAAACCGAGATCTTCACGAACTCTAGGGATCTCTTCTAAAACCGCATCAAATTTATCGGTCGCACCCTGGTCACGGAGTTGGTTTTCCATGTTGGTGAGCATGCCACCAGGAACCTGCGCCGTTAAAATTCGTGAATCTACACCACGAAGCGAACCTTCAAATTTCGCGTATTTTTTACGAACCTCGCGGAAATACGCTGCAATTTCTTCGAGTAAATTCAAATCTAAGCCGGTATCGCGCTCGGTTCCTTCAAGAATGGCCACAACGGATTCGGTTGGACTGTGTCCATAAGTCATCGACATAGAAGAAATGGCGGTATCAATATTATCGATACCTGCTTCGATACATTTCAATGCAGTAGCGGTTGATAAACCAGTTGTCGCGTGGCATTGCATATGGATTGGAATCGAGCAAGATTCCTTCAAGCGCTTAACCAACTCATAACCATAATAAGGTTTTAAGAGGCCCGCCATGTCTTTAATGGCGATCGAATCGGCACCGGTATCTTCAATACGCTTGCCCATATCAACCCACATTTCTAGATTGTGAACAGGGCTTAGCGTGAACGAAATAGTACCTTGAGCGTGCTTACCAACATCCTTAACGGCTTTAAGAGCAGTCTCTAAGTTGCGCATGTCGTTCATTGCGTCGAAAACACGGAATACATCTACTCCATTCACTGCGCAACGCTCAACAAACTTGGTTACAACATCGTCGGCGTAATGGCGATAACCCAAAATATTTTGACCACGAAATAGCATCTGCATGGGAGTTTTAGGCATAGCTTTTTTCAGCTGACGAATTCGATCCCAAGGGTCTTCGCCCAAATATCGAATACACGCATCAAAGGTCGCGCCACCCCAGGTCTCTAAAGACCAAAATCCTACTTGGTCGAGTTTCTCGGCAATGGGTAGCATGTCATCTAAACGCATACGCGTTGCAAATAACGATTGATGCGCATCACGCAAAACTACGTCGGTAATTCCTAGAGGTTTATTTTCGTTAGCCATAATGTTTCTCTGAGCTTAAGTATTCAAACAATCGAGGCAATCAGCGCTTACGATGCTGATCTAGTGCCGCTTGAATAACTTTAAATAGATGAGGGTCGACAGTGGCAGAAGCAGAAACTTCTGTTGAAAGTTGTTTTTCGGTAACCACGGGCGATGGCTGGAATTTGGCTATCACCGATGACATTACATTCATCGCAACCACCAGTAACGCCAAAAACACCATCACTGTTCCCATACCGAACAACATTAAGTCGAAACCCTGTTGTAATATCGAATCAGCCATAAGATCTATACCGACCTGCTTAATCAACTAAAGGAAACACTCGGAACTCGTTGAAATTATTAATAAAACAATCGTTTTTCAGACAAGCAAAAGACTCCCGCAGGAGTAAAAAGCCCCGTAAAATTTGTTTCAATTACAAAGAGTTAGAGCATCGAAAGTGTTCAGTCAATGTAGCGACGAAAAAATTTGTAGGCAAGTTTGCCCCAGAACTACAAACCCATTATCCAAAACTGAAAAATAAATTATTCTTATAGATCAAAGAGTTACATACACAGCCTGAAATTAGTACAATTCTTCATAGAAGCGTAATACAAGACATCTGTAGTTAACTCTATTTGTAACTACAAAGTTTATGAAACATAAACAGCTTATAAATTCACCGAATAGCAAAGAAAAAGAAACTAAATGTTTCCAAATTCGTTAAATAATCCCTAATTACGCACAAAAAGAAAAAATCTCTCCTAGAGCTTGCTATTCAACCTCGTCGAATTTCAAACCCTTAAATAAAGAGGCTATAGAATCTAATTCGATTACAATTCGCCATCCAAAATCATTAAGCGCACTGATCACATTCACATTGTCACAGAGTTACGTACTTGCTAAACAATCTCGCCAACAAAAAATCTCGATCGCCAAAAGTCCTATTAGCACCGATGGAAGGTGTCGTTGACTTTCATATGCGAAAAATACTGACGGAAATTGGCGGCATCGATGGCTGCGTTACCGAATTTATTCGTGTAACCAATCACGCTCTCCCGTCACGAGTTTTTCTCAAACACTTCCCAGAGATTCTTAGTGATTGTGAGACCGAACACAGGGTTCCAGTGTCTGTGCAGTTACTTGGCAGCAATCCCGAGGCAATCGCCTTAAACGCGGTTAAAGCAAGTAAAATAGGTGCTAAAACCATCGACTTAAATTTTGGTTGCCCCGCCAAAACAGTCAACAAAAGTGAAGGCGGAGCAATTCTTCTAAAAAAGACTGACACCTTATTTAAAATTGTCAGCACTACCAAACAATCTCTACCCCAAGGCGTTAAACTTTCTGCGAAGATGCGCTTAGGTTATGAAGAAAAAATTGGCTTTTTAGAAAACGCACAAGCCTTAGAAAGCGCCGGCGCCGAAGAACTGGTTGTACACGCACGCAGTAAAGTCGATGGGTATAAACCGCCTGCCTATTGGAGCTACGTTAAGGCAATTCAGGAACAACTTTCTATTAATGTCATCATTAACGGCGAAATTTGGACGGTTGACGACTATTTTAAGGCGCGTGATCAAAGTGGTTGTGTTGATGTAATGATAGGCCGCGGCTTACTTGCCAAACCGGACCTCGCACTGCAAATAAAATGCGCCCTAAATGGTGAACCTATCGAAGCAATGCCTTGGTGTAAAGTTGCACACTATGTATTAAGGTATTTTTTGCAAACAACCTATACTCATCCCAATAAATTTTTAGGTAACCGACTAAAACAATGGTTATCGTATTTAAAATTAACCTATCCAGAAGCTCATGTACTTATGGAAGATATAAAACGCAGTAGAGACTTCGACTTTATTCATAACCGATTACGAATAGAAATAAACAACAATAAAATTGATGCAACAATCTAGAAGCCTCTGATTAGCCACAAAATTACTGAATTAGAATTTACTGCGTTAAAAAATAAAAACCACGAAACAAAAAAACATCACAGAACACAATAAACCAGATGTTTTCTATTATAAAATTAGCCTTTTAAGGGCATATATTTGCAATTTAAATATAAATCTTTATACATTATAATTGCGCCCTCAAAGATTGGTTAAATCTAAACCAATTCAGTTTTAAAGAGTGTTTTACATAAAAATAAAACCAATAATATCAATATGTAATAATAGAGATAATTAATACACGCCTTTTACTTTAACTACAACTCAACAGGTACCCGCTATGACCATGGTATTTCCGGCTACAGAGCCATCAACCCTACCTGTAGTGGGCAGCGACCATCGCTTTCCCGTAAGACGTATTTACTGTGTTGGTCGAAACTATTCCGACCACGCCATCGAAATGGGTGCCGACCCAAACAAAGAACCACCCTTTTTTTTCACCAAACCTGCTGATGCTGTGGTTCCACCCAATCACCCTATAAAATATCCCAGCAAGACCGAAGAACTGCATCATGAAGTGGAACTAGTAGTTGCTCTTGAGCGTGGCGGCACGAATGTTTCAGTTGACGCCGCAACCGCAATGATTTTCGGTTACGCTGTTGGTTTAGACCTGACTCGACGCGACCTGCAAAAATCTGCCAAAGAAAAAGGACACCCTTGGTGTACAGCAAAAGCGTTTGATCATTCTGCCGTGGTTGGCGCAATAACCTCACATAAAGATTGCGGACATCTCAACGAAGGATTAATTACCTTAAAAATTAACCAAGAGTTAAAACAATCTGGAAATTTAAATCAAATGATTTGGCGAATTCCAGAAATCATTTCTAAACTCTCGGAATATTTTTCACTGCAACCCGGTGATTTAATTTTTACAGGTACACCAGCCGGAGTTGGCGCACTAGAGCGCGGCGATAAGCTAGAAGCTAAAATTGATAAGTTATCGGTACTTGTGACACACGTCGAATAAATAAAAAAAAGCCCGGGGAATACCCGGGCACAACTACAAGCGCTACAACAAGACGATGGATATCAAATCTCAACTTTACTTTAATAGCTTAACGTCAAATCAGATATCTAAAATTTTCTATCGAAGGCTTTAAGTATTTTCATCAATTAAAGCCTTTAAATAAATCTCACAAATCTAGAATATTAAATCTCGGAAAATTTTCTTTAACTTACTGACATAACATTCAACTAAAAGAAAAATATTACGAGCGCAGCCTGCGAAAACCTTGATGATTCCCTGCATCAATATCAGCATATTTTTGGTACATGCAATTCTTTAGAGGTTTAAACTCGTTAAACGATACATCTAGAAAACTCTAAAGCATCTTTTATACGGTTACATATTTTGATGAGCAGCTTGTGGTAACAATTATTTTATTATTTTAATAAACATCAACAAAAAAAACTAAAATTTTTTACTAAATTTTATTAAACAATTCAAATACTATTAAATAAATCGTCTTAACACTTAAAAAAACCTTTCGCATTAAAACACTTTATTTAATAAAACTTCTAAACCTAATAAGAATTTTTATTTCAACTCCCTCGGGTAAAAAATTACCCAAGGGAGTTTTTATTTAGCTAGCAGCTTCTTCATCCTTAGGTGCTGGAGCCTTAGCTTTCGCTGGAGCTTTTGCACGAGGAGCAGATTTTGCAGCTTGCGGCGTTGTTACTGCCGCTTCAAACTTTTTTATTTCTGAAAATGCTCCATTAAAGAGTTCTGACATTTTTTCAGAAGTATCAGTCATCAGAGCGTAGGTTTCTTTTGCGCTGGTCATCATTTTTTCTTGAAGACCTTCAGCGTAAGATTTTTGTGTTTCATAAATACCAGCCAAATCTTTTTGAGACGCAAGATCTTTCGCGTACTCGATGCTGTCATTCATTACACCGGTTAGAAGTGAAGTTTGCTTTTCAGCAAATTTTTCTAAAACCTCAGCATTGATAGTCATCATTTCACTGAATGGTTTAGAAGCTGTCTGCGCTTGTTCTACAATTTTATCAAACATGAGTTTCTCCTGGTACCTATTAGATGCTAAACGCCATTATTGCTAAACGCTTTCAATGCATAACATTTTTGTAATGCCGCGCCTTGATGCTGCAGCGCACAATAAAACTGTGATGATAATAGGAGGAACGTATTTTTAGGTCAACCACTTTTTGCTGCTTTGCAGCAAAAAGGACTTACAGATTTTAAATAAGAGAGAAAACTCTTATTCCTCAGAGTTTTTATCGGCATTGTGCTTGGAGATTGTTCGCCAAAAATCCATATTCTTCTCAAACATTTGGCCAAAGATTCCAATAGGAGAAGTATCTAAGATGTTGCGCATAACACTTTGCATAGCATCTTGTTGCTCTAGGAAATTCGCCATGCTTTGCTCAAGATACATGCGCAAAAACACCTGCATGTCTGAATCGTAAAAGCGGATCAACTGCTTAAGCACTTGATTTGTAAGAACAGATTGCTGATCGTTAGACTCCTGCTCAGAGATGATCTGAAGCAGAATACTCTTGGTGAGATCATCCTCGGTTTTAGAATCAATGATTTGAAACTCATGATGCTGCATCACCAAAGTCTTGATGTACTCCAAGTTGATGTATTGGCTTTGAGAGGTATCGTACAGTCGTCGATTTGGGTACTTTTTGATGATAATCACTTAGAGTCTCGCACGTCGCAAATTCAGAAGAGTATAACGATTTTAGCCGAATCCGACAAAAGTCGAGTTGAAATAACTCAACTACCCACTCCACTGCTTTACTAATTCCTAAGTGAATAATCACAAACCTCTACTAGATGTAATACACAACTAAATCGATCCAGCTAAAAACCTTCACATTGAAATGTTTCCGATCACAGTGACTCTGCATCGATTACCTCCGCATGATCTATTTAAAACGATAGTATGTAGTTTACGTATTCCATTTGTGAAGCAGTTAATAACTCTCATTTCAAAGCTAAAAAAAGCTATTTTTTGGCCAAATCCCACGTATAAACTTCGTCCTGAATTAACCCTTGTTTATTCTTAAATCTATCAATTTTTTAAGATAAGTAATGTAAAACTCATAAATCGCGTTAGGGACAACATGATTCATATCAACGGTAAAAATGGCGAGCGCTTTTTGCTCTTACCAGGGTTAGGTACCTCCACACCAATCACAGGCGGGCCAACCGCTCAAGAAGCCAAAGCTATTTTAGATAACTTTGATGCCGCTGCCAGAAAGAAAATCTACGAAGGTTTTTTTGGGCCCGGCAAGCCTATCGACCCGTTTGTTGAGCAAAAGCAATTCCCCACTGGTAATGGTGTTTCTCGTCCCTCATTCAATCCTACCGCCCGAGCCGAAGATATTAATATCCATGTTGTTCGCTTGGGTATTGAAGATCGCATGGGTAAAGCACTATTTCTGGCATTTTTAAGTAAACGTATCATCGTTAACGCGGCGCCACTTAATAACGCTGAGAACGAAGAGCGTGGTGCGACTTTAAAAGTACAAATTCGCCAAGCCTTACAAAAAATTATCGCTGAAGAAAAACGCGAAGCGGCAGTCATAGAGGCCGAATACAATAAAAAAGGTTGGTGGGGCAAAAAAGCTGCCCATGCAGGCGCTTTGGGAACTGGATTATGGAACGCTGCCGTTGATACAACCAAGTACGCTAAAGATGTCTTAGAAGTGCAGTCTTATGGCATACCGCAAGTGCAATCACTCAGGCGAACCTATGCCCTGTTTAATCGATACCAACAGGGTGATAGAGGTCTAGAGCTCGTCAATAACGCCGAGATGGACGTGTTGATCGGCCTTAAAAAAGACGTGATTGATGTATTGGGTTTTGACCCTACCAAAATCACGCGTGAGCAGTTCGACACAGCGATGGAAGTGGCCGAACTGATCTATTCCGATAGCAACCTAAGAAGCGTCTTTGCTCAGTTTGCGAAAGACTACGTGAAAGCACAGCATGAACTCGAAATCTCTGAGCTTATCGGTGGCGGCGCTTTTGAAATCATCCTAACGGCAGTTTTAGCAGCAGTAACCGCTGGTGCCGGAGTTGTGGCGGTTCTAGGCAGTAAAATACGCTACATAAAAACCTTTCAAAAAATCGGCGATTTAATAATGGATTACGTAAAAATAATCCAACGCCGCAAAAAGCTTGAGCAAGAAGCCAACGCCAAAGTCAACAAGGGCACGCTGGCAGACTTAACAACCGATGAAAGCATTGTTATCACCGAACCCAAAAAAGGGCGCGAAGCGTATGAGTCTCACAACAAAGACATAGACGCACTCAACGAACGTAAAACTCGGCCCACTAGCCTACAAAATGCGGTCAGCATCTTAGCCGAGCGCCGCAAACAAATTCAGGAGCACGGTTATCAACCCAAGTATTCCGATCAAGAATTAGCGCTACTCGCTCAAAAAGGCAACGTAGGTAGCGAGCGTTATCAGGTTCGCTTTATGGAAGAACGGCATCTACAAGATCGCGATACACCCAACGATCCCTTGAGTGGTAAACTCGGAATCGTTATGGAAACCGAAAACGGCAAAGGCGCCAAATACTGGTCGACCAGCTTTGATCAATTAGAAGACGCCGATACCGACCCTAAAATCATTAGTGAAAAACTCGGCTTAACCTATAGCCATGAAGCCAACTACGTACTGGTTGTTATCGATACCTTAAAAGCCACACCCTTAACCGGTGTTAAAAGCGTGCCCGCGACCTTCGAGAAACTGGGCGATTTCACCTTCAGCGAATTACCCAATGATTTCCCAAAAAACTTTACCCAAAAAGTGATGAACCCAGAATTTCAGGCCCAATACGCCAAACACTATAATGTGGCGGTTGATCAGAAGTTTTTAGAGGGGCCTTGGTCTCGTGATACAGAGGGGTTTAAAAAATATTTAAACACGACCGATATGGATCAAAATGATATTGATACCATGGTTAAACGAATGCAAATGCACGACAAAATCGGCAACAACCAAGATTATTTAGGTAACGGCTTAACGAAAGACCTTAACCCCAATAGCGCCAATGAATACGGCGCCGTAGAAACCTTTAACTTTGAGCGCAAAGAGATCAATTTAAAACAGCTAAACGACGCTGGCGCCATCACAATTATACAAGGCTTATCGACCCTATGAGCAATTCAGTACAACTCTATCCCCTTGAACAACCGCTAACGTTAATAGACCGTCACGATCAATTACCCACTTCGGCAACCTTATTGGCCGAATTAAATGACCCCGGAACAGGCCGTGACAAACTTCATACACTGGTAAAACACGAGGGACATCTATCAGTATTGAGGTCTTATCACGCAGGGCCAAATAATCAATATTATTGCGATCAATACGACTACCCTTTAAAGGTATTAAGCTGGTTCCCCACGGCCTTAGAAGAATTTAGAAAACCGCCCGTTGAAGGCGGCTTACACGCCGGCGCCATGACCACAAAAGATATTGATGTAGACGGAGAAATGCTTTGCATTCAAAGCGCAACAAGCGGCTATTACTTAATGAACCGCTCAAGAACTGAACATGACAGTGGTGGCATATACAGACCTATGGAAATTTCACTGAGTTACGACTTTTTGTACAAATTGGGATTTCTAGATTTATGGAAAAAGCTAGGCCAGCAATACGAAAACGGTGACATTTAAAAACTAATTTTAATAGCAATAAAATCACCATCATAAAAGGCTTATCGACCCAATGAGCAATTCAGTACAATTATATCCCCTTGAACAACCGCTAACGTTAATAAACCGTCACGATAAATTACCCACTTCGGCTACCCTTTTAGCAGAAATTACCGATACCTCTGAGGGACGCAACCATTTTTACTCTCTAGTAGAGCATGAAAATCATTTATCGATATTAATTTCTTTTAGGGCCGGCCCTGTTAACCAATATTATTGCGATCAATACGACTACCCCCTAAAAGTTTTAAGCTGGTTCCCCACGGCCTTAGAAGAATTTAGAAAACCGCCCGTTGAAGGCGGCTTACACGCCGGCGCCATGACCACAAAAGATATTGATGTAGACGGAGAAATGCTTTGCATTCAAAGCGCAACAAGCGGCTATTACTTAATGAACCGCTCAAGAACTGAACATGACAGTGGTGGCATTTACAGACCTATGGAAATTTCACTGAGTTACGATTTTTTATACAAATTAGGATTTTTAGATTTATGGAAAAAGCTAGGCCAGCAATATGAAAAATCTTAGGTAAAATAAATATGAATATTGGTGATAAAAATATCTTTGAATTAGGTGAATTGGTTTTTAGTTGTAAGAAAGTTATAGAAAATGAATGGGATTTGTTGGCCGTGGTTTACGATGCTGGCGAAGGATATACCGCGAATTCAGGTTTTTTATATAAGAAAGACAAAATTAGACCCATAAGTCTCAGCATAGAAAATAATCCGCTACTGCTAGACGACAAAATACTGGAATTCCGACAAAAAATTTATGAACGTTGTGGCCAAAAATTCAAACAACTACTTATCCAAATAGAAAAAGAAAACGGCCGCATAAAAATCGAGTTTGAATTTGACGACTCTAGCCGCTGGACTATCAAGCCCGCAAAACTCAAAGAAATACGAGAAGCACTCAAGCCACAATTTGATTAAATATTTTCCACATTAAATCCGCTCGTTTTTATAAGCCTTAGATGCTTTTATCCTTTTACTCAGCCATTAATAATATAGGAAACTCTGATTAACCTAGAGTTTCCAGCGACACAGGGATGTGTCGCCAATTTCAAGAACTGTAAGTGATTGAAATTGTGAAGAAATTGGAAATCACATTATCAATTTCTGTCCACTGATTAAATCAGGGATGAGTTAATCAGAGGTTCCTATAGGAGCTACTACAGTTAAAAATTGGGTGGTTAAAACAATACAACCCCGATTTATGACTAAACCGAGGTTGTAACAGATTTAAGAGTTGCTTAGATTTAAAAATTGCTCAATTATTCAGCAACCGGTTCGGCTTCAGGCTTAACAGGTGCTTCTATTTTCTCAACACGAACTTTCACGTAGCTGCCGGGTGCGGCTTCAAGGGATTTGTGTTGTGCGTTACCGGGTTGTTTAGGTGCATCAACCTGCTCGCCAGATAATTCCGATAACCATTCACGCCAATCCAACCACCAAGAGCCTTCTTTTTGTTTGGCGCTTTTTAGCCATTCATCGGAGGTTTTTGGGTTACGGGTGTTCACCCAATGATCGTATTTGGAATCATCCGGCGGATTTACAACACCGGCTACATGTCCAGAACCGGCCAGTACAAAACGAACCTTGGCTTTTGTGAGTACTTTGATACTCTCGTAAGCGGCTTGCCATAAAACGATGTGGTCGTTAGAGGTAGCAAGTGCGTAGGTTGGAACGTCAATCGCGCCTAAATCAACCTCTACACCATCTACGGATATGGCATTAGGTTCTTTAATGCGATTATCCAAATAAGTGTTGCGTAGGTAATACAAGAACGCTTTTGCAGGAATATTGGTAGAGTCCGAATTCCAGTACAGAATATCAAATGGCAGTGGATCTTTGCCTTTTAAATAATTATCAACAAAGAATGACCAGAATAAATTGTTTTCACGCAATAGGCTAAAGCAGTAGGCGAGAATCCGCCCGTCAAAATATCCTTTGGTATTCGCGGATTGTTCCACCAGCGTATAGGATTGTTCGGAAATATAATTTCCGGCTTCGCCGGGTTCAGAAAAATCAAATAAGGTCGTGAGTAACGACATTGAATTTAATAACTTGCTGCGTTTTTTCTTTAATACAGAAGCAGCAACACCCAATACCGTACCACCAATGCAGTATCCAAGCGCATTTACAGAACTCACACCCGAGATTTCTGCACAGACTTTTAACGCTTGAATAACGCCGTCAACAACATAGGAGTCGAAGGTTTTATCTTTATGGCGTGCATCTGCATTCACCCACGACATAATAAATACGGTAAAACCTTGATCAACCAACCACTTCACCATCGATTTCTTTTTGTCTAAATCAAGAATGTAGTATTTGTTGATAAACGGCGAAACAATTAATAACGGCTTTTCGTGAACTTTTACTGTGCTCGGCGAATATTGAATTAATTGAAATAAATCATTTTGGAAAACCACATCGCCAGGTGTCGTTGCCAAGTCTTTACCAATTTCGAAGGCATCAAGACCAACCTGCCCGACTTTAAAGGCTTCAAGCGGACTGTTTTCTAAATCGCGAACAAAATTATCAATACCGCGAGCCAAACACTCACCTTCGGTTTCGAGAATATCGCGACAAACTTCGGGATTGGTTAACGCATAGTTGGTTGGCGATAGAGAATTAATGTATTGGCGGGTAAAAAATTTAACCTGTTCGGCGGTTTTATTGTCTTCGAATTCGAGTAAATCAACCATGTTTTGCATGGTTTGCGAATTCAATAAATAGGCTTGTTTAAAGTAGCTAAACATGGGATTGGTATCCCACTGATCATCTTTAAAGCGACGATCACCACGAGGTGGCTCAACCACCGGAGCCGGTTTTTCGCTGTTCATAAATGCTTGAGCGGTGTTTTGCCACAGCTTCATTTGCGATTCTAAAAATCGCATTTGCTCTTGCATGATTTTGCTAGGATCAACCTTAACACCACGCGAAAGCACATTCATAAATTTGTCAGCATTGGTCAGTGGATTAATTTCAGCTTTACCACCGGCAAGGAATCGCATCATAACTTCATTGGCGATCTCGTTGAATAAACCTCTATACTTGTCAACGTATTGCAATATTTGTTGTTTCTCAACTTGATCCATTACGAACACTCCTGATTTGTTAGTAGCGCTATTATGTTTATGGGAAACTCTAATTAACCCAGAGCTTCTATCGATACAAGGGTGCATCGCCAATTTCAATAACAATAGGTTATGGAAATTGTGAAGAAATTGGAAATTGCATTTTCAATTTCTTTCCTCCGATTAAATCAGAATAACATTAACCAAAGGCTCCTCTAAATTAAGCGATAGGCTGCTAAGTCTTTTAGCACCTAAAAACTCGCAGCTGTTATCTGGCCAGCAAGCTGCCGAAGTTTCAGCGTTTTGTGTTACCGCTGTCACTTGAGCTGGCATACTTTTCCATAAACTCTTGGGACTGTTTGACGAAATTCTGATAAAGGTCAAACATTGGGTGTGTTTCTTTTCCCCATTCTGACTTCATGGTGTTGAAAAAAAGCTGCTGGAAACGATCCACTCCGGTAAAACCTAACAACTCCCGGGCCTCTTCGGGTGTTAAATCAACTTCAATGTGTACCTTCATATGCCACCTCTTTTTGCCGACTTTCTTTAACAACTCTTTCGTAACTGCTTTTTTTAAACTACTTTTTTAAACTACTTTTTTAAACTACTTTTTTAAACTACTTTTTTAAACTACTCGCTTTAATTAACTGTTCTTTTTAACGACTTTTTTTAACGACTCTCTTTATCGATGTTGTTTGATGATAAATCAAACAATCTGCCGATTGCTTTATTGAACCTATCAACCGTTTGTACTTATAAGATAAGCGTTTACTGAACCTAAAGAAACTACATCTGTACTTGGGTGATCAATGCCTTCTACCGAATCACTTGTTTCGCAAAAAATTAGGCATATTTATTGGGTAGTAATCTTTGGATAATCCTAAGTGCGGCAGATGCCATGGAGAGATTTGAGTTAAAAACAATCGGTTAAATACGACTTGTTCTGTTAAATACAAGCTGTTCCATTAAAACAAATTGCTGATGAGCAAATAAAACTGAATAAAGAAACCCCTGATTAATTCCATTACAATTTAAGCAGAAATAAATCAGAGATTTCTAAGCTGTTATATAGCGTTAAAGTGCTCGATATTAAAATGCTTATCGAGCAGTCCAAGCACCATCTAAAACAATGGCTTGCGCCGTCATATTACGTGCTACCGGTGACAACAGAAAATCAACCGCACCGCACATCTCTTCGATACTGATGAAGGATTTTTTCGGCATAGGTTGCAACATAATATTGTTTACAACCTCTTCTTCAGAAATGCCGTGCTCACGAGCCTGATCGGCGATTTGCTTTTCAACCAACGGAGTTTTAACGTAGGCAGGGCAAAGTGTGTTGATGGTAATATCGAACTCCGCCACTTCTAGGGCGATTACTTTCGAAAACCCAATTAAACCGTGCTTTGCCGCAACGTAAGCACTTTTAAATGGCGAGGCGATTAAAGCATGAATGGAGCCGACATTAACAATACGACCAGAGCCACTTGCCTTCATACCCGGTAACACTTCGCGCGTTAGCATGGCTGGGCCGGTTAATAAAATATCAATCAGCATTTTCCAGCGATCAACCGGAAACTCTTCCAATTTTGATACGTACTGAATACCGGCGTTGTTTACCAGTACATCCACCTTACCTGCGGCAGCAACAGCGGCTTCAATGTCTTCTTGCTTGGTTACATTTAAAGCAAAGGGCATAGCAATGCCATTTTCGCTTTGAATTTCTTCAACAACTTTACTTGCCGCATTAATATCAAGATCGGTAACCATAACTTTGTGGCCATTCGCCGCAAGATGTTTGGCAATACCAGCACCAATACCGCTACCGGCACCCGTAACAAGAGCAAGTGGTAAAGTTGAGTCTTTAAAAACTGAATCTGTCATATCTCCCCCGAGAGATTTGGCTCATGAAATATAAAATCGGTTAGCAAGTGTTAGCTTGCGATATTTATCGAGAACAGCCAGAAATGTAACGATAAGGTTTATTTATTGTTATAAAACAAGTCTCGATGACGTTGGTGCCGGTCACGCATCATCAACACTTATAGGAACCTCTGATTAACTCATCCATGATTTAATCAGAGGACAGAAATTGA
>CALMJT010000107.1 GCA_937864365.1 uncultured Alteromonadales bacterium | reverse complement strand
GCCACAGATACTACAACCCCAACACTGGGCAATTTACCCAACAAGACCCGATTGGATTATTGGGTGGGATTAATAATTACCAATATGTTCCTAATCCAATCACGTGGGTTGATCCGTTTGGTTTAAGTTGTAAAGAGGGGAAAAATCGTCAATTACCGTTAACTCCAGAGAGTGCGCCAAAAAGAGTAGACTTCTCTAATCTAAACCCTGCATTTGTGGAGTTGTGGAAGAAAAGCTTTCCGAAAGGAATAAGCCAAGAGCACGGAGGAACTTTAGTTTCAATTAAGGGGAAAATACAATTAATTAATAAAGGTGCGGGGGATCGAGGAAGTTTTTCCTCTGACTTAAATGTTCCTGATGACACCCAGGCTGTTGGGATTTTTCACACACACCCTTACGATGAAACTGAAGGTGGACACACGGGCATATCTCTCAGTGGTGGTGATGCCGCATATTTAATTAATCAAAACCACGTTTTCATGATAGCGCAAAGTGGTCAAGAACAGTTTATGTATATAAGGACACAAGGCACTCCGAATTCTGTAGATGCAGTTAAATTAAACGATCAACAGAATGAACGCATGTACGAGCTAATGGATGAAGGATATTCATTTAAGGACGCGAGTAGGATTGCAGCTGAGGAAACTGCGAAAAAGTATAAGTTAGCTTATTATGAGGGGAGTGGCGGAAAATTTGTCAAAACTGATTGGTAGCTTAATCATTTTGGTGTTAATTAGTTCAATGAGCTATAAATTACAGGCCAAAGAATGCCACAATAATGAACCAAAAATATTTGATCAAAAAAGGCTGAATATGCTCGAAAAGGTAAAGAAAAAACTTTATTTGGCGAGAGAAAATATTATTTCCGAATGCTTTGATATGTCCATTAAACTGTCTAAAGAAGGGATTGATGTATTGGGAAAAAACTACCTTTCAGATGGAATGATTGATGATACTGGAATGAAGTTTTCCCTTGCCCGTATAGAAGAAAAGAAAAATAATCTAAAATTGGCTGCGACCATATATAGTGGTGTTTTAGAAAGTCGTATTAATCAACTTCAAATTAGGCTAGGCAATGGAAATTGTAATTATAATTTGAGGTATTGAGCTTCGAAATGTGAATAATCGAAGTTTGCCGAGAGCTTCAAAGTGTTCACAAGCAACAGGGATTAGCATGATAAGTGATTGGGATCTTGTGTAGAGGTACTACTACTGCTTCAAACGGCATTGGATATTCTGCTTAAGGAGCGAGAAATCCTTAATTGTGTATACAGTGATGAGTCTGCTCCGGGGTATTGTGTAGAAGAAAGTTATTTTATTGATCTGTTAGATATAACCTGACTTCAAGTTTGAAGTGCGACAAAATAGTTAATGTTCATTAAACACTTCCTCTGGGGTTTTATATCGTAAACATTTTCGTGGTCGTTGGTTGAGTTGCTTGGCAATATAATTACATTGGTGTTGTGTTACGGATTCCATACTTTGGTTTTTGGGTAAATATTGCCGGATTAACCCGTTAGTGTTTTCGCTTAAGCCGCGCTCCCAAGAATGGTAAGGGGTGGCAAAGTAAAAGGTCACACCACTGAGTTCTTCAATCGCTTGGTACTGATGGAATTCGGTACCATTATCAGCAGTAATTGTTTTGAATCGAGAAGCATTTTGCAGAATCAACTTCAAAACTCTTTGATTCAATTCTTTAGTCGATTTGTTGGGCAATTTGCCAATCAAAAGGTATTTCGATTTACGTTCAACCAGAGTTACGATGCAATGCTTACTGCCTTTACCAAAAACTGTATCGATTTCCCAGTGACCAAAAAACCGTTTATTTTCAACGCTTAAGGGGCGTTCAGAAATAGACTTTTTGTTCGTTAATCGGCCACGGCTGTCATAAGCGTTATACCGTTTACGGCGTTTCTTAGATGATTGTCTCAGGAGTTGCCATAAGGTACCTCCGTTACGTTTATCTTCCCAAATGTATTGATAAATGGTTTCGTAACTTATAGAGCGCTTCAATAATCAAAGAAGCGAGATTGGATAAATCGTATCTCGGCAATTTACTGGCTATCAACTGCCTCAATCGCATAAAAAAGCGAAAGGCTGTATTGGGGGGTACTCCAAGCATTTTAGCCGCCGCCCTAGCAGTTGCTCCAACGACAAAATATTCAATAAGTCTACTTTGTTGTCTAGGTGTTAACCGGCTTTTTCTTGTATACATGAGCTTTAAACTAGCCTCTATGGCTGCTCTTAGCTACTTCAGCCCCAAATTTAAAATCAAAAAAATATAGTGATTTTATTTTTAATTCAGATCTTTAGATTTGGATATTTGTAAGCGAAGAGGAGGATTTTACGAAATTTATGGGCGAAGCCTACGAAGATACGTTGCAATCGATTTTATTCATTTATCTGAGTTTAAATGGTAAAGCTCCAGAGGCGATTATTTACGCCTTTTAATGATGTTTATACTACTTGTTGTTATTTCATAAAAATTAGATGCGCCATCTCTATCCTGCTTCAGTGTAAAAGCAATAATAAGTTATATTGTTCTAATGAATTGCCATCATAAAGTATAACTATGTCGATATCTGATTAACTCGTCCCTGTTTTAATCAGAGGTCGAGTAAATCGGGGTTTTCTATAAATAGCCGAAATTATGGTGAACTCCTTCACTGAAATATAAATCTTCTTCCCTCAATAAAAGTTATACCTACACGAAATGATTTGGATCAATTGTTACGAATTGTTTTAAAGGCACACTGATCATAGTTACATAAATAATGAAAATAAAAGTAAGGATTTTATCTTTAAGAGTTTTTGATTAATGTCGTCCTGATTTAATCAGAGCTTCTTTTATATTAAGTAATAAAAAATAGATAAAACCACTTTTTTAAATTTTTGTTAGAAAAATTAATTGTGATGCCATTAAGCAGTAGGTGAGTTCATGAATACGAAAGTGTACCGATTAATAGCCGTTTTGGGTTTGATGTCTAACATAGATGTTGCATTGGCTGAGGAGCCTATTCAACCGATAGCTCCGGTTAAAGAAATTAATTTAGCGCAGGTTGAGCTAGGTAAAAAATTGTATTTTGATCCTCGGTTGTCAAAGTCTGGGTTTATTTCTTGTAATTCTTGCCATAATTTAAGTATGGGTGGTACGGATAATCTAAAAACATCCATTGGTGATCATTGGCAACGAGGTCCTATTAATGCGCCTACGGTTTTAAATTCGAGTTTAAACGTAGCGCAATTTTGGGACGGGCGAGCAGACAGTCTTAAAGCGCAAGCAGGTGGCCCCATTGCAAATCCCGGCGAAATGGGTTTTACCCACCAATTAGCTGTTGATGTGCTTGCGTCTATTCCACAGTATCGAATCGAATTTAATCAAGTATTTGGTACCGATACCATCACTATCGATCACGTAACTACCGCTATTGCAGAGTTTGAGAAAACCTTAGTCACGCCGAATTCGCGTTTTGACCAATGGCTTTTGGGTAATCAGGATGCGCTCACCTCTAAAGAATTATCGGGCTATCAATTATTTAAAAGCAGTGGTTGTATAGCTTGTCATAATGGTGAAGGCGTTGGCGGAAACTCGTTCCAAGTGATGGGAATTGTTGAACCCTATCAGGCAAAAAGTCCGGCGGAAGGATTAATTGCGGTTACCGGTAAAGACGCCGATCGTTTTAGATTTAAAGTGCCTACCCTACGTAATGTTGAAATGACTTATCCGTATTTCCACGATGGTGAAGCGGAAACTTTAACAGAAGCCGTGGATGTAATGGGGCGGTTACAGCTGGGTAAAAAATTTACCGATCAAGAAAATGCCCAAATTGTAGCATTCTTAAAAACGCTTACCGGTGATCAACCTAAATTCCAACTACCTATTTTGCCACCGTCTACGGAAAATACTTTGCAGCCACGCCCTTTTGAATAATAACCAGTAGGAACTTCTATTAATTCAGACATTTTCGGAACAAAAACTTACCGATTTTAAACGCCGTAAGTGATTTAAGCTCAGAAGAGATCTAAATTTTTATTTCTAGTTAATTCAAAATTGTCTTTACACAGATGACCTGTAGAAGCCTCTGATTAATTCGTTCGAGATTTAATCAGAGGGCAAAGGTTGAAAGTACGATTGTCTAATTGTTCGTAATTTCAACCATTTAAAGCTCTTAAAATCAAGGCTATATTCTGGCATCGCAAGAAATACGAGCTTCACCCGAATTTTCCATAAATTATAAGTGGATTTAATAGATCTTGCTGATATTGGTCTACACTCATAAGACAGTCACGATGTTAAGTGGACGTGTAAGAATAAAACGTTAACTGTCTGAGAATTTTTATGAATAACAACGATGCCGCTTTAGTTAATGATTACATGAATAATTTTAGTAAAGAGGTTGAAGGATGGTTTTTTCCTATTGATATGTTGTTGTTTGCATTACTGAATGAATGGCAGCAGACCGTTTCGGTGCAAGGCAATATTGCTGAGATTGGGGTTTATAAAGGTAAGTCTCTGATTTTGCTGGCACTCTTAGCTCGTGAAGGTGAAACCATTTATGCAATGGATTTATTCGAAGACGATTTGTTGCCTGCTGCCAAAAATGCAGTATCTAGATTTGTGCCGAATAAAAAGCAAGAACAAATACTCTATTTTAAGGAAGATTCTGCTAACTATACTCTGGATTATTTGAGAGAGAATTTCCCTACGCCTTTAAGGTTTTTGCATATAGATGCCGGCCATGAACATCACGAGGTCTTGCACACATTAACGCTATTATCGCCTTTGGTCACCGATGCCGGAGTAATTATGATGGATGACTATCAGGACAGAGAATTTCCAGGTGTAGGATCCGCGGTTCTGGAGTTTTGTTACGGGGATAAAAGAAGTAATTTTGTCCCATTTTTGGTGGGTGCCAACAAAATGTACTTGGCTAATCCCTATATCGCCAAACAAATTCAAAAATATTTATTGCAACACAATTTATTATTGGATAAATGTCGTTTAACCAGAACTCACGACGATCCTGTATTAATTGCATTGAGTAAATTGCCGCAATTGTCTGATAAATTAATTCGTCAATTAAATCACTACGATCTATCAACCATTGATACCGCGAAAATAGATTTTTTAGCGAAAAAAGCCAGTGTTCTTGGTCAGCAGAAAATTTCTTAGAAATAAGTAATATTGATAAAAGAGGTTTATGTACAAATCAGACCGCAAATAATGAATCTACGGTCTGATTCGATGTTTGTAAATAATTAGGCGAATTGGGTAGAGAGTGTAGACTTACGACGACTACTCTCTGATCTTAGCAGTAACAAACCCACTAACAAAAACGCAACAATCGATCCGCTTTTAGCGTTTAATTCGGGAACAGCCACTGGTGGCCTTGTTACTGTCGGTAGATCGGGCGAATTAATTGCTAAGAAAATAAAGGAATCCCCACTACCAAATAATCCTGCATCGGCTATGGAGATTTCCAATGTATGGGTCGAGCTTGTTGAATCGAAAAGAACTTGGGAGAAGCTAATCAGGTCGCTAAAGCCATCTGCTTCAGTGGCGAAACCACCATCAAGACCAGTACCTATGGCGGCGTCTTCATTTAAGTTTGAATTAAATAAATTTGCTAAATCACCTTGTCGGTTGATCCTATCAACGGATAAAGCATCACCAAAGAAATTTCCACCATCGATTGATATAACCGCTAAATCATTGGGTTCACTAAATCCCTGACCGTTAAAAAATTGGTACTCATCGGACGCGAACACAACATCAATATCGATCGTTGGAAAGAAAAATTCGCCGGCAGTATCAATATTATCAATTTCAAAGTTAAAGCTTAAGGTCACGCCATCGGATGAGCTTCTACCGCTAACGTTTGAGACTAGGTCCGATCCAGCATTTCCGAAATTAGTACTGATTCGATTACTAGTATTCGTTGTACTTACAGCGTCAAACACCGAGCCGGTAGACAAAACAATGCCAGAACTTAAACCGAGATCATCCAAAAAGGTGTTGCCATCGGTGGAAAATATACCACTTTGTAGTACATCACCGGTGTAGTTAACGTTAGAAATTGATACAGCGCCTAGGCTGTTGGTGAATAGATTTGCAGCAAGTTGTTCTGCACTGGCCGACGCGTTTAAATTAATGATATTCGCTTGCGCGCCAATCGAGCCTGTAACTCCTAAACCTAGCAACGCCGCAGTTAGTAGTGGTTTTGATTTCATTGTAATGCCTCCCTAATGTCCTTGAATGTTGGTTATTAAACCGTAGGCATGGAGAAATGCATAATAATCAAAAAAACTATGAATATTTTTTAATAGACGATTATCTAAATGTTAATAACGATAACGTATAAAAATTAGATCTGTTGATCAATGATTCGTCGAAATGGAAGAAATTGTAGTAGTCATAGAACTTATACGAAACAATTCTACGATTGATTAGAATGTAAATTAGCAAAGCTATTTAATATAGATCAACCTTTATTGTAATGAATTTTTATCTTCCCTAATATGTAAATTATCTCTAAGAACCTCTGATTAATTCTTCTGCGATTTAATCAGAGGTAGAAGGTTTACAATATTAGCCAGTATCGCATCAGTGAATGTTTAGTTTTCAAACACGTCATTGAACCTTGTATAACTTGAGATCAATTATCTCTCTAGGCCTTAAAATGCGAACTTACCAAAAAGCTGGAAGCGTCTTAATTCTAGGTCTTCGTCTAAGCCATTAAATTGTGTACGTTTTTTCTCGGCGCGAATAATCTCGGCTCCAAAAGTTAGTGGCTTGTATGGGTTGTAGACTAGGTTGATGTGGAAGGAACTGAAATCACCCATATCGTCGCCGTCTAAATCGTTTTCGGTTTTTGCGTATCGTACGGTAGAGCGTAGGGTTGGTGTAAATACGTGTTGATAGGCGAGCTTATAGCCGGTTTGTTCAGAGAGTTCGATTTCGTTATTAACGATACCAAAAGAGGCTTGGTCGCCAAAGTTTAAGTAACGGCCAAGACCTTCACCGCTAATTACGGCAAATTTCAAATTGTCTTTACCCAGATTAATGCGGCCAGAAACACGCGCTGCAAAAGCATTTTTTGCTTCGTCAATCTCTTCAGCGTCATCGTTAATTTGTTGATACAAGGCACCCACGGCGATGTGACCAAAATTACCTCGCCAGGTGTATTTTGCAACTAGGTCTGGAAGTTTTGGATCGGGTGAGTTTAATGGTTCTTCGGCGGCAATTTCTAAGGTGTCTTTTGCAAAATGAAAGGTATAGCGAATTTGTGATTGTCTTACGAATACACGTGCAGCCGGGCCACCAAAGTCTGCGGTTTCAGCAAGAGCGCCAAGATCCATAAAGGTTGACCAAGTTTGGCCGAGGGTTAGATTGTCTTGGGTAAAATAGGCGTGCCGCAAATTAAAGATATTTTGGTTTGCGCCAGAATAAAAATCACCTTCAATTACCGCCGATAAATCACCTACCGGTGTACCTAGGCTTTTGTGCGTAAATTTAATTCGCGATTCAAAAGCAGATAATGTTAGGTCGTCTTCTTCGTCTTCGGGTTCGTTTTGATTCAGCGTTAATAATGCTTGTTCTCTTAAACCGCCAGCGCCATCGTTTTCGGATGAAAAAATTGCGTCGAGTTTAATGTAGCCGTTAATTTCGTTGGTAGAAACAATTTCTGCCTGGCTGACCGAGGTGCAACCGGCAAGAATTAAGGTCGTTGCAGTTCTGGTTAGAAAGGTAGGTTTATTATTATTGAACATGAGTATTCCTCTCTATCGTAATCGTTATGGTTTTTAAGAGTGGTTTTTTATCGTTAAGGAAACTTTCCGATGACAATAATTTATCTCTCTGCCATAACAATGGCCTACCGTAAGATGGTAGGTGTTGAGAAAAATTATGGAATTATTTCTCTATTAAATTATTTACGCTTGGTGTTTAAAAAATAAAATATGGGATATAAAAATATTCCTACCGTAAATTGGTAGGAGAAGAAATTAATTTTTGTTTAATGACAAGGTTGTGTAATTTGTGCTGGTGTCACAGTTTTACGATAGCGGTTGTTATCGCAATAGGAATGGAGGTAGTATTCTGCGGCAATAAAAATAACTACTAAGAACTTCTGATTAGCTCTTGCTGATGTAGTCGGGGTTTGCGACAACCAAATAATAACAACTAGGGCATGTTATGTACGATATCGTTATTGCAGATGATCATCCTTTATTTAGGCGAGCGCTTACCGAAGCGTTAGCAGAAACCCGATTTGAGCACCGAGTGACCGAGTGCGAAACCTTTAATCAAACCTACGAGTGTCTGCGAGCCAATAGACCCGACTTACTGCTGTTAGATCTTAAAATGCCGGGCGAAAGTGGTTTATTTGGATTAATGCACATTCGTGCAGAATTTCCAGAAGTTGCCGTCGCTGTTGTTAGTGCCAGTGAAGACAGTCAAATTATACATTCTGTTCGTCAAGCCGGTACCTTGGGATTTATTCCTAAATCCAGCCGAATTGAAGAGCTGGTGACGGCCTTAGAAACGGTATTACAAGGGAATCTGAGTTATCCCAGTTATACCGATTACGCCAATAACGCGGTAGCCAACAAACTTGCCTCCTTAACGCCTCAACAATTAAGAGTTCTACAATTAATTGCCGACGGCGCGCTCAATAAGCAAATTGGCTACACACTGAATATTAAAGAGACCACCGTTAAATCGCACATTAGTGATATTTTTCGTAAGCTCGATATCTATAATCGCACTCAAGCTGCATTGTTGGTTCAGCAACTCGAAATTCCCGATTGATATTTTATCCCAAGCGATTGATCAGTGAACGCAGTGCTAAGGGTTTTACCGGTTTGCGTAACAGGTAGTAACCGAGTTCCTGAATTTGTTGTTTAACTTCATCGGTATAATCGGCAGTGACAACAATGCAAGGAATAGATTTGCCCCACTGTGCCGTTAGCTCTGCCATAACATCAAGTCCTGTCACACCACGATCAAGATGATAATCAACAATAGCGAGTGCTGGAACTGTCGAGCCTAAATTTGATCTTGCCTGATCTAAATCTTTCGCTAAGGCGATATTAAATCCCCAATCGGTGAGCAAATTAGCCATGCCGTCGAGAATTTGTTGCTCGTTATCAACGCATAAAATAATGCCGTTAAAGGCGCATTCATGGAAAATTTGACGGTTCATTTGTGCAGGGTCGAGAGCAGGTTTAGACACCATCGGAACGCTCACAGAAAAACAACTACCCTGATTGGGTGCAGATTGCACATTCACGGGATGTTCGAGTAGAGAGCATAATCGTTCGACAATAGAGAGACCTAAACCCAAGCCTTTGGTTTGACTGGCTTCTATACCAGAATCTAAGCGCAAAAATTCTTCAAAAATTAATTTTTGTTGATCTTTGGGAATACCTAAGCCAGTGTCGATGACTTGAATTTCGGCGATATTATTTTTTCTGCGCACACCCAAAAGGACCGAGCCCGATTGTGTGTAACGCAGCGCGTTGGTGAGCAGATTTTGTAGCACGCGGCGCAATAAAACCGGATCGGTATCGACGACAACGCTGCTTGCAACATATCTTAGTTGCAAATTTTTCTGTTCCATTAAGGGTTGAAATTCTTGCGCCAAAGAATCCAAAACTTCTTTAATGTTTAAGGCACGTCGGGCCGGTCGAACAATATCGGCATCGAGTTTAGAAATTTCTAATAATTTACTTAATAGTGATTCCGCAGACATCAACGATTGATTTAGATGTGTTGCTACCGGCAGTAGCATTTTGGTAAGTGTTTGATCGTCTTTGGCGTATCGATTTAATTTATTGATAATGGATTCTGAAAATAACGAAGCAGAATTTAACGGCTGTACCAGATCATGGCCAGCGGCGGCTAAGAAGCGTGTTTTATTGGTATTAGCTTTTTTAAGATCTTCATTGAGCTGAGTGAGCGATTGGGTACGTTGTTCAACACGTTCTTCTAACACTTCGTTGGCGCTGCGCAATTGAGCCTCGATTTTACGGTGTTCAGTAATATCGGAATAAACCGTTACGTACAGGTTGGCGTTGATGGGAATTCCGCTCAATTCAATGTGACGGCCATCGGCAGTTTCGCGAACGTAGTGTAATGGCTGATGTTTTCTGACTTCTTCTAAGCGTTTATTTACCAAGGCTTCGATGTCGCCGGTGCCGTAGCCACCGGAATGGGCAATAAATTGCACTACCGCAGTTGCGGTTTGGCCAATGTATAAATAATTTGCCGGAAACTGATACAAATTGGCGAAGGTTTGATTCCACGCAACTAGATTTTGGTTTTCGTCGATAACCGTAATGCCTTGATTTAAACTGTGCAAAACGGCATTTAAGACATCGCGATTGAATAAAACCACTTCAGATACTTCGTCCATTAAGGCGTTTAAGTTGGAGTACTGCGTGCTGTGACCCTCCATTAAATTACGCAATAAAAAATCGGAACCACGTCGGCCCATCACCGAGCGCAACAATCGATCGGCGGATTTGAGCATGTCGTCATCAACGCGATCACGATGAATTAATCGTCCCGTCAACGGATTACTGCGTGCGCGAAAAAAAGCGGAGACTTTTTCGGGTGTCAAAAAACGTTGTAACAATGCTCTTAAATCTTCGTTGCTTAAGTGATAACCGCGATGACTTTGGGTTTCGGTACTGTGTTGTCGATAGACAAAACGCTGCGCTTGTTCAATGTCGGAAAACCGTGGTTTGTAATACAAAGAGCCAATCACCAAGGCAATGCAGTTAAACATTAAACTCCAAAAGGTGCCGTGAACGGTTGGGTTTAATCCTTCTAGGCCTAATAGCGAATGCGGACGTAAGAAAGCAATGCCAAATGGCCCCGATAAAAACTCTCGTGATATCCAATCGGTTTCGACAAGCAGCGGCAAGAATAACGTGTACATCCATACGCAAAAACCAATGCCGATTCCCCAAAAAGCGCCAACACGATTAGCGCCGTGCCAAATTAAACCTATTAGCATCGCCGGAGCAAACTGTGCAACGGCAACCAAAGAAAGCACGCCAATTTCCGAAAGACTGTGATATTGCGATAAGAGTCGGTAATAAAAAAATCCCAACAGTAAAACAAAAATAATCGCAATACGGCGAATTAACAATACGCGATGCTTAATGTTGCCAGAATCGCTAAACCAACCCAGTTTAATAAAAAGCGGTAAAATTAATTCGTTACAAATCATGGTCGCCAAGGTAATTGACGAGATAATTACCATGGATGTGCCCGCCGAAAACCCACCTAGGAAGGCTAATAAGGCGAGCCAGTCTTGTTCAAAGACAATCGGAATTCGCAGTGTTATAAACGTAAAATTGCCGATTAGATCTTGGTTCATTAATGCAACCAAACCTAAGGGTAATACAAATAAATTAATGAGCAGTAAATAAACCGGAAATAACCAGCGCGCGGTTTGAATATCCCGTTCGCTGCGATACTCAACCACGGTTACGTGAAAATGTCTTGGCAGTGCAATAATGGCGATAGCGCCCAGCAACGCTTGGGTAAGATACGCACTTGGGTTGGAATATTCAGTGAGAGTGCGAGCGATATCGATTTGACTAAAAGATTCTTTAATCAGATCGCCGAAACCATCGTAAATACCGTAAACCGCAAAAAAACCAACCGCGAGTAAGGCAACGAGTTTAATTAATGACTCAAACGCAATTGCCAGCATAATACCTTGGTGGCTTTCGCTAGAGTCTACGGTGCGCGTACCGAATAAGATACTAAACACAGCCATAATCACCGAGATATAAAATGTCGGATCGGATAACCAATTTAATTCTACGGACGTGGTTTGCGTTAATAATTGAAAACTGCCAGAAACGGCCTTTAATTGCAGGGCAATATAGGGCACAACACCCAATAAACATAACAACGCTACGACCATGCCTATGCCACGGCTGTGACCGTATCTTGCTGAGATAAAATCTGAAATAGTGCTGCTGTTTTCTTGTTTGGCAACACGAATAATATGATCGAAAACTTTCCAACCAATAGTAATTAACACAATCGCGCCCAGATAGGTTGGGGCTAAAATCCAACCGTGGGTTGCTGCTTCGCGAACCGTTCCGTAAAAGGCCCAGGTTGTACAAAATATCGCGAGGGTCAGGCTATATACGTAAGGCTGCCAGGACGCACGCATTACTTTGTGCCCCCAAGTCGCAATTGCGAACAAAAACGCAACGTACATCAATGCAACGGCTCCTACAAACCAAGTTGCCGTTAAAAAGCTGCCCATATTTGTTCTCTTCTCATGATGTTCGTGTTTTTGAACGCACAGTTTGATTGATCAAAAATATTCTGTGTTAAAAATCTGCAAATTTACGGTTTGATCATCAATTCATAATCAAAGGCGTTATTTTTTAATCAACTGTCTAAAAATTCCGAAGTTAAAACCCAGTTTGTACAAAAATCTACCGTAAAAGCCTCGTAATACGGCCATTTAGATGGGTATCTATAGTTGGAAAATTTCGCCATTTTGACAACCTACTTTGGTAGGTTTTGCGGGCTTCCCCTACGAAAGAAGGGTTGGATGGTGGCGCCAGTATTTTATAGTTTTTTCACATTCAGGCAGGCGAGCATGGTTTTGTGTTCTGCCAGTCATCAAACAATAATAATTAGGAACAGGCTATGAAAAAACCACTACAAACACTACTTGCCTCTTCAGCGTTAGCACTGTGCTGTGCAGCCGCCCATGCAAAACCCGTCTTGCTAAAAACGCCAATTGCGTTTGGCTCCAACTTACCTGCATTGGGTACACCCATCGCCTGGGTTGCCGACCAGTTACCGCTGGTCTCCGGTGGTGAAGTAAAAATGAAGATTTACGAGCCGGGCAAACTGGTTGCGCCTTTACAAATTCTAGACGCAGTTTCTGCCGGTAAGGTGAATTCGGGTTATTCCATTGCTGGTTATTGGGCAGGAAAAATCCCCGCTGCCGCGATTTTTTCAACCATTCCGTTTGGCCCAGAAGCGCCAGAGTTTTTAGCGTGGATGTATTACGGCAACGGTTTAACGCTCTATCAAAAAATGTACGACGATGCCGGTTATAACGTACACGTTGAGCCTTGTTCATTGGTGAGCCCAGAAACCTCCGGTTGGTTTAAAAAACCTGTGGAAAAAGTCGAAGACCTAAAAGGCTTGAACATGCGCTTTTACGGTTTGGGTGGTGAAGTTATGCAGAAACTGGGTGTTTCTACCTCGTTAATTCCCGGTGGTGAAATTTTTGGCGCTTTAGAAAAAGGCGCTATTGATGCAACGGAATTCAGTCAACCGGCCATTGATGAGAAATTGGGTTTTTATAAAGTTGCCAAACACAATTATTTCCCAGGCTGGCATCAGCAGGCCACGGTTTTCGAGTTATTAATTAACAAAGATACCTGGAATGAAATGACCGATCAGCAGCGCGCTGTGGTGTCTACCACCTGTAAAGCGTCCATGACCAACTCCATTGCTGAGTCGGAATACATTCAGTTTGAAGCTATCAAGAAAAATACTGAAGAGCGTGGTGTAACGGTTCATGAGTGGTCGCCAGAAATGCTTGATGCCTTCCGTAAGGCATGGAGCGAGGTTCTGGAAGAACAGAAAAAAGACCCAACATTTGCGGCGGTTTATGAAGACCTTTCTACCTTCCGTGAAAACTATAAATTGTGGTCTTCACGCGCATTTGTACCCAGAGAACAATAATTTTTAGAGCAGTTGAGGTTGCAGGCGATTTTCGCTTGCAACACGTTTTTTTGCTGCATTTTTCAGGAAATCCCATGAATCAAACAACTCCTCAAGAAGCTGGTAGTGTCCGCTTTGCCGAAATTATCGACCGAGCGCTTATCCGCATTAGCCAAGCGGTGGCTTGGATATTTTTTATTTTAATGCTGGTGATTTTAGCGCAGGTAACTTTACGTCGAGGATTTAGCGCAGGTTTGATCATTCTCGAAGAATTGCAGTGGCACCTTTATGCCATTGGCGTATTTATGGGTGTGATTTACGCACAAGCTCGTGATACGCACGTGCGTGTGGACGTTTTGCGTGAACGCTACAGCCAAACGGCCCGACATGTTATTGAAATTCTTGGTTTAACTTTTTTATTAATGCCGTTTTTATGGGTAGTTTTTTACCACGGAATTGCTTTTACCTACGAGGCGTGGCGCATTAACGAGCGGTCGTTGGCACCCGCAGGCTTACCTTGGCGGTGGTTAATTAAGGGATTAATTCCATTAACAATGGGTTTGTTAATGATTGCGGTATTAAATCGAATCGCCAAAGAAAGTGTTTTATTAGTGCGTCATATCAAAGGAGGTGTTTGATATGGAAACCAACGAAATTTTAATTGTGGCGATGTTCGCGACATTTATCCTCCTGTTGTTTACCAGTTTTCCGGTTGCTTGGGTTTTAGCCGGTGTAGGAACATTATTCGCGTTTATTGCTTATTTATCGGATATCCATCTCGACACGCTAACGGGTATTGATTTTACTTCCATCGGTTTGGTGGTCGATCGAACCTATAAAATTATGGACAACTGGATTCTGGTTGCCTTGCCCATGTTTATTTTTATGGGCAATTTGCTGGATAAATCCGGTGTGGCCGAAAAACTTATGACGTCGTTTCAAGAGTTATTTGGTCGCGTACGTGGTGGTCTAGCCATTACCGTTGTATTAATCGGCATTATTCTGGCCGCTTCTACGGGAATTGTGGGTGCTTCGGTGGTTTTATTAGGTGTTATGTCTTTACCGGCGATGTTAAAGCAGGGTTACAGTAAAACCGTAACCGTTGGCACTATTGCAAGCTCGGGAACACTTGGTATTTTAATTCCGCCGAGCATTATGCTGGTGATTATGGCCGATCAATTAGCGCTATCGGTTGGCGATTTATTTATGGGTGCCGTTTTACCCGGCTTATTATTGGGCGTGTTATACATTGTTTATATTCTTGGTTGGGGAATTATCAAACCCAATTCAATGCCCTTATCAGAAGACGTTAAGCCCGTTACTAGAGCGGTTTTGTGGAATGTCATTAAGGCGGTAACACCAACATTAGCCATGATATTAGCCGTGTTAGGCAGTATTTTTGCGGGCATTGCGACACCTACAGAAGCGTCTGCGGTAGGTGCGGCAGCGGCAATGGCACTGGCTTGGCAAAATGGCCGCTTGAGCATAAAAGTTATTCAAGAATGTTTGCGCGATACACTTAATGTTAGTGGCTATATTTTTGCGATTTTTATCGGTGCAACCATGTTTGCATTAGTGTTGCGCGAATTAGGTGGTGACGAATACATTGAATCTTTATTAACGTCTTTGCCTTTTGGTCCTTACGGAATCATTTTATTTATTTTGTTTGTGGTGTTTTTACTAGGCTTTATTTTAGATTGGATCGAGATCACATTAATTATTTTACCGCTTGTTGCGCCGGTAATTAATGCATTGGAAATTTCGATTAACGGTTATGGTGTGTTGGATAATCCAACGCTGGTGTGGTTTGTAATGCTGGTTGCGCTCACGCTACAAACGTCATTTTTAACACCGCCGGTAGGCTTCTCATTATTTTATTTAAAAGGTGTGTGTCCACCGGATGTGAGCTTGGCGACAATTTATCGTGGTGTGGTGCCGTTTATTATCTTGCAACTTACTGCCCTTGCTTTATTGATTATTTTCCCGGCTTTAGTGAATTGGTTCCCCGCCGTGGTGTACGGATAACTCCCTGTCAGAATACCGCTAGGTCACGCCGCTTGCTGAAACGCCGCCAAAGATTTTTCATGGCGGCGTCTTTTTTTGCCAATTTCTTCACAATTTCAATCACTTACAGTTCTTGAAATTGGCGACACATCCTTGTGTCGCTAGAAACTCTAAGTTAATCAGAGTTTCCTATAGTCTTATTCAAGAAAACTTTGATTAAATCCTAGAGAAGTTAGCCCTAGTCTCCCAAATACTTATCGAGCACTTTGTTGTTCATAGATGAGTTCATCTAAAAAACGCTGCTCGGATAGCAGAGATTCGCGAATATCGCTTACCGCGTTGATTAATTCCACGTTCTCATCTTCAATCGCGCGCAATTCTTCCAGCGCTTCTTCTCGTTCTTCGCCTGTGGTTTGGTCGCTGACAAGGACTGCTTCTAAATGTTCGATTTGATGATGATTATCTTCGATAGAATGGTTTAGAGAATTGATTTCTGATTGTAGCTGGTGTATCACGCGATTTTGTTGGTATCGCTCATAACCGTGCTCATAACCCAGATTAAATTCGGCCAACGTTAGAGCCGGACAATACTCTGGACGGGATCGGCCGACGTTTCCTAAGAGCAGACCGTTGTCGTAGGTACAGTAGCGCAACAAACCTTGAGTATGGCCTTGCTCGTAGGCTTCTCGGTCTGGAGTAACACCGGCTTTAGCACAGGCTTTGCGATGACGACCAAGCGTTAAAGGGTCTTTGCCTTTGTTGCCGTCTTCTAATCCTATTTGATACCAGTCTGCGTACAGACATTCTTCTTTCGAGAGGGTGGCGCAACCTTGCAATGCGAGGGTAATGCAACCTAATAAAAATGCAGTAGACGCTCTTTGTGACATGAATGACCTTATTGTTTGAGTTATGTGTTCCGTCTATTTAATGCGCTCCGAATTCATCAGAGCTTTCTACAGTTACTTTGATTTACTGCTCCATGATTTAATTGAAAGAACAGAAATTGAACATACGCTTTCCAATTTCTTCACGGTTTCAATCAATTACCGTTCTTGAAATTGGCGACTCATCCTATGTTGCTGAAAACCCCTGAATAATCTGAAGTTCCGTTAGTTTAATCGAAGCGGTGCGGATCTTAAAATCGGCCAATGCTGGTTCATCAGACCTAAACTCAAGCTGTTCCGTTTACATACATTCCGTAATCAACCATATTTTGAACATTTGTACTGAGATTGCCGATGCATTTCTTTTTGAACGCACTTGTTAAAATATTAAATATCGGTTTTTTAATGACAATTTTAATAATGTAGCGTGTTAGCTGTATGCTTTATTAACAGCGCACTGTGTGAGTGAATAGTTATGCAATCGTTAAATAAAAAAGCGGGAATTTTGGTAATTGCGATGGCCTCTGCCGTGGCGCAAGCCCAAGAGCGTGTGCTTATTAAGGCCGGTGCGTTTCAAATGGGGTGTTCAATAAACGACACCCATTGTGAGCAAGACGAAGGTGAAGCGGGTGGTGTGCGTGTTGAGGTACCGAGCTTTTATATTGACCAGTACGAAGTTACCGTCGCGCAATATCAAGGCTGTATTGATGAGGGTAAGTGTGATCGCCCCAAAGACCATGATCGAAACAAATACTGTAATTTAGGGGCTCCGGGACGAGACAATCATCCGGTGAACTGTGTTGATTGGCAGCAAGCATTGACTTATTGTCAGTCAAAAAATGGCCGCTTACCCTATGAGGCCGAATGGGAAAAAGCCGCTAGAGCAACCAGTAAAACACGTTACCCTTGGGGGCAAGAAGTCTCTTGTGCAAACGCCATTGTTGACGACGGTGTAACTCAAGGATCTATTGCTAACGAACCCGACGGCTGTGGCGAAGATCGCACCTGGCCGGTAGGTTCAAAGCCTGCGAACGGCTACGGCCTTTATGATATGCACGGCAATGCCGGTGAATGGACCATGAATTGGTATACCGCAAATGGCTTAAGCATCTACGCCGAGGGTGATTTACAAGCACCGGCAAATGGTGCCCGCAAAGTCGTACGTGGTGGCTCTTGGGATGAAAATAAAAATAACCTGCGCAGCTCGTTTCGCAACGTAAAACTACCCGACAGTGGCAAAACTGTGTACGGTTCTATTGGTTTTCGCTGCGCCTACGATTTATAAACACAGGAACCTCTGATTAAATCATGGATGAGTGAATCAGAGGCTTTAAACGAAGTTTCTTAGAAAACGAACAAAATTGCAGTTAATGAAACCGTTTTTATCACGCGTTAATTAACGTTGTGCCATTTGCGTTGGTGTTCCGATGCGTAAAAAACGATAATGATCAACGTTAAAAACTACTCTTTTCATATTCTTCAACATTCTTTCTAGGCAATATTATTAGGCGTTCTGCTGAATGGTTTTGCTTTCACAATTGCCACCGCGGCTACATTGGACGGCAAGTTAATTGTTGAATAGATATTTTCGTAAGCGTTCGCGATTGCTAAAGAAATTCACCAAAAGTTCTGGAATAAAAATTATTGGCATGAAAAATAGTTATTGTCTTTCACCTGTTAACAATGAAAGATACAAACCCTAAAAATAGCTAACTATTTAGGGTTTGTAGTTGCTATTTTTGCGGCCTTTACAATATTGATGTTCACAAGCCCAGCAAGCAGAGCGCGCCATCTATGCATTTGATGAAGCCTACTTTTGTATCTTGCGGTTTTATTGTTGTTGCACGAATGCTTTCTTAGCAACTTTTGTTCGCATGTTTGGGTATCTGTCTAAACAAAACTAAATTAAAGACAGTTTGTGTATTTCTTTTTGTTATTGGAATTTTATGGTCTATATTTACACAATTAGGCAACTCGGATTCTTTGCAATACTTATTTGAAAACGTTATCGAGTTTATGATTTCTTATTCGAGTGTCAGTACTTTGGTTGTGTTAACAATCATTGGAATAACTATAAAGTGACCACGTTTGAGAGGGTTAAAATGAATAATAATAACAGCCTGTTGAATAACACTGTGATTGATATTGATCACAAAAAATCGGTAATAGTGACTTTATTCGGCGGATTTATAGCTTTGGTTTTTTCGATTGTAGGTGGTTTATTTGTTGAATCTTGGGTGCATTTTTCTCTTACTGGAACGGTTTCCAATCCCAATGAACCGCAGATTTATCTTCTTCCCACAATTTTGACCTCATTAGTGAGCTTTTTCTGCCTTACCAGTCTTTTGATTAAGTTTTCTGGTCGTTATGCTATTTATTATGTAAGTCTTCCTTTGTTATTTTCTTGTTTTACGTTATTTTTAGGCTATGAGCCTAGTTACCCTTTAGCGCACAACATCGCTATATTATTTGCGATGACAACGGGTGCCTTGGCAGCTATATACAAGAATCACTATGTTGTTAGTAAACATCATTAGTTTAATCGGATTGGCAGTATTAAATTTTTTTAAACGTTAAAAGTAATAACCCAAACCCTTATTGGTATTAGCATTTTAGGATGCTAATACTGTCGCCTATAAAATTCTAAAAACCTCTGATTATCGCCACTAAGGTTTAATCAGAGGTTTCTCTCTCGATTCCCTAACAAAAAAACCTCTCTAGAACTTAAAAAGTTCTCACGCCTGTTTGGTTTCAAAACACAGTTGCTGTGATATTGCTGGTAAGTTTTTTGTGAATGCCTATCGAGAAGCTTCTGTTCAGAATGGAGCTTCTTTGGGTAATGCAGAAGCAATTTAATAACCTGTTAAATGCGATTACGTCATTTGGAGATGAAAATTAAAAATTGCATTTTGTGCAACGGAGCAGGTTTTGTTGATGGACATCACAAATATATGCTGAAAAGATCTTTTTTTATTTAGATTTATAATTAATTACGCACGTTCTTATAATTTTATATCACTGGATGAAAATTCTCTTTGCGAATCTTTTACGGCAGTAGTAACCTTCTATAAATACAAACAAGGGTTACTTGGGGTGTTTCCTATCGTTTGTGAATACCCAAGAGCAGCTTCATGAGGCCTGATAATTTCGTATTCATAGATTACGGCCCATCTACGCTCATCATAATAATTAATGTGGAGAATTATCATGGCGACTCTGCCTACAGTTGTATACGGTACCGAAAAGGTTGGTGATTTGGAGATTTTTTATCGCGAAGCTGGCGATCGCGCCAATCCAACGATTGTCTTGTTACACGGCTTTCCAACGTCTTCGTTTATGTATCGAAACGTCATCAATGGTCTAGCGGATAAATATCATGTAATCGCCCCGGATTATCCCGGCTTTGGTAACAGCAGTTGTCCTAGCCCAGGTGCGTTTAAATACACTTTCGATAAGCTAGCAGACGTCGTTGATCAATTTCTTGAGCAAAAAGAAATTTTCAAATTTTCCATTATGATGCAAGACTATGGTTCGCCTGTTGGTTTTAGAATTGCGACTAAGCATCCGGAGCGTGTACAAGCGATTATTACGCAAAACGGTAATGCCTACATGGAAGGTGTAAACACAGATACATTTGCACCAATTATTCAGTATTGGCAAACTCAAACCGAAGAAATTGAAAATATGATTATCGATAATATTTTCTCACTTGACGGTTTAAAGTGGCAATATGTTCACGGCGTACAAAACCCTGAAAGCATTTGCCCTGATAACTGGATGCTCGATTTTGCATGTATACAGCGTCCCGAGTTGCATCGCTTGAACTTGGATTTATTTTTAGATTACCAAAATAACGTTGCTCTCTACCCTGTGTGGCATGAATACCTTCGCGATAGCAAAGTGCCTGTTTTAGTGGTTTGGGGTAAAAATGATGCATTCTTCCCTGAAGCCGGCGCGCATGCGTTTGAGCAGGACGCGCAAGATTTGGAGATTAACCTGTTAGATTCTGGTCATTTTGCGCTAGAAGATCACCATAATTTTGTTTGTGAAAAAATTGCTGCCTTCTTATCAGCTAGAAATATTCAATAATTTTTAAGTATATTTATTTCGATTCTTTCTTTTTAAATTAAGGCGTCGAAAAAGGCTGATATTCGTATACTATCGAAATATTTTACGTATTTTGCACTGATATAGATAAAATAACTAATCTATGGCGGTGCTGGATAGTAACTTGATTAAGTGATGCACGTTAAATTAACTGCCATACTATTTTTCAATGTTGTGTTTTCAATGTTGTGTTTTCAATGTTGTGTTTTCAATGTTGTGATTGCCTCTTGTTTAACCGCTATTCTTTAGACTCTGTAACGTTTACGAGTCTTTTTTGTATGTAAGAGTTTTAACTACCACAAGCCCTAGGCAGCACTTAGTGCTGCCATTTTTTTATTTGTGTGTAATAGCTGCTGTTAAAACAACCGAAGCATCGGTGTTGTGAATTTTGACGGATGAATAATTTATGACAAATACCATGTCATTTAATGTTTGTTCGTTGATAAAAAGCCGTGATGTTATTTTTGCGTGATTTGAAAAGCGTCAACAACTGATATTGTATACCAGTTCTAGCTTACATGAGCATTATTGATTGTAAGTGGAATAAAGAATTTATTTTTTTAAAACAAAATAACAAGCTCTATGGTGAGAAATATGTTCAATCGTTTATATGACGCTATAAAAAATAAATCGGCGTTGGTTCTTTCATTGGGAATTGTGTCTTTTACTGCAATGGCTGAAAGTACAATAACCGAAGCAGAGTTTGTTGATCAAGGCATCGCCAATGCCAAGGTATACAAAGAGTTTGCGGCGCGTGGTGATAAAAACGCAGCGGTTTCAAGTTTGACGGTGTTTGAGTGCGGCAAAGTACAATCGCCGGATCGTTCACACTGGTCACCGGGTGTTGATGTTAATGTTGCCCATAAAATGGTGGCAAGCTGTTATCTTCTAAAACACGGCGATGACTACATGGTATGGGACACGGGAATCCCGGCGCCGGTAGCGAACATGAAAGATGGTCTTTCTATTGCTGGTGGTAAAATCAATTTATTTTTAGATACCCCTTTCCCAGTATTGTTAAAAGAATATGGTGTTGAGCCTACAGACGTTAAATATTTGGGGTTATCACACATGCATGCCGACCACACCGGCAATGCCAATGTGTTTACCAACGCGACTTGGTTTATTCAAGAGGTGGAATACAACGCGGCTTTTGGTGAATTGGCTCCAAAATTAAATTTCAATCCAAAAACCTACGATAAGCTAGATCAAAATAAAGTGGTAAAATTAAACGGTTATCACGATGTATTTGGTGATGGTTCTGCGGTAATTATTCCGGCACCAGGTCATACACCGGGTCATCAAATTTTGTTTGTTAATTTAGAGTCTGGTCCAATTATTTTATCGGGTGATTTGTGGCACTTTACCTCTAACTACACTAACGAACGTGTGCCCGGTTTTAATTTCGATATGGAACAAACTCGTGCAAGCATTCGTTTAGTTGATGCCTTGGCAAAGGTATCGGGCGCGAAAATTTTAATTCAGCACGATCATGAGCGTAACGAGCACGTACCTCATGCTCCAGATTCAATTCATTAATGCTAAGCAACAAAAAAGGCTCCATGGGAGCCTTTTTTATGTTTATCGCTTCATGAGTGAGAGTACCATAAACAGAATTATTGCTCAGCTTATTAACTGCACTCAAATTTCTTGCGCGACGCTTTTAAAGACCTTTCCAGATTTCATCACAAAATCAACATCCAAAAGTTCTTCGATGTTTTCAAGAGGCGATCCTTGCGTGGCGATGATATCGGCGGCTTTGCCAACTTCTAAGGTTCCAATCGAATTACTCATATCAATTAAGTCTGCGGCATTTACTGTAGCAGAAACCAAAATGTCCATCGGTGACATACCGGCTTGATGCATTAATACCGCTTCTTGTGCGTTTATACCGTGTCTTGATACGCCGCTGTCGGTACCAAAGGCGACTTTTACTCCAGCCTTATGAGCTTTAGCAAAATTAGATTGCATATCGCCACCGACCCGAATGGCTTTTTCTTTGATGGCCGGACTCATAAATTCAGAGTTTTCGGCCAAATGTTTTACCGTGTCTCCGGCCAGTAAGGTTGGCACTAGGTAAGCACCGGTTTGTTTAAAAAGTTTAATGGCTTTAGGGCCTGTGTAAGAACCATGTTCGATACTGGCAACACCGGCTTCTAATGCCGCAATAATGCCATCTTCTTGGTGAGCATGGGCAGCAACCTTTTTACCCATAGATTTCGCCGCTTCGACAACTTCTTTGAGTTCGTCATTGTGCATTTGCTGGCCGGTACCTGTGGCCCGATCGGTAAGCACGCCACCGGTGGACGCTACTTTAATGAGGTCGCCACCAAATTTGATCGCTGATCTAGCAGCGCGACGACAGTCGTAAGGGCCGTCGCAAATTTGCTTGGTGGTGTAAAAATCCAGAAGTTCGTGTTTCATACCACTGACATCGGTGTGACCGCCGGTAATGCCAACGCCACCTGCGGCGATAATTCGCGGGCCATCAACCCAGCCTTTGTTAATCGCGTCGCGCAGCGCGTACATGTATTGTGGGTTAGAACCAACATCGCGAACGGTGGTAAATCCGGCCAATAATGTTTTAAAGGCAAAATGAGTGGAGCGCATGGCCATAAGCTCATCCGACATCTTTAGCGCTTCGGAGTCGTTCTCTGGGCCGAGCTCGCCTTGCAGATGCACGTGCATATCCATTAGGCCTGGCATTACAAAACTGTCTGTTAAATCAATGATATGATCGAAGTCATCGCTTTTAATATAACCCGATTCGATGGCGGAAATTTTTCCATCTTCGATAATAACGGTTTGTTCGGTGAGTGGTGTTTTACCGGGAATAGAAAGTAAGGTTCCCGCATAGATCGCCGTTTTGTCTGCATAAGAAGCATTGGCTATGAAAAGCGCTGAGCACAGGCCGAGAGTTGTTATCGTTTTTAGCATAGTAAACCCTTATCGCTTATTTTAAGTAACACGTCTGTCAACGAGTTAGCATCGAACAACCTCACTTATTATGGTCATTAAAATAAACCAATTCGAATGAGGTTTCGTCTATATTCGAAATTGACAAACAATCTTGTTGGTAACGACTATGTATAAATTAATTTTCAGCATTTTGGCACTGGGTTTTTTACATGCTTGCGTGTCTGTGAACGCCGATGAGGGGCAGAGATTTCCCTATACATCGGAAAAATTAGACAGTTTTGATACCGGCGATGCCGAGAGTGTTCAGATTAATGTAGCCGTTGGTGAAATCGAAATTATTGGCACCGACAGCGATACCATTAATGCGAAAATCGAGTTGAGCTGTAAAAAGGTTAACGCTAAATGCGAGCGTCTACGTGAAAAACTGGCTTGGCGTGTTGACCAAAATAATCATCAAATAACACTGCATTTAGATCCTAGCGGTAAAACAACTTACAACAATGTAAATGTTCATATTTTACTTGAAGTGCCAAAAAATAAAGAACTCGATTTAAAAGTCAATGTGGGTGATATTGATGTTAAAAATATCGACGCTTGCATTAACGCACATGTTGATATTGGCAAACTTTCTGTTGAGGCCAAAAAAGATATTATCAGTGATATCTCGCTTAAGTCCGACGTTGGTGAAACCAACTTGACTGTGATCGATAGCAAAATTCGTGAATCGCGTAAATCCTTGGTGGGTTCTTCCAGTAAGTGGTCTGGTTCGGGCAGTTGTGATTCTAAAATGACGGCCGATATTGGTGAGGTTTCTGTCACGCTCGTAGAATAGATTTTAGGAACCTCTGATTAACTCATCCGTGATTTAATCAGAGGACAGAAATTGAAAATGCGATTTCCAATTTTTTCACAATTTCAATCACTTACTGTTCTTGAAATTGGCGGCATATCCTCGTATCGAGGGAAACTCTAGGTTCATCAGAGTTTCCTTTATTTATACTTGAAAGGCGAGAGGATAGTTCGTATGAAAAATTCTAGATCCACTAAAGTTTTCATCGCTTTGTGAGGTAATTATTTAAATTACTCTGGGTGAAGAAGCGTTGCTGCTTAAAAGAATCAGAGCCTTTGGCAATAGGTAAGACCAAAGGCTCCTGATTTATTATTTTTTAAGATGCCATTAGTGCTTCAATTTCTTCAACCGTTTTTGGTACCGATGCCGTCAATACTTCGTGTCCATCTGTGGTAACCAAAACATCGTCTTCAATACGAATACCAATGCCGCGCCATTTTTCATCGACATTTTCATTGTCGGGCGAAATGTATAAGCCCGGTTCAACGGTTAAACACATGCCGGGTTCAAGAACTCGCCATTGACCCGACACTTTATAATCACCCACGTCGTGCACGTCCATTCCAAGCCAATGACCAGTGCGGTGCATGTAAAAATCAACATACGCTTGGTCGGCAATTAATTCGTCCAAGTTACCTTCAAGCAAACCCAAATCAATTAAACCTTGGGTCAATACTTTTACCGCAGCTTCGTGGGGTTGATTCCAATGATTACCGGGTTTTACTGCATCGATTGCTGCGTATTGAGCGTTTAGAACTACTTCGTACAAGGCTTTTTGTTCTTCGCTGAATTTTCCGTTGACCGGAAATGTACGAGTAATATCGCCCGCGTACATTTCGTATTCGCAACCGGCGTCAATTAAAACAAGATCGCCGCTTTCGAGTTTTTTGGTATTTTCGATGTAATGCAAAATACAGCCATTCTTACCACTGCCAACGATGGTGTTGTAAGCCGGTGCACGCGCGCCGTTTTTCAAAAATTCGTGGTGCAGTTCGCCTTCGAGCTGATATTCGTACATGCCGGGCTTGCAGGTTTTCATAGCGCGGATATGCGCTTGTGCAGAAATTTCTCCGGCGCTTCTCATTAGCTTTGCTTCGGTGGCGCTCTTAAATAAACGCATGTCGTGAAGGAAGTGATCCAGATCTTGCAGTTCGCCGGGAGGCACAGCACCGGCTCTTGCTTGGGCACGTAGTGTGTTTATCCAACTCATAATGCGTTGATCAAAATTAGGATCGCGGCCAAGGCTGTAATAAACGCGATCGCGGCTTTCAAGCAAGCCGGGTAGAATTTCGTCGATGTCATCAATGGGGAAGGCGTCGTCTGCCCCAAAGTTTTCGACAGCACCTTCAGGGCCTTGGCGGTAGCCGTCCCAAATTTCTTTTTCACGGTTGCGTTCACGTACGAACATGACAAATTCGCCATGTTCGCGACCGGGAATAAGCACAAGCACGGCTTCAGGCTCGCAAAAACCGCTTAAATAATAGAAGTCACTGTCTTGGCGATAGGTAAAGTGTGTGTCGCGACTGCGGGTTTTTTCTTCTGCCGCAGGAATAATCGCAATGCTGTTTGGCTCGATCATGGCCATCAATTCTTTGCGACGGCGAGCAAATTCTTGAGCATTAATTTTGGCTGACAAGGTGGCTTCCTCAGTGAATCAATTTTGACGGTCCAGTGTTATTTGCAGACGAGTTATTGGTGTTTGTGGGACGTTTAGTGTCGAAATTCTCGTAAAGCGTAAGCACCGCAACCTTTACATATTCGGTAATTTCTACGAAATCAAATTCGGATTGATCATCAAGTTCTTGGTAGTTTTCTGCGGTTTGCTTGCTGATTTGGGCGAGATCCATGATCAACTCTTGGGACTCTTTTGAGAGTGCCTCCATGCTCAGCGCGGTCTTGTCTTTACTTTGCGCAAGTCCTGCTAAAAAACCGTGAATCCACTCCGATAATGCTAGGGCTCTTTCTGAAAGAGGCGCATCATCGGTGTTTGGCAGTTGTGGCTGAAAGCTTAATGAGTTTTGCGCGAGTACTTTTGCGCTGGCCAGATAAAAGCTCAGCAAGGCTGTTCCTAAAGCTTCGTGTTCGGTTGGACTCTTATCGATGAGTATTTGCAAATCTTGGAGCCACAGCTCAGGTGGCAGTCGTCTGCACAAATACGCGGTTAAAAAACCGTGAATTTCACTGGCTCCGGCCAGTGCATCGAATTCATCCAGCGCTTGGGTCAATTGTGCATAAGAGGTATCGGCTTGGTTATCAGACATAAGGCAGTATTTAACGGGTTGATCTGTTGGTGTAAGTCTACAAGGCGGTAAGTTGTTGGGGCATTTCCCAAAATTCACCAGTATTGCCGCCATGCTATCATGTTTCTTAATTGTGGCTGGGAGTTCTATGAGAGCCCAATCACCAAGCCAATAAGAATTAGTGCCTAATAACGGCAAATTCGTAAAATTTAAACCTAAGTATCGGCTAAAATTGATTATTTGAGACTTGCAGGTTGATCAAGGTTTGATCCAGTCTGCAGCCAAGCAAGTGAGCGATTGACCCGCATAGATCGCCGCAATATAGTTAGTTGATTCGATAGGACGATACAAATAGTTATGGTAGACGATATTCCACCAGAGCAATCTCTTGTGGCGATGGAGCGCAAGATCGAGGCTCTGATTAGCGCTGCTCAACAACTGTTGAAAGAAAATCAGGCCTTGCGTGCTAATGAACAACGTTGGCAGCAAGATCGCGCTCGCTTAATCGAAAAAAACGACCTCGCACGGACTCGTGTTGAGGCCATGATTCATCGCTTAAAAAGTTTAGAATCCCAGCCGTAGCTGTGATTTTGTCGATAAGAACCCTATGCAAAGCGCCAAAACCGTCATCGTTAGCATTCTTGGTAAGCAATACCAAGTCGCTTGTGCTCCTGAGGAGTACGAGGATTTGCTGCGTGCTGCCCGCCAGCTTGATGAGCGTATGCGCGCTATTCGTAACTCCGGAAATGTGATTGGCATTGAGCGTATCGCGGTTATGGCGGCGTTGAATCTCTGCCACGAGCTGCTTGCCGCTCAATCGCAACCAAAACCTATCTTTGACGAGTCTATGCTTGAGCGAATGTCGTCTAAACTGGATGATGCGTTGTCAAAATTAAACGATCAGTAGTTTCTTTAATACTCATACGTTATAAATTGGCTGCTATAAATTAAAAATCATCTAGATACAAGAGTTTTTCCGGCGACAGTTTTCGGTATACTAGATCTCCCCTGAGGTACTCGCCAGTCGACAAGTCCTCGAGCCGATAATGTTACCCCCGGAGGTAACTCGCAAATACCGGTGTGCATGTCCGCGTGACGGAAAGCCTAAAGTATTTCAGTTGCCACCCCTTGAACCCTACGGTTCAAGGCCAAGTTGGCAGCGGTATTCTCGGGGTTCCTATACCTAGGCCACAGTCGCTTGCTCTTTAGACACAAAGTGAACAACAAGCATGTATGATTTAGGTTCAGTTGAGCGTAAACAAGACCTTCGTAAACGACTTCGTCGCGCACGTGCACAGCTGGATATGAAAGCGCAAATAGCGGCCGGTGAAAAGCTTGCCGAACAAGTTGCAACCAGTTTGATGTTCTTGAGTGCCAAACGTATTGCGATTTACCTTTCCTATAAAAGCGAAATTCAAACACGCCCCCTTATTGAAAAAGCGTTGTGCTTTAGCAACAAGCGGATTTTTGTGCCCGTAATTGATGAGCACAGAATGTACTTTCAACGCTTTGATCATCAGACAGTATTGGTGCCTAATCAGTTTGGTATTGATGAGCCTGAGCGAAATCTTATCCAGACGATAAGTCCGCGGTTTTTAGATATTGTTTGCTTACCGCTGGTGGGTTTTGACAGTAAGCTTAATCGGCTGGGTATGGGCGGCGGCTATTACGATAAAACGTTCGCTTTCAGAAAAGAGCGAGGCAGAAAGCCGTTTTTACTGGGATTGGCGCACTCTTGTCAGTTTAGTGCAGATCCCATTCCAAGCGAACCTTGGGATATTCAATTAGACGCAGTGGTTACCGAGCAACGTTGGTATTTTGCCAATCAATAGCAGTGATATTTTGACCATAAAAAAACCGGCAATAGGCCGGTTTTTTTATGGGGGATTTTCGTAAACCTTATTTAAAGGCAACACCCTGTTGCAGTTGCGCAGGCGGTTCGGACTCTGACTTAAACAAATCGCTAGCCCCAACGCTGGATGCCAAAACGCCAATAAAAAATATTGCTGCAGCCAAGGTAAGTACATCATGTTTCATATGAATGTCCTTACATTTCACTCTTCTTGTGATAATAATTTTTTTTAATAAGCGATATTGGAAGAGCAAGCTTTATACCTAAAAATGCTGACAAGACCAAGTACTTATGAAGCCATACTTATCACAAATTAGTTCTCAGAACGGTGGGTATTCTAAGCAATGTAAAATCCTATAGATGCTAAGCGGATCACAACGAAAGTGAGTGCATGCTAACAAATTGTGAACGTTTCTTTACCGTGGGAATCTGTGTTTAAAGACGGCCTAATAGAAGAATTTCGTGATATTTTGAAGAACTTGAATAATACCAATTTTGGTCTACGGCGCTGACGCGAACGGTAGGTAGGTATCAGATGAGCGCACAGAAAGATTTGTGTGTGCGCTCATTGGGCAAAAGTTCGAGCCGAGCTCACGCTAAGAACAATCGGTAGGCTTCGTTATCAGTTTCATCCCAGAGTCGATAGCCGTCTAAGGAGCGTAAGAAAGCCTCCGCTGTTTCAATTTCGTTTTCTGGAATCTGCATGGCGACCAGAATCCGAGCGAAAGCACTGCCGTGATTACGGTAGTGGAACATGGAAATATTCCATCGTCCGGCTAAGTGCTTTAAGAATTTCAATAAAGCCCCTGGGCGTTCTGGGAATTGGAATCGATAAACTCTTTCGGTTAAGGGTTTACCTTCAACGATGGGCCTGTGCCCGCCAACCATGTAACGAATGTGAAGCTTGGCCACTTCGTTATCTGTTAAATCAACAACTTTGTAGCCTTTTTGCGCTAACTCATCGACCAATTCTTGGCGACCGTTACCACCGTGAGAAACTTGGATACCCACGAAGATGTGAGCCTTATCTGATGTGGTAAAGCGATAATTAAACTCGGTAATATTGCGTTGACCCAAATCAGAGCAGAATTGCGCGTAGGCACCAGGCTTTTCAGGAATTTCTACGGCGATAATTGCCTCGCGCCGCTCACCGATTTCGGTGCGCTCAGAGATGTAACGTAGGCGATCAAAGTTGGTGTTGGCGCCGCTATCGATAGCGATCAACGTTTTATCTTTAGCACCATTTTGTTCCACGTATTTCTTTAGGCCTGCCAGTGATAAAGCCCCGGCGGGTTCGGCAATGGAGCGCGTATCTTCAAAAATATCTTTGATGGCTGCGCAAATTTCGTCAGTATTTGCCGTAATTACGCCATCAATGGTGTCTTTAAGAACCTCAAACGGCGCCTCACCAATCTGTGCCACGGCTACGCCGTCGGCGAAAATTCCGACCTCTGATAAGACTTCGCGCCGACCCGCTTCCATAGCCAATTTCCAACAGGCAGCATCTTCCGGCTCGACGGCAAACACTTTGATGTTAGGTCGAACGTATTTAATGTAAGCAACTACCCCAGCGGCAAGGCCGCCACCGCCGACGGGAACAAAAATCGCGTCTATGTGCTTCGGATGTTGTCGCAGGATTTCCATCGCGACGGTGCCTTGTCCGGCGATAACATCTGGATCATCGTAAGGTGGAATATAGGTGTAGCCTTTTTCCTTCACGAGGTTTTGCGCATAGCGAGACGCTTCGTCGAACATATCGCCGTGTAAAATTACGTTGGCGCCAAATCCACGTACAGCGTTAACCTTAATCGCCGGCGTAGTTTTGGGCATAACGATAGTGGCACTGACACCTAAGTGCTGAGCGCTATAGGCAAGTCCTTGAGCATGATTTCCGGCCGACGCGGCGACAACGCCTTTGGCTTTTTCTGATTCCGATAATTTCAAAAGCTTGTTATAGGCGCCGCGAATCTTGAACGAAAATACCGGTTGTAAATCTTCACGCTTAATATAAATCGAATTATTTAAGCGTCGAGAAATTGATTTTGCATAATCGAGGGGCGTTTCAACAGCGAGATCGTAGATGCGAGCGTCTAAAATACGCTTTATATAAGAATCCAACATAGCAAGAACACGAGTTTTGGTTAGCAAAGGCGGCAATACTAACTTAACTTAGCTAGATAAGTCATGAAAAGGGCTTTATTCCGATTAGACGGTGACTATAATGGCGCCAAAAATTGAGGGGAAACCGCAATGAACCAAGATCAACTCAAGCAAGCTGTGGCGAAAGCCGCCATCGATTATATTGCACCTAAATTAGAATTGGATTCGATTGTGGGTGTAGGTACTGGCTCGACGGCGAATTATTTCATCGATTATCTTGCCGAAATCAAAGGCACCTTCGACGGAACCGTCGCCAGTTCAGAAGCTTCCGCCGAGCGTTTAAAAAGTCATGGCATTCCTGTGTACGATCTCAACGTGGTTGATCGAGTTTTGGTTTATGTTGATGGCGCCGACGAAACCGATCCTAAAAAAATGCTGATTAAAGGCGGTGGTGCCGCATTAACACGCGAAAAAATTGTTGCCGCGGTTGCCGACGAATTTGTGTGTATTGCCGATGGCAGTAAATGGGTTGATGTACTTGGTGCGTTTCCGCTTCCGGTTGAAGTCATTCCCATGGCGCGTTCTCACGTTGCCCGTGAGCTTGTTAAATTAGGTGGAAGTCCTGTGTATCGAGAAGGCGTGGTTACCGATAACGGCAATATTATTATTGATGTTCACGACATGCAGATTCACGATCCTGTGGCGTTGGAATCGCAGATTAATCAAATTGTTGGTGTGGTTACCAATGGATTATTTGCGGCACGTAATGCGGATGTATTGCTGCTTGCGACAGCCGAAGGTGTTAAAACCCATTCGTAAATATTGTGTTTAAAATGAATTTAATAATGTAAGTAATAAATTCAGAAAAGTTGTATCAAGTGGTTGTTAAAGTCTAGGGACCTCTCATTAACGCATTCGTGATTTAATCAGAGGGAAGAAATTGAAAATGCGATTTCCAATTTCTTCACAATTTCGATCACTTATACTTCTTAGAGTTGGTGGCACATCTCTGTGTCGCTGGAAACTCTAGGTTGACCAGAGTTTCTTCTACTTGATTGCGTCACAATAAAGGCCGATTTTTATCGGTCTTTATTTTTTTATTAAGTGCTAACTTTACCTAAGCTGTGATGGATTATGATTGATTTCGAATATTGGAGCTTTTTCTTTGTTGCAGCACTTGCACTTAATTTATCGCCCGGTCCAGATTTAATCTATGTGCTAACGCAAACTATTTCTGGTGGCAAAAAAGTCGGCGTTGCCGCTGCATTAGGTGCTTGTTCCGGTGCTATGGTGCACGTTTGCGCTGCCGCATTGGGTGTTTCTGCGGTTATACAATCCTACCCATTCGGGTTCAAACTTATTAAGTATTTAGGCGCTGCTTATCTGGTTTATCTTGCTATTCAGGCTTTTAAAACATCTAAAATATCGCTCACCGATTCAAATATAAAAGACAAAAGCCCTTGGCAGGCGTATAAACACGGCGTATTAATTGACCTTTTTAACCCCAAGGTTGCTATTTTCTTTTTGTCTTTTTTACCACAATTCGTTCGTAAAGATACTGGGCATGCAGGGCTACAAATGTTACTGCTGGGAGCTATTATCGTATTTATGGCCGCGATCGTAGAAGTAATTGCTGTACAGCTTGCTGGTAAAATTTCGTCAAAATTAAGAAATGAGCCAAAATACGGCGTGTGGCTTAATTATTTCGTTGGTTTTGTATTTACTGGTTTAGCGGTAAATCTGCTGATTCCTTAAATGGAATTTTTAGTGTTTCTAACAATTTTTTGTGCGGTAAGGTTGCCGAGAGACATTATAAAAGTGTTCAAAAATTCTCTATTAAGTCCTCTGATTAAGTTGTGAAAAAATTAATCAGAGGGCGGAAGTCAAAAATGCGATTTCCAATTTTCTTTCAAAGCTTTAATTATTTATCGCTCCCGAGCTTTGCGGCACAGACTTGTATTGGTACGGGCACTAAAATAATCAGAGTTTTCTGTGACGATAAATAAAATGGTTTTAAATGTCAAAAATAAATGGGAGATTGTTCTCCCACTTGTTTATTCGCCATAAACGATAGTTGTGGTTTTGCTGAATAAGCCTAATAAAAAGCTCTCGTTTTTAAAATCTATGTGATGGATTTTAGAGATGTTGCCATTTTCCATGGCTTTGGTAACGCTTGAGTCGCCGTAACCCACTAGCCAGAGAACGGATCCTGCGGAAGATTCACCGGATTTATTCGATTGGCTGTCTTTATCTATAGGGGCAGATAATAAAGGTGCAGTACTCGTTACCGATTTTGCCAGTAACCCCGGAGGAGTTGCGCCGCCAGGATGAATGGATGATGCACAGCCAGTGCAAAGAGAAATTAAAGCAGCCATAAAAAGTATAAATATTTTGGGCATGATTATACCTACCATCTGAGTTGACGATTTAGGGAAGTTTATTGTTGTTTTTTTGAATCGTCTGTAAGAGTAGGTTGTTCAAAATAAGTTTTATTTTATGGCTTATTTTTTTAAAGTTTTTTTGCAAATAAATTAAAGTTAATACTTTAGTTTATTTTGTTTTTTTAATATGCTATCAGGCTTTGTAGGTTATCCGGTTTTTAACTATTAGAATAATTGAGTGTATGCCAACGGAAATTCTGATTAATTGCCTCGTGATTTAATCAGAATTTCCCAAAAATATGCATATTTATATTTGCTTAAATGTCTTCTCTAATATGTCCAGTGTATATTTTCTTTCTTTGGCATAATCAACAATGGGTTTAGGATAATTTAATGTTGCGCACTGTGTGTCTGTGGGTTGATGGATTTTTTTATCGGTAATGGATTTGAGTTCGGGAACGAATCGTCGAATATAATCGCCATTGGGGTCAAATTTCTCCGACTGTCGGTAAGGGTTGAATATTCGAAAATAGGGCACTGCGTCGGCACCTACTGAAGCGCTCCATTGCCAACCACCGTTATTACTAGCGAAGTCGCCATCGATAAGATGTTGCATAAAATAGGTTTCGCCGAGATGCCAATCAATGCGCATTAATTTTGTTAAAAACGCGGCGACGATCATCCTTACTCTGTTGTGCATCCAGCCGGTTTGATTTAATTGTCGCATTCCTGCATCAACGATTGGGTAGCCGGTTTGTCCAAGACACCATTGATCAAACAGTTTGTCATTGTTCCACGGAAGGTTATCGCCAACGTGTTTAAAGCAATAACCTTTGCTGAGCTTTTTATCTTTGGCCATTAGATGGCGATAAAACTCTCGCCAAATTAATTCCGTTGTCCATTGTTTTTCTAATGCTTCGTGTCCCGAATGTTTTAATAATGTGTTTAGGCATTCTCGAACACTTAAGGAGCCAACGGTTAAATATGGCGAGACGGTACTGGTACCGTTGATGTTCGGAAAATCACGGTTTTCTTCGTAATCAGATTCTCTATTCTGGATAAAAGACTCAAGATGTGCGTGTATTTTATTGGCGTCACTCAGCCACAAATCTTCACGATAATTTCCGCCGAAAGCTGGAATTTTATCGCTTTTTATAGCGCTTTCTGATTGTTTTCTGGGAGCTTTTACAACGTCTAAATCCGATAGTGTTATGGTTTTTCGCCAGCGGTTTGCAAACGGCGTGAACACTTGAAACATGCTGCCGCTGCCATTTACGACGCTACCGGGTTTTGCAATAACGTCTCCGTCAAAGCGGTGAGTGTTAACACCAATATGCGATAAGGCCTTTTCTACCTGTAAATCACGTTTGGCTTCGTTAACAGGGTATTCGTTATTAAACCAAATCGATTCGACATTTAATTTACTGCAAAGCTTTGCGAGTTGTTTGGGAATATTCGCATACCAGTCTGATATTAAAATTTTTACAGGGATATTTTTGGTATTTAGTTGTTTCGCTAACGCAATTAATGTGTCTCGTATAAGACCTATTTTTGCGGGACTATCGTTGTGCTCTTGCCATTGTTTTTCGCAGATGCAAAACACGGCAACCGTAAAACCGTTTTTGGAGGCGTTATAAAGAGCTGGATTATCGGTGATGCGAAGGTCGTTACGCAGCCAAACCAGCTGCGTTTTTTCAGTCTGTGTCATTTATATTTGATTGCGTAGGCCGAGTTCAAGAGGATAGGGGTCTAGGTAGACTTGTGATCGAATATAGTCGTTACCGTAGCGATCGACATAATGTTTGATCATGGTTACCGGTACACTTAACTGCACAATACCTCGGCGGTATAGGTCGATAACTTCTAATAAGTCTTTGCGAATTTCTCCGTCAACGGTTCGCTTTAGATAACCCAAAATATGTTGCAGGGTGTTGCAGTGATTTTTTCGCGTTGCCGGTTTGCTGAGCGTAGTCATAAAGCAATGAATGTATTGGTCGAGTACTTCGCGCTCGGGCTTTTTGTCGTGATTGGCCACGATTCTGCCAGCTTCACGATAACCTTTCTGCGAATGCGCCATTAAGGTGTATTTGTAGCGGCTGTGGAAGTCAACCAGGGCAGCAAAGGACGGCTTTTTCTCTACGGATTCACGCCAGTAGTGCAGAGCGAAAACGCGCAAAATAAAATTCTCGCGCAATGGAGGGTCGTTTAATCTGCCTTCTTCCTCAACCGGCAGCAGCGGATTGTTGTCCATCACGGCTGCGGCAAATACGCCTCTACCTTTCTCTTCACTGGGATAGCCGTAGCTCTTGCTGCTGGTATCGTCGTTGTAGACCTTTACTCGAAATGCACCACAGCTTGGTGAGTTCTTGATAAAAATATAGCCGCACAGATCAGTTAATTGTTTTGATGTGGTATCGCTGTAACTGTACATGCGCTCGGTAACATCAAGGTTTGGATCGTCGCTGCCGATAACGCGCGGTTTTTCGGGGTCACCCACCAAGCGAATGGTTGGTCTTGGAATACCCAAACCGATGGCAACTTCTGGGCAGTAGGGTTTGAAGTCGAACACTTTACTGAGAATGTCGGTACAAAATCGCGACCGTTTATGACCGCCGTTATAGCGAACTTCTTGGCCGAGAACGCAGGCACTGATACCAACGGGTATGTTTTGAGAATGTATTCGGTAGGGCAAGATTAATATCCAATAAGCTGTATGACTGTGTACGACTTAGAAGTAGTTACGCGTAAGCCAGTCGTGATTAATCGGAAACACTAATCGGCTCGCCCCTTTTTAACGCTTTCTTTAGTTAGTCGATAAAAATACAGAGGCAATTAGAGTGTTCGATAATAAATTTACGTACGTTACAGATTACAGCTTAGATCAATTAGCAGCGGCTTTTAGAAGGCCGCTGTAATTTTTTAGACATTTATTGAAGAGGGAACCCTGATTAATCTAGAGTTTCTCCCAATACAAGGATGTGTCGCCCATTTCAAGAACGGTAAGTGATTGAAATTGAAAAGAAATTGAAAATCGCATTGTCAATTTCTGTCCTCTGATTAATTCATGGATGAGTTAATCAGAGGTTCCAGGAGTTTATCAAGGGCACTGGTACATGCTGAATTGTTGGCGGCCTTCTACGGGCTGGTCAATTGGTACGATCACGTTTGCATTCATGGCTGCGGCGTCGTTGCGCGCTTGGGTGAGCAGTTCTTTTTCAACCTTGTCTTTATTGCGTGGGATTCCGGTAACCTTATCAACGCCGCTGACGGTTAATACGCCCAAAGATTTACAATTGGCGACACTGGTGGATCGTCTCACGTCCACTTGCTCACCTTGATCAGTCAGTTTTACCCAGCTACAAGCACTTAGGCCGCTTACTAGCAGCACCGCAGCCACGATGGCGGTCTTTTTGTACAACATTTGTTCCTCGCTTTTGTGTATTTCTCAAATTACCAATAACGTGTATATGACAACTCTTTGATTAATTTTGTCGCAAAAATTCACCAATTTCAGCAATCGCTTGATTGGCTTCCGGCAAAATTGGCGCAAAACCTTGGAATACGTGAGGCATATCGGCAAACACCGATAATGCCACAGGGCTGCCCTGTTGCTGCGCTGCGTCGATAAATTCTTGGGCATCTTGCAGCAATATTTCGCGATCGCCCACTTGCAAAAGCGTTGGTGGTAATTCGTTTAGATCGCCAAAAACCGGAGACACCAGCGGATTATTGAGCGTCGCTTGTTCCTGCAAATAATTGGCAACTACATACGGCAGCGCTTTTAAGCTCAAAATGGGATCGTTGTTGTCGGTAAGATTTTTGCGCTGGTAGTTTAAATGTATTGCTGGAGACAATAGCACGCAGGCATCCGGCAGCTTATGTTGTTGCTCTTTTAAGGCCAATACCGACGCAAGCGCTAGATTACCGCCCGCAGAGTCGCCGGCAATGTAGCAGCGTTCGGCTAGGTTCTCGGAGTCTGGGCCGTGTTTGATTAACCATTGAAAGCCGTGGATGACATCTTCTAAGCCATTTGGGAATGGGAATTCCGGCGCTAAACGATAATTTAGCGCTAAAACCGCGCTTTGACTGGCCTCCGCGATGCGAGAAATCAGGGCTCGATGGCTTGACGACGAGCCTGCCATCCACGAGCCGCCGTGCACGTACAAAAGTCGTCGCTCGGTTTGGCAAGTGGCTGGAAGAATCCACTCACAGGGCAGATCTCCCACCAGTACGGGTTTTATGGTTGTGCTTGGCACCAGGTTGAGTGTTTCGGGACTGGCTGCGAAATACAAATCCAATAGCGCACGTTTGTGCATCGGGTGGTTACCACTCGACCAAGAAAGATCCGCAATGGATTTCATGTGTGCAATCACGGTATCCAGACTCATCGTAAACCTCAGTCAGTTAGTTGTACGTTTACCGATTCAGGTTCGAATACTAAAGCCGGTAAAAAGATTAATTACTGATCAGCACTTGGGAACAATCAGGTCTGTGCTATTATAGCGCCCCTTTTTCGCCGCAGAGCGCTGTTTAATTGCGCTGACTCGGTGATTAGAGTTTCGAAGCGTTAGGGATTTCTGATGAATTTATTCGTAAATAATTCAGAAAACAGGCATTTCAATAACGCGATAGTTATTGAAATTAACGACACCTTTTTTGTTTGTGTCGATGCAGTTTTATTTGTGTCGATAGAGTGTGTCGACAGAAGCTCCGCATTTATGCGAGTTTCCTATTATAACTCCATGAGAGAAAGCGCTACGGCGCCAAGCAATTAGCTGGTTCAGCGACAGCTGACTGGCACCACCGCCAATCAACGTTACAGTGATTGCAACCATTTAGTTGAGGTTAAAGAGCATTATGGCCAACACGTCGCTCAATAAAGACAAGATTAAGTTTCTCCTGCTTGAAGGCGTGCATCAGTCGGCGATTGATACACTGACCCAAGCCGGTTACAGCAACATCGAATACATAAAAACCGCAGTGCCCGAAAACGAGCTGATCGAAAAAATCAAAGACGCTCATTTCGTTGGCATTCGTTCCCGCAGTCAATTGACTCGCCGAGTATTTGAAAACGCAGAGAAGCTAATCGCAGTAGGTTGTTTCTGTATTGGTACCAACCAAGTTGATTTAGACGCTGCACAAGAGCACGGTGTTGTGGTGTTTAACGCACCATATTCAAACACACGTTCTGTAGCTGAGTTGGTAATTGCTGAGGCGATTTTATTATTGCGTCGAATTCCTGAGAAAAACGCCGATGCACATCGCGGCGGCTGGCAAAAAAGCGCTGAAGGCTCCTACGAGATTCGCGGCAAAACCTTGGGTATTGTGGGTTACGGCTCGATTGGTACTCAAGTCAGTGTGCTTGCCGAAGCCTTAGGCATGAAAGTGTGTTTTTACGATACCATTACCAAGCTTCCTTTGGGTAATGCAACGCAAATTCGCGATCTGAACGAGTTATTAGCCATTTCTGATATCGTCAGCTTGCACGTACCAGAATTGCCATCCACCAAAGATATGATCGGTGAAAAAGAAATTGCAGCCATGAAAAAAGGCGCAATTCTTCTGAACGCTTCTCGCGGATCGGTTGTGGTTATTGAAGCATTAGCGGCGGCACTTGAGAGCGGTCACCTTGCCGGTACGGCTATCGATGTATTCCCGGTAGAGCCACGCGGTAACGACGATGAGTTTATTTCTCCTCTGCGCGGCCACGATAACGCGATTTTGACGCCACACATTGGTGGTTCTACGCAAGAAGCGCAAGAAAATATCGGTTCTGAAGTGGCTGAAAAATTGGTCAAATACTCAGATAACGGTACCACTATTTCTTCTGTGAATTTCCCAGAGGTTGCGTTACCGGCACACACGGGTACACACCGCTTGTTGCACGTTCACAAAAATATTCCGGGCATCTTGTCTGAAATTAACCGAGTATTTTCTGAAAACAACATCAACATCTGTGGCCAGTTCTTACAAACTAAAGGCACCGTTGGTTATGTGGTGGTTGATATCGACGCAGACTACAGCGAAATGGCTCTAGAGCGTCTTCGCAAAATCAACGGCACAATTCGCGCGCGCATCTTGTTTTAATAGCGTTTGCTATTAACAACCGTTGAAATAAAAAAACCTCGCATTAGCGAGGTTTTTTTATGCGTTAATCAGAGGATAGAAATTGCAATGCGATTTCCAATGTCTTCACAATTTCAATCACTTACCGTTCTTGAAATTGGCGACATATCCTTGTGTCGCGAGAAACTCTGGTTAATCAGAGTTTCCTGTAGCCTGGTTTGATTTAGCAGTAGTGCGCAGTTATTGCCGATGTTCTTTAAAATTAGCGTTCGCTTAAATCCTGCTTAATGGCATTCAGTCTTGGCACGTCGCTGATGCTTAGGCTATTGGTTTGGCCGTCTTCTGTGTGCTCTAGCTTCACAATGCTGTAGGCCAAGTCTTTTGCCAGCCACACTCGTGTTGCTCTGTCGTCTTCGCTATCACGCTTTTCAATCAATAATGCCTCGAATTTGCCAACGTCGGTATCGATAACATCATTGCCAACAATTTCAAAATGATACTCTTTAACACCACGTTTTTTGGCAATCGTATAATCAACACCTTGTTCTTGAACCTGCGGAGCGTTACACGCTACATCTAATTGCAGGCGCAATTGGTAATTCAAAGCATCGTGTAACTCGTTGTCGAACATCACCGTGTTTTCGCCTTTGGCGGATTCACTCACATAGGTATGCTGTTGGTAATCGGCTTTAATGGTTAAATCTTTGCCGTCACCCATGCCTTTGCGCTTATGTTCAAATTCGCGCAGCTGCCAGCTGGGTAAATCGAATACGCTTTTTTCCTCAATTCCTAGAAATAACCAATTGGCTCTGGATTGCATTTCCCAGGCATCGTTTTCAAGGGAATTGATGGTGCGTTCAGACTTAACCGATACAGAGTTTACGGTGGCATTGTATTTAAAGGTAACGCCATCGAGCTGATTTAATATATTCAGTTCGCATTCATTGATGGCATTGTTTGGGTTACCAACAAGGGTGGGTTTAGACGGTTGTGAGCTAGAAGCAAAGGGCTCAGAGGCTACTTCTGCGTGGGCAGATGTAAGCCATAACATGCCAGAAAATAACGCCAATGAAATTGGTTTTAAACCAATAAGAGTCGGTCGCGAAAAGTGCAATCTACGAGAAATCACTCAACCCCCAAAGCTGTTTAACGCAAATAATGTGAATAATTAGAGAAGGTAAATACGCTTTACTCAAGCTCAAGTCATGATGATAACTCGGCTTGCCTGAACGGGATCAAAACCAGCGACGTTAAGACATAAAGTCTAGCAACTTGTTCAAACCTTTAACCAGCTGCGTTTAAACAGAATTTTTGACGGGAGCTTTTATAATTTTTGGTGAATTTAAACATTAGGAAACTCTGATTAACCAGAGTTTCTCGCGACACAAGGATGTGTCGCCAATT
>CALMJT010000106.1 GCA_937864365.1 uncultured Alteromonadales bacterium | reverse complement strand
ACGACAGCGTACTGGAGCTTTCAGATCTAGAAAACTCACTTGATTTAGAAGCTTTAGATGAAGAGATGGACACCTTATCCTCCGTTGACATAGAAGATGAGCTTGAGACTGTTGATGCTGACGAAAAGCTAGAGGATTTAGAAGGTAATGATCCGTTCGAGTTAGACTCTGAATTGGATTTAGATGAAGGTCTTGCTATTGATGATGAGTTAGAAACCATCGATGCCGAGCTCGATTCTGACCTAGAAGATCTTGATGTTGCCGAGTCTGAGATCGATATTCCTGAGCTTTCAGAACAAGACATCGATTTAGAGGACTTGTCTGACGATGTATTTGATGAAGCACTTGCATCAATTCAAGATGAAAACCTAGATGATTCGGCTGAAGTTGAATTTAACGAGCTCGATACCGAAATGAGCTTTTTAGCGGGAACCGACGAATCTGACACCAAACTGAATCTTGCTAAAGCCTACATCGATATGGGTGATGCTGATGGCGCTAGAGATATTCTGGATGAAGTTTTGAGTGAAGGTAACGATCAACAAAAGCAAGAAGCTGAAGATTTAATGGCTAAAATACCGTCGTAGATTTTTTGTTAAATTGCTGAATTAAAAATACCCCAGCTTGTCTGGGGTATTTTTTTATAGCAGCGCGACAAAATCGTCTTACAGGATTGGATATGTCATTGTCGGTATATCGCGCCAATCAGCCAATCAACAGCTTTCTCAATAACTTTCCCGATCACTTTATCAATATATTTCCAAGTCACATGGTTGCACGTAAAGAGTACTCTCCCAATTGCGAGATTTTACCCGGTATGACAGTACCTGCTAATGTCAGGCGAATTGCTCTGGGGGTTGAATACGACGGCTCAGTTTTTAGAGGTTTTCAGATTCAACCGCACGATCCGCAAACCGTGCAGCAAGCACTGCATGACTCTTTGAGTGATATCGCTAACGAACCAATAAGTTTGGTTTGTGCGGGACGAACAGATTCTGGAGTGCATGCCAGCGGTCAGGTGATCCATTTCGATTTAACCGTTGATCGACCCGAGCGAGCTTGGACACTGGGTGTTAACACAAAATTACCGGATCAAATTGCCGTAAAATGGGCGAAATCCGTGGATTTGAGTTTTCATGCGCGCTTTTCCGCGGGCAGTAGAACCTACCGATACATCATCCAAAACACGCCAGCGCGGCCGGGTATTTTCAACAAGAAGGTAACTTGGGATAAGCGAACACTCGATATTCAGTCTATGTATCAAGCATCGCAATTGTTGGTGGGTGAGCACGACTTCAGCTCATTTCGAGCGTCACAATGCCAAGCTGTCAGTCCCATTCGACGAGTCCATTACATCGATATTGGGGTGATGCACGACTTTATCATCATTGAGATTCAGGCCAACGCCTTCTTACACCATATGGTTCGAAACATCGTTGGTGTTTTGTTAACCATTGGTGCTGGTGAGAAACCGTTGGGTTGGATGCAAGAAGTTCTAGATGCAAAAGACCGTACCGCCGGTGGTGTTACTGCGCCTCCACACGGTCTTTATTTGGTTCATGTCGAATATCCGGCGCACTTTGCTATTCCAACTCCGATTCCAGGACCGGGCTTTCTTACCCATCCTTTAAGGTACTTCGCAAATTAGCGCGCTTGGTTGTTTGGCTAGAGACACAGGGAAATATTCGTGAATTGTTTAATGGTTGTAGCACATCCACTTGATAACAGCTTGTGTAAATTCTTAGCTCAGAAGTCTGTTGAGCACCTGGAATCTAAAGGTTACCAAGTAACGGTCAAAGACCTTTATAGAGAAGAGTTTAATCCCGTATTAACAACAAATGAAAGGAAAAGCTATTACGGCTCACAATTTGATAGCGAAGCTCTTGGGCAAGATCTAGCTCAGCTCAAAAACGCTCAATCTTTAGTTATATTATTTCCAACTTGGTGGTTTGGATTCCCTGCAATATTAAAGGGTTGGTTTGACCGTGTTTGGGCTCCTGGTTATGCATATCAACATGCCGCCGATTTTGGTCCCATAGCGCCTAAGTTAACGCATTTAAAAGAAGTTAAAGTAATTACTACTTTAGGTTCACCTTGGTGGGTTGATTTCTTTATTTTAAGGCGCTCAGTTCGGAGAATTCTTAAAACAGCATTGGTTGGAACTTGCACAAAGAATTGCAGTTTCACAATGCTATCGCTCTACTCCAGTGAGAAGCTCACGCAGTCAAAAGTTGAAAACTTTGTCAGAAAAATAGAGAAGAAACTCTAGAGGTACTTGGATTAATTAAGAATAGGTTAATTAGGTTTCCGCACCGGTTGTGTGCTTAACCTCTGATAACGGTTTATGGATGCGGTATTATAAGCTTGCAGTAAAAATCTATAACCCACACGCATACTCGTGCAGAGCGGGAAATGCTCTCGTTTGAGGGTAATCACCAAAGACTGTTGTGATTATTCGTAGAATTCGGTTATGAGAATCTGTTAGTATTGCCGGCTTTCTGAGGCACAACTGTGTAAATAGTCGAATAATTTGGTTGTCTGCCGATTCTGTATACCTAGAGGAATGCATCTCTTAATGTCTGCAAATCCAAGAGTCAAAATCTGCGGTCTGACAAATGTTGAAGATGCCTTATCAGCAGTTGAGCTTGGTGCTGACGCTATTGGTTTGGTCTTTTACCCCAAAAGTCCTCGGTTTGTTGATCTTAACACTGCCAGAGAGATCGCCTTAAAAGTTGGTCCTTTTACCACTGTGGTTGGCTTGTTTGTTGATGCCTCTGTTGATGTTATTAATTCCACTCTAGAAAAAGTTCCTCTGCACCTATTGCAGTTTCATGGTGACGAAACCCCTGAATATTGCGCTCAATTCTCTCGACCCTACATAAAGGCGTTTCGCATGGCGCCAGGGCTAGAAGTTGAAGCTTTGATGGATAAATACACAGGCGCCAGTGGCTTTTTACTCGATGCCTATAAGCCTGGAGTTCCGGGTGGTACAGGGCAGAGTTTTGAATGGCAGAGATTCCCTCGTTATTGTAAATACCCACTTATTTTGGCCGGTGGTTTGAATCCCGATAACGTTTCTGGTGCGCTAGCAAGCACCGAAGCCTACGCCGTTGACGTGAGCGGCGGGGTAGAAAGTTCTCCCGGCCAAAAAGACGTCACTAAAATGATGTCGTTTATTAATTCGGTTAAACATCCGCCCTGGCGATAGTTCATTCCAAAATTAATCTAAAACTGAACTTCGTTAGTATTCATTTTTATTTCGAGATTTTGCTATGAGCCAGGCTAAAGTTCAGTCAGCTAATGTTGACTACGCCGCTTTCCCCGACAAAACCGGACATTTCGGCCCTTACGGTGGTCGTTTTGTCTCCGAAACCCTAATTTCTGCTTTAGACGATCTGACCGAAATGTACGAGCGTCTAAAGAACGATCCAGAATTCCTAGCCGAGTTCGATAAAGATCTTGCTTACTTTGTGGGTCGTCCTTCACCGTTGTATTTTGCAGAGCGCTGGAGCAAGAACGCCGGTGGTGCAAAAATTTATCTTAAACGAGAAGATTTAAATCATACCGGCGCGCACAAGGTTAATAACACCATTGGTCAAGCGCTGCTAGCGAAACACAGTGGCAAAAAACGTGTGATCGCCGAGACTGGTGCCGGTCAACACGGTGTTGCTACCGCAACTATCGCCGCTCGTTTGGGTATGGAATGTATTGTGTACATGGGCGCCGAAGACGTTAAACGTCAGGCAATGAACGTGTATCGAATGAAACTACTGGGCGCAGAGGTTATTCCCGTAACTTCAGGCTCTAAAACCCTAAAAGATGCAATGAACGAAGCCATGCGCGATTGGGTAACTAATGTTGATAATACTTTTTATATTATCGGCACCGTCGCTGGCCCACACCCTTATCCGCAATTGGTGCGTGATTTCCAATCCATTATTGGTCGTGAAGCGCGCAGCCAATGCCTTGAGCTTACCGGACGCTTACCAGATGCTTTAGTGGCCTGTGTTGGTGGCGGTTCGAATGCAATTGGTTTATTCCATCCGTTTTTGAACGACGAAACCGTAGCCATGTACGGTGTTGAAGCAGCCGGTTACGGCTTAGAAAGTGGTAAGCATGCGGCGCCATTAAATGAAGGCATTCCGGGTATTTTGCACGGCAATCGAACCTATTTGATGGAAGACGAAGACGGCCAAATTATCGAAACCCACTCGGTATCTGCCGGTCTTGATTATCCCGGTGTTGGCCCGGAGCATAGCTGGTTGAAAGACCTCGGTCGCGTGCATTATGGCGCCATTGATGACGAGGAGGCGCTTAATGCCTTTAGAATGCTAACTCGAGTAGAAGGTATTATCCCTGCGCTTGAAAGCAGTCATGCCATTGCCTATGCCGATAAATTGGCTCGTGAAATGACGCCAGATCAAACAATCGTGGTTAACTTATCGGGCCGTGGCGACAAAGACATTCACACCGTTGCCGAAATCGACGGTATTGTCGTCTGATTTTCGTATTGCATATTCAGTGAGCAGCTCTGCATTGAGCTGCTTCTACCCCAAAATATTATTAAGCATTCACTACTATGAATCGAATTTCGAAACGCTTAAGTGATCTCAAAGCCGAAGGCCGCAAAGCACTGGTTACCTACATTGTTAATGGCGATCCAAACCCAGACGTAACTTTGCTAACCATGCACAAACTGGTAGAGAAGGGTGCCGATATTATCGAACTTGGTGTGCCTTTTTCTGACCCAATGGCAGAAGGTCCAGTTATCCAGCGCGGTCATGAGCGTGCTCTAGCTCATAAAACCAGTTTAAGAAATACTTTGGCTGTTGTTAAAAGTTTTCGCGAAACTAATCAGGATACGCCCGTTGTGTTGATGGGTTATGCGAATCCGGTTGAGCGTATGGGTGCCGAGGTTTTTGCAGAAAACGCAAAAAACGCGGGTGTTGATGGCTTGTTAACGGTTGATTTGCCACCAGAAGAAGCCCCAATATTAATTGATAAGTTAAAAACCGCCGAATTAGAAAATATTTTCTTATTAGCGCCAACCACGCCACGAGAGCGAGCAGAAAAAATTGTCTCCATGGCTTCGGGCTTTTTATACTATGTGTCTTTAAAAGGCGTGACCGGTGCTGGCCATTTAAACATCGCTGAAGTTGATCAACGCATCAATGAATTGCGTACGATGACTGATTTGCCGATTTGCGTAGGTTTTGGCATCAAAGACGGTGAATCTGCGAAAGCCATTGGCAAAAGTGCCGACGGCGTTGTGGTAGGAAGTTTATTAGTTGCCAAAATGGGCGAGTTAGAAAACGAAAGTCCAGAAATGATTGCACAAGCTGTTGGTGATCTTATCGAACCTATTCGTAAGGCCATCGACGAGCAATAATTGCTTCCGGTTGAATAATTAGGCGCTTGATTCTTCAAGTGTTGATTTTGAGTAAAAGTTAATTTTTAAAGCAGAAAAATTATGAGTTGGTTAGAAAAAATTAAACCCAACGTAATCATGTCTCAGCGTAAGCGCGGTACCAGCAAGGTACCTGAAGGCCTCTGGAAAAAGTGCGTTAAATGTGCAGCGGTTTTGTACCGTCCAGAGCTTGAGCGCAACAATGATGTGTGTCCAAAGTGTGATCACCATATGCGCATTGGCGCTCGTCGTCGCCTCGATATTTTCTTGGATCAAGATGGTCGCGAAGAATTAGCAACCGATGTATTACCCATTGATCGCTTGAAATTCAAAGATATTAAAAAATACAAAGATCGCTTAACCGAAGCACAAAAAGCCACCGGTGAAAAAGAAGCGCTCATCGCAATGCGTGGTACTTTAAAAACCATGCCAGTAGTCGCGGTAGCGTTCGAATTTGCTTTTCACGGCGGCTCTATGGGTTACGTGGTTGGTGAGCGTTTCACCCGTGCGGCACAGTTGGCTTTGAAAGAAAAAATACCATTGGTGTGCTTCTCAGCAACCGGTGGTGCGCGCATGCAAGAAGCGCTGATTTCACTGATGCAAATGGCCAAAACCAGTGCCGTTATTGAGAGACTAAAGCAAGAAGGTATTCCTTATATTTCGATCATGACCGATCCCGTTTATGGCGGTGTATCGGCATCTTTGGCATTGCTGGGCGACATCAATGCGGCTGAACCGGGCGCACGTGCAGGTTTTGCGGGTCCTGCGATTATTGAGCAGACCATTCGTCAAAAACTTCCGGCCGGATTCCAACGCAGTGAGTTTTTGCTGGAGCATGGCGCCATTGACATGATCATTCATCGCAACGATATGCGTGATCGAGTCGCGAGTTTGCTCTCTAAGTTTACCGGCGTTGCCATCGCTTCCTAATTAGAATTCTTCTCTAGGTTAGTTCAGTTCATGCGTTACGAGACTCTTGATGGTTGGCTGCAATGGCAGCAAACGCTCCATCCGAAAGCCATCGACATGAGTCTCAACCGAATTGCTGCTGTTGCCAGTAATATGTCGATTGATACTGCTGGATTAAAATCGCAGCCAGTGCAAATCGTCACTATTGCTGGAACTAACGGCAAAGGTTCCTGCGTTAAAAGCTTTGAATCTTTGTTGCTTGCCCAAGGTAAAACCGTTGGTTGTTTTACCTCTCCACACCTACTTCGCTATAACGAACGCATTCGTATTAATAACGCCTCGGCGACGGATTCCGATATTCTCTCTGCATTTGCCGCCATCGATAATGCCCGAGGCGATATCTCGTTAACGTACTTTGAATTTTCTACGTTAGCGGCTTTGTACTTGTTCAAAGAGCACAAGGTTGATTTTATTGTTTTAGAGGTTGGGCTCGGCGGGCGATTAGACTCCACCAATATCATCGATGCAGACTTGTGCGTTGTTACTTCTATTGATATTGATCATGTGCAATGGCTTGGCGATAACAGAGAATCGATTGGTCGAGAGAAAGCGGGAATATTCCGAGCGAACACACCGGCGATTTGCGCCGACTGTGATCCTCCTCAGTCGATCAGCGCTTATGCTGATCAATGCGGTGCTCGGCTTTACGATTGCTTTAGCGGATTTCGCTACGCCGTTAATGACGGCATTTTGCAGATATCGTTGCAAAAAGACGCCAGTGATACGCTAGAAATTTCTGTTCCGGCTCCTAATTTGCCCATTGGCAGTGTTGCCTCAGCCATTGCTGGCTTGGCGCTTTTGGGTCAATTGCCAGCAGAACCAGCTCTTGTGCAAACTGTTCAAAATTTGCAATTGGCTGGCCGCAATCATCGCGTTCAGATTGGTAATGTGACGGTTATTTTAGATGTTGCACATAACCCGGCCGCAGCACGAAGTATGGCAAGTCGTATTGAGAAAAGCCCGAAGGTTGCGCGGCTCGCGCTATGTGCTGCCATGGCCGATAAAGATTTGGCCGAAATTTTTCAACCCTTGGCAGGATTGTTTTTAGGATGGTTCCTGCCAACTCTTGAAGATAATAGCCGAGCATCTACACCGGAAAACACAGCAACGTTATTAAGGCCAAAGCTTGATCCTCAGGTGGAGTTGGTTGTTTTCAACGACTTCAAGTCATCCTTGGACTCCGCCTTATCTAAACTCGAACATCTGAGCGATAACGGAACCAATCCTGTCGAACTTTATATCTTTGGTTCGTTCTACACCGTTGAAGCTGGAATGCGGGCACTGAATGTTGAGGTTTAATTGCTATGTATCCAGCTGTCAAATGTCGGAAATTTCAGCAAGATTGACCCGAAACTTAAAGAGGGAAAAGAGCGTTGGATAGTGGTGTAAAACAACGAATTATTGGTGCCGCGGTGCTTGGTGCCGTCGCCGTGATTTTTTTGCCGAGTTTGCTGTTTCGTGAAGTTGAACCGGAGATTGATACTACCACCCAAGTGCCCATTGCTCCGAAATTTGAGTTTGAACCGATTCCAGAGCCAAGTAAGCCATTGGGAATCGACACGGTTGAAAACCCTGATGAGCTCTTTCAACCTGTCCCAGAACAACCGGAAGACGTGCCAAATTTGGTTCAGCAAAACTCTGGCTCTAATACTAGCTCTTCCGAAACCCTATCAGTGCCGCCAAAAATCTCTGAACCAAAACAATCTATTTCACCACCTGCTGACGAAACCGACGGAAACCCCTCACTCGATGAATATGGCCTGCCAAAAGCCTGGGTTTTGCAGGTGGGTAGTTTTTCCAACAGCGAGCGTGCCCAGGAGTACAGCCAAAAGCTTATCGACGACGGCTTCAAGGCGTTTGTTCGACCTTTTCAAAGCGATAACAAAACCGTGTACCGCGTTCTAGTTGGTCCCAATATTAATCGCAATGACGCCTCAGACATTAAAGTAAAAATCGACGCCGCATATCGTATCGACTCATTAATTATGCGCTATCAACCCTAAAGCAAGCACATTATTCGAGGAAAATCTTGTCCGATAACGGTGCAGCAAGTTCAGCTTTTTGATGATTTTTGTGACCGCTCTGTTAGAATCGCGAGCTTTCTTGAGTATGGCCACTTTGAATCCCCGTATTGTTTGAGAAATAAGTCACTGGAATTGCTATGAATGAGGCCGATTGGGCTATTGTTGCAGCCTTGGTTATCTCTGGATTGATCAGCCTCTGGCGTGGGTTTGTAAAGGAAGCTTTGTCGCTAGTCATTTGGTCGGCCGCGCTAATAATCGCTGTTTTGTTTCATCAACCGCTGGCCGAAGTGTTATCGCCGCATATTGAAACGCCATCACTGCGAGACATAGTAGCGATTGCGATTTTATTCTTCTCCACGCTTATCGTTGGCAGCATCATAAGATTATTAATCAGCGGACTCGTTGATGCTACCGGACTGAGCGGTACTGATCGATTTTTAGGACTACTCTTTGGCTTATTAAGAGCAGTTGTTGTGATACTGGCGATCCTTATCACTCTACCTGACTACATTCCCATCGACCAAGACGGTTGGTGGCAGGAATCGGCTTTGATTCCCCAGTTTTTAAAAATGGAAAGCTGGTTTAAAGAGATTGTGGATGCAATCAAAGGTTTATATTCGTCGATTTTGGGGTAAAACCCGCTTTCTGTGATCTGGTTTAATTTGCTCTAACCAGCTCAGACTGAGCTGTAAAACTTATAGAGGTAGTTCTATGTGCGGAATTGTTGGTGTTGTAGGCCATACAAATGTCAATTTGGATTTGTATGATGCGCTGACTATGCTTCAACATCGAGGTCAAGATGCCGCCGGTATCATGACTTGTCACGATGGCCGTATTGCACAACAAAAAGCAAACGGCTTGGTTCGTGATGTGTTTCGCTCAAGCCACATGCAACGTTTGGTCGGTAAATATGGTATCGGTCATGTCCGTTATCCAACAGCCGGTAACTCCGGACCCGCGCTTGCGCAACCGTTTTATGTAAACTCACCCTACGGTATTGGATTGGCACACAACGGTAATCTAACCAATACCGAGGAAGTGAAAGAACACATCTATAAAACCGATCTACGCCACGTCAATACCGATTCTGACTCAGAAGTTCTGCTAAACGTTTTTGCCCACGAATTACAAAAGCTCAATAAGCTCCAGCCCAGCCCCGATGACATCTTTACAGCAATTAGCCGAGTTCACGAACGGGTGCGAGGTGGTTATGCGGTAGTTGCGTTGATCGCCGACTACGGAATTGTGGCCTTTCGCGATCCTAACGGTATTCGACCATTGGTTATTGGTCACAGAAAGTCCTCGGCAGGCAAATCGTTCATGATTGCGTCTGAGAGCTGCGCGTTTAGCTCCAGTGGCTATCAACTGCTGCGAGACGTCGCTCCCGGTGAGGCTATTTTTATCACCAAAGATGCTGAATTTTATTCCAAGCAATGCGCCGAAGCACCGCGCTTGCGCCCGTGTATTTTCGAACACGTTTACTTTGCTCGACCCGACTCCATAATGGACGGTGTTTCTGTTTATAAGTCACGCCTGCGCCAAGGTGAACGTTTAGCCGCGAAAATAGTTCGCGAGCGCCCCGATCACGATATTCACGTGGTGATCCCGATTCCTGATTCTAGCCGAGTAGCGGGCCAGATGGTTGCTCAAAATCTTGGCGTTAAATTCCGCGAAGGTTTGGTGAAAAATCGCTACATTGGTCGTACCTTCATTATGCCCGGCCAACAACAACGCAAAAAATCGGTACGTCAAAAGCTCAATGCCATCGATCTAGAGTTTAAAGGTAAAAACGTGTTGTTGGTGGATGACTCCATTGTGCGAGGCACCACCTGCCAACAAATTATCCAAATGGCTCGTGAAGCGGGCGCGGCAAAAGTGTATTTTGCTTCCGCATCACCTGCGGTGAAGTTTCCAAACGTCTACGGTATTGATATGCCGAGTGCCACTGAGCTGATTGCCCATGGCCGATCGGAAGAAGATGTGCGTAAAGAGATTGGTGCTGATTGGTTGATTTATCAAGATATTGATGATCTTGTTGCCGCTTCTCATGACGGTAATCCGAATATTGAAGAGTTCGAATCGGCAGTATTTACGGGTGAATATATTACCGATGACGTTGACCAAGATTATCTCGACAAGTTGGCCGCAGCCCGTAATGATTCGGCCATGTCGAATAAAAACTTACAGTCCAGTCAAGAAGACGCGCTGATTGGCATTCATAACGAAAGCAGCGACTCGTCTATGTAACAGAATTTTGAGCGGTTCTGAGTGCGTTTACCATCGGACCGGTTCTCGCAATTACTGCGCTGAAGACTGGTTTTGAACATCGAATGACCAAGTGATTTTATTCAAATGATTGACGATATTTTTGACGATGAACACTTTCTACGTGACGCTGGTATAGACACCCTTGCGGTTCGCGCGGGAATTCGTCGCACCCAAGAAGGTGAGCACAGCGAGCCAATTTTTACCACATCCAGCTACGTGTTTGAATCCGCTCAGGCGGCGGCAAACCGTTTCTCCGGTGAAGAGCCGGGTAATGTCTATTCGCGTTACACCAACCCAACCGTACGTGTGTTTCAAGAACGCATCGCGGCGCTTGAAGGTGGCGAGGCCGCAGTTGCGACGTCGTCGGGTATGGGGGCGATTCTTACTCTGTGCATGGCGCTTTTGAAATCTGGCGATCACGTGATTTGTTCACGCAGTGTGTTTGGCACCACGTCGGTTTTGTTCAACAAATACATGGGCAAAATGGGTGTTAGCACAACCTTTGTGAATCCTCTAGATTACGATCAGTGGCAGCAGGCACTTACCGATCAAACTCGTTTGATGTTTATCGAAACACCATCGAATCCTTTATGTGATGTTGTGGATATCGCTCGGTTGGCTGAAATCGCCCACAAAGGCGGTTGCAAGCTGGTGGTTGATAACTGTTTTTGTACGCCGGCGTTGCAGCGACCATTAAGTTTAGGTGCTGATATCGTCGTACATTCGGCGACCAAATATTTAGACGGTCAAGGCCGTTGTGTGGGTGGCGCGATTGTGGGTAATGTCGCCGATATGGACGAAGCTTTGGCATTTGTGCGCAGCTGTGGGCCAACCATGAGCCCCTTCAACGCTTGGGTTTTTTTAAAAGGATTAGAGACTCTTCGCTTGCGAATGGATGCACACAGCGCGAATGCTTTAACGCTGGCGAACTGGCTGCACGCAAAAACCACTGAAGCCAATCCGGTTATCGAAAAAGTATTCTATGCGGGTCTAGCATCTCATCCGGGCCATGAGCTGGCTGCCAAGCAACAACGAGCCTTTGGCGGTGTTTTATCGTTCCGTGTTGTTGGTGGTCGTGAGCAAGCGTGGAAATTTATCGATGCCACCAAAATTATGTCTTTGACGGCGAATTTAGGCGATGCCAAAACTACCATCGTTCATCCTGCGACAACCACTCACGGTCGTTTAAGCGATGATGATAAGCGTACTGCCGGGATCACAGAAAGTTTGATTCGAATTTCGGTAGGACTCGAAAGCATTGAAGATTTAATTGCAGATCTAGAGCGCGGCGTAGCAGCGCTGAATGGTTAATCGTTAGATCTCGGTCTCAGATTTGCGCCTTCTAGAGCAGTCTATAAGGCGCAACTTCGCTTCTTCTCTCTTCTCTTTATTTTTCAGCGTTCGCCGTTAACTCGCAAAAGCCTGATAAACCACAATGTAAATTGGCAAGCAGATCAACCAGCCAATAAAAACCATCTTAAAAAATCCATCGCGCTCGCTATGACCAACGGCGGCCAATCCCTGCAATTGATTTTTCTGAATTGGTCGGAATACACGATAGAGCTTGGTGATCATCACGCCCACAGCAATAGGCAGTAATATCGAGACGATGATCAATGCTATATAAGCCCAAGCGACGGGAGGAATTTTACCGCTGTACAAAGTTTATACCTCTTGAGTTTAAGTGTATGACGATTATAACTGGCTTGGTTAGTTCTTCGGTTAAGAAATATTTTCTAGACACAACATTCGTGGAATAAAAAGCCAAAACTCGTCGCAAATCTCACGAGTTCATTCTCTTTTCCTTGTTCAACGACGTCTTTCTCGGCTTAATGGCAACTAAGATTGTAAAAGCTGTCAAACTTTGGGTTTGGCGAGCAGAGGCCTCTGGCCGATAATCCTTACGCTCAGATTTCACTGCAAACGATTAGGTATTCATGGAAGCATTAGTTAATTCACTGGTAGCAGAGATCAGTAAGATTGTTCATGGTAAAGAACATCAAATAAAAATGGCGTTGGCTTGCTTATTCAGTAAAGGTCACTTGTTAATTGAAGATCAGCCGGGTATGGGCAAAACTACCTTGGCGCAGACCTTGGCAAAGGTTTTGGGACTTGAATACGCTCGTGTCCAATTCACCAGTGATTTGTTGCCGTCTGATATCACCGGTATTTCAATTTTCGACCAAAGCACCGCACAATTCGAATTTCATCCCGGCCCAGTATTCACACAACTGTTATTAGCCGATGAAATTAACCGAACATCACCGAAAACCCAAAGTGCTTTGCTTGAAGCCATGGAAGAAGGGCAAATTACGGTAGATGGCGAAGCGAAAAAATTACCACATCCGTTTTTTGTTATTGCCACACAAAACCCCAGCTCCCAAGATGGCACCTTTCCTCTGCCAGAATCACAGCTTGATCGCTTTTTAATGCGTATCAGTTTGGGTTATCCCGACGCGACCGTAGAGCGGGCGTTATTAGCCGGCGAAGATCCCAGAACCAAAATCAAAGATTTAAAATGTTTAATGACCGTCGATAAGCTCGACAAGATTTACGCCGCAGCTACTAAGGTGCAAGCGTCACCGAGTTTGCTCGACTATATTCAACGTTTAATTGCTTATACGCGCTCCTCGTCGGAGTTTTCCTACGGGCTCTCAACCCGTGGCGCTTTATCGTTAATGCGCTGTGCTCGCACTTGGGCTTTAATGCACGGGCGTAGTCATATTGTGCCTGAAGATTTACAAATCCTTCTGCCATCGGTTGTGGGACACAGAGTGCGTGATGCGGCGGACTATTCGGGACAGAGCGGTTACGCGTTGGTTGAGCGAGTACTAGAAAATGTCGACGTTTTCGCTTAACCCGCGCAGATACTTTCGCGCGCAATTTGAGCGACTTCTTGAACGTAATATTCCCGCGCAATTATCTCATCAACTTACACAGCGTAAACTTTTTATATTACCAACCGTGGCCGGTTGGGGATATTTATTGTCTACCGGTTTGGTGTGGTTGGCCGGTACCAATTACGAAAATAATTTGGCATTAGCTTTTTCGTATTTTTTATTAGCGATATTTCACGTGTGTATATTGCACACCTTTAAAAATCTTCATCAAAGTGAAATTCGCTTTTTAAGTGCCACACCGGTATTTTGCGGAGAATCTTCCGAAGTTAATTTTCTGTTTAATCCCGGACGAGTCGATCGCTACAGCGTGCAATTTAGTTGGCCGAAGGGCAGTGTGGTCGTTGAAGACTTTATTAAAGATACCGAAAAAAGAATTACCGTGTATATTCCGACGGAATACCGCGGTTGGTTTAAACCGCCTAGGCTAGTCATTGAATCTCGCCATCCGCTGGGTCTTTGGCGATGCTGGAGCCTGGTTGATTTAAACGTAAATATTTTAACCTATCCAAAACCACTGGCCAGCGGCCCTATGCCACAAGCTATTACCAATAAAAACGAAGGTAAACTGCACAGCATTCATGGCGGTGAAGACTTTAACAGCTTGCGCGAATTTCGACAGGGTGACTCATTAAAACACGTCGCCTGGAAACAATACGCTCGTGGCCAAGGTATGCTCACCAAAAATTACAGTGCTTTTGTTGATTCACGATTATGGCTCGATTGGGATTTATTAGTCGGACTCGACAGAGAAAATCGCCTGTCTCGTTTAACCTACTTAGCCGTGGATGCCGAGAAAAATAACGCCGATTATGGGTTGCGATTACCAGGCGTAGAATTATCTCCCGATCGTGGTCAACAGCATTTAAATACCGTCTTAAAGCATTTAGCGTTATTCGAGGCCGAAGCTTTACAGAACAGCCTTAAAAAACACTAGCGATACAACTGGCTTATTGAGAGCCGATTTTTTAGATTGAACTCTCAGCCGGATTTTTTAATTTAGAAAGCTCTGATTGACCTAGAGTTTCTTGCGACACCAAGATGTGTCGCCAATTTCAAGAACGGTAAGGGATTGAAATTGTGAAGAAATTGGAA